>CAUVDV010000019.1:0-22599 GCA_963550755.1 uncultured Lachnospiraceae bacterium
GGGAAAGCCGAAAGGAACGATTTTTTTGTTTTTTAAAAGCCATCCTCTGGTATGCTTATTTCAATATTTTCCTCCGGCAGCATCATAGATAAAACTGTTTTTAACCTCGCAATTTTTGAAACACAGGAAACATCTGCTTTTATCTGCATTCCACTGAACTTAACTTCTTCATATACCATGTTCTCTCCCACCACGTCTTTGATTGAACGAATAACCATATCCGTATCGTCCCAATAATCCCAATGAAAGGAAATCAGTATTTCAACTTCCGTTCCCGGTTTTAAATCTCGGATTGCTTTTTTTAGTCCCACCGAAAGCTTTCTCTCTGGCTTTATCTCCTCTGGTACCGCAGTTCTTTCTTCTCCGACTTTTACTTCCGTTAACACATCCAGTTCGCTGTTGACCGAGCGGTTTTGGCTAAAAGTTCCCCTTGAAATTTTATAGTCTTTTAAGTAAACGCTTTCCGGTACCTCTTCTGCCTTAGCATCATCCTCTTTTTCTTCCGGTATATATTCTCCGGTCGTTATCTCTATCTTTTCGTCTGTCTTTTGCTCCTCCGCCGCGCTTCTTAGCATTCCGCCGCTCCATACCGCACTCCCTTGAAAAAACAGCGTCGCCATCAATACCATTATCAACCAAATTGATACCTGATTTTGCATAACAGCCCCCTTTTTTTATTATAATCTGATACATTTTTATCTTATCATAAATATATTGCTTTTTCAACGAATTTTTATTTTTTCTTTTTTTATTTCCCTTGAATTAGCTGTTTTTAAAATTATTTCAATATATCCGCCGGTTCCAGTCCGCACACAAGTTTGAGATTTCCGTTGTCAATATCTTGGCTGGTTTTAAGTTAAAATTCTGGAACGGGAAGAAGCCGAGCGGCGAATGGCGCACTATAATCCCAGCCATTCACTTTCTCAAGAAGAGATGATGACTTCTTTGGGGATTTGCCAGCAAGAGCTTGATGATATTGATGTTAAAATTGAATGAGGATGATATATATGGCTTATAAGATTGAATATATCAAAGAAGCCAGCCACCGAATCAATGGCTTGCTTTAAAATCATTATTATTTCAGCTTTCGATATGCCCCGAAATAAAACCAAGTCGGCAAAACCAGGCCTTTCACCACGCTGGAAATAGTCATGCTCCACCACACCCCGTCTAAGCCAATCACCGTGGTCAAAAGCAGCGCCAGCGGAATCCTCATGCCGGTAAAAAGAATCCCGGTTACCGACGGCGGCAGCGTCCTGCCCAGCCCGTTAAAGCCGCCGGCCGTAATAATCTCCATGCTCATAAACATTTGGCACACGCTCATAATGCGCATACAATGAATCCCCATATCCAGCACTTCCGGCTCATGAAAAAAAGGAGCCAATAAAATCTGCGGAAACAAAGCCAACAATACGGTTGAAAGGACGCCAATCGCCGTTCCCTTGCTGATCGCGCTGCGATAGCTGGCTTTGACCCGCTCATTTTGCCGCGCTCCGTAATTTTGACCGACATAAGCGGTCAGCGCTGTACCAAAGCCCTGCGCGCTCCGCCAGGAAATGGCTTCGATCTGGGCGGTAACCTTCTGCACGGCAATCGCCGCCGCTCCCCAAGCCGTGATAATCCGGGCCAACGCCATCGAAAATAAAGTAAATAAAAGCCCTTGCGCCGCCGCCGGAGCGCCAATCACAAACACTCGCCGCCAGCGCCCAAGCCTTATTTGCAGCAACGGAATCCGCGAAAGCTCATTCTTATCCCGCATCATAAAAACAACAAAGCAGGCGCTGACCGTCATTTGGGCAATCACCGTTGCCAAAGCCGCCCCCTCTACGCCCATTTTCGGCATGCCCAGCCAGCCGAAAATCAAAATCGGGTCTAAAACCATATTAACAATCAGTCCGGTTGTATTAAAATAAAACGGGAGCTTACTTTGCCCATGCGCATTAAAGGTGCCGGTAAACACCGGATTTAAAAAAGCAAAAACCAGTCCAAAGACAATGATCCTTAAATACTGCCCGGCCATTTGCACGACGTCCGTTTCCTTAATTCGAAAAATGTTTAATAACCAGTCGCCATTTAAGTAAATAAAAAAGCTGTATAACAGCCCCATAATAATCCCAATCTGCAAAACCGCCGCAATATAGCCCCGCCTGTTCTCATCACTCCTTTGACCGATTGACTGCGCGATCAAAGCTTCCGCGCCAATTCGGGGAATGATGACAAAGCCCATCATCAGCCACGGGAAATATCCGGCCGTACCAATGGCCGCCACTTCCTTGCTGCTTAAGTTGCCAATCCAAAACATATCCGTCAGATTATAAGCCATCTCCAAAAAAGAAGTAGCCATAATTGGAATCGCCAGCCGAATCAATCCCTGTGATATATTGCCTTCTAAAATTTCCTGTCCTTTTGCTTTCATTGCTCTTTCCTTTATTGCTGACTTCTCTTTCCCATAATCTTTTGGGGGGCTATCCCGCTCAAAAAGCGATATGCCCTGTTGAACGCTTCGCTTTCCGCCCGAGCGGCAGCCTGCATGAACTCTGCCCTCGCCAGCCGCATTCCGTTTCGCCGTGGCCAACCATTAAACGGTTTCTAACCGCCAGTCATCGGCCTCCTGATCATACCAGTAAAAAATCTCCGTCAAATCCTCATTTTCAAAAATTTCCAGCATCGGCTCAAAACTTCTGGCCAGCCGATATTGGTTCAGCTCCTGCCGGTTGATCCAAAAGACTTCGCCCTCCCTGGAAGAACAGAGCTGTCCGCTGAAGCAATCCGTTTTATATAAAAAAACAACATAGCGATAGCCCTTTTCCCGATCGGTAAATTGCTTCATCCCGCAAAACTGCAAGTCCCAGACGTCCAGCCCAGTTTCCTCTTTAACCTCCCTGATCGTCGACAGCATAAAGGACTCCTCCGGCTCAACATGTCCGCCCGGAAAAGTTACTCCCGGCCATTTCGGATCCCGGCGGTCCTGCACCAGAATCCGATCGCCGTCATAAATCATGCACATATTAGTAAAAATCGCATTTTCCATTTTTTTAAACTCCTATCGTTTGCCCTTTCCCGATCAAAATACCATGCGTTTTTGCAGGGCGCGGTCAGCTGTCTTTGGCTTCATCCGCTGAAACTTTACCGCGCCGGCTTTGGCGGCTGCCTAAGTACATTCCCTCTGGTCTGCCGCTAAAAGACGGTCTTTCCGGCGGCAGCCAGCCGCTTTTCTTAACGCCGGCCCAACTCACCAATGCAGCCGGTGAAGCTGTCCCGCCGTTTCTAAGCCGTCAAAATCATTTTGCCGCAGCGCCTCATACACCACGATCGCCACCGAATTAGACAAATTAAGCGAACGGTACCCGGCCCGCATCGGAATCCGAACACAGTTTTGCGGTGCGCGAACTAAGATTTCTTCCGGTATGCCCTTGCTTTCTTTGCCAAACATAATGTAGGAGTCCGGTTCATAAGAAATATCGGTATATTTTTTCTCCGCCTTAGTCGTTGCCATAATCACCGGCGGATTATTATTTTGCTGTAAAAAATCCTCGTAGTTTTCATAAACCTTTAATGTTAAATCTTTCCAATAATCCAGGCCCGCCCGCCGCACTGCTTTTTCCGAAATATCAAAACCCAGCGGTTTAATTAAATGCAGACTTGCCCCCGTTGCCACGCAGGTCCGGCCGATATTACCGGTATTATCCGGAATTTCCGGCTCCAATAACACAATGTTCATCATTTCTCCTTATTTCGCAAAACGAATCCGCTGCCGGCCGGCGTCAACCTCCGCTCTTTGCCCGAAAGGCACAATACACCTCGGCCGCGCGTGTCCCACATTGACATTATATAAAATCGGCAGTTCTTCACGGTCTATGACCTTAAGCAAAACCGCCTTATATTCCTCATAATACGCCTCATCCATTGGCTTACCCACCATCACGCCGGTTATTGTTTCAAAAATGCCCGTATTTTTCAAAACATTCAGCATTTGCTCAAATAACGGCGCCGGTGTTTTTTCCTCACTGGTTTCCAGCAGCAAAATCTTGCCCCGCCATTCCTCCGCTTGGGGAAAAAGCTGGTATCGGCCGCATATTTCAGCTGAATCCGGATAACGGGAAGCCGTCAGCATATTATAAATAGACTCCAGGCAGCCGCCCAAAATCTCACCGGAAAAACTTCCCTCTCCCCGCAGCAGCTCAAATCCTTGATTGGCATGAGCCCTGGTTTGAGTGCCTAACGATCGGGCGCTAAAGTCCGTCCGTTCCTCATACCATTTTTCAGCCGGCTTTATTTCCGCAATACCGCTGGTTTCTATTAATTCCTTGAAAAAGCTTGCCGTATACGGCAGCATAGTACTGTCCAGCTCACAAATATCCGGCAGAAAAGCCTGCCCGTAAAAGGTTTTGAGCCCCAGCTTATGCAGCATAAAATGGTTTACGGTCGTATCGGAAAAGCCCAAGAATATCTTGGGCCTGATCGCTTGCCGCAGCCTGCCACCCGTGAATAAATACGGCGCCAGGCGATAGGTGTCATCGCCGCCGATCGCGCAAAGAATCATGTCAACCTCGTCATCACCAAAAGCCTGTAGGAGGTCATCCGCTCTTTTATCCGGGTTATTCTCCAAATATTCTATGCCCCGCAGCGCGTTTTTCATTATTTTTACATTTAAACCATAATCATGCAGCCTTTTAACGCCCCGTTCATATTGATACCTGACAAAATCCTCGCCCAGCATCCCATCGGAAAGACTGACTATGGCGACCGTTTTTACTTTCATGAATATCCCCGCTTTGTCTGTAAATCTTCAAAAAGCCTTAACCGCCGCAGGCACCGCCCGCGAGGCTTCGCTAAATAGATTTTTCCGGTTTTAAATCATATTTTTCTACAAACTTGCCAATGCGCTGCACGGCCAGTTTTAACTCATCAATGCTGTAAGCGTAGGAACAGCGGATAAAGCCCTCGCCGCTCTCGCCAAAAGCATTGCCGGGCACGACCGCCACCTTTTGCTCCTCCAATAATTTAAGCGCGAACTCCTCGCTGCTCAGCCCCGTTGCCTGAATCGAGGGAAAAACATAAAACGCCCCCTCCGGCTCAAAGCAGGACAGTCCCATTTCCCGAAAAGACTGAACTAAAAAACGTCGTCTTTGATTATAGGCTTCTTTCATTTTTTCAATATCGGCGTCGCCGTTGCGCGCCGCTTCCACGCCGGCGTACTGGCTGACCGTCGGCGAACACATAATCGCATATTGATGAATTTTTTTAGCGACCGCCGTAATCTCCGCCGACGCTAAGGTATAGCCCAGCCGCCAGCCGGTCATGGCGTACGCCTTGGAAAAGCCGTTAATCACAACGGTTCTTTCCTTCATACCCGGCAGCGCGGCAATCGAAAAATGCCTGCCCGAATAAGTCAGCTCGGCGTAAATCTCATCGGAAATCACATACAGGTCATGCTCCTTAATCACCGCGGCGATTTCTTCCAGTTCCTGGCGCGTCATAATCGCGCCGGTCGGATTATTGGGAAAAGATAAAATAATCCCCTTGGTCTTGGGCGTAATCTTCGCCCGGATCTCAGGCGCCGTGATTTTAAAATTATTTTCCTCTTTGGTGGCAATCGGCACCGGCACCGCTCCGGTCATTGCCGTACAAGGCTGATAGCAGACAAAGCAGGGCTCGACCACCAAAAACTCATCCCCGGGATTCAGCAGCGCCCGCAGCATGATATCCAAACCCTCGCTGCCGCCGACTGTAACCAGACATTCGCTCTCCGGCTGATAGTCTAAGCCAAAGCGGCGTTTCTGATAATGGCAAATCTCCGTCCGCAGTTCGGATAGTCCGGCGTTAGCGGTATAAAAGGTATAGCCTCTCTCTAAGGCAGCGATCCCCTCTTCCCGAATATGCCACGGCGTTTCAAAGTCCGGCTCGCCCACGCCCAAACTAATGGCGTCCTTCATTTGCAGGACAATATCAAAAAACTTTCGAATGCCCGATGGTTTCATATGCAGTGCAGTTTGATTTAATTCTTTCATTATAGTGTTACCGCCATTCTGCCGCCTTTTTCATCCGGCTCAAGTACCGTACCGTAATCCTTATACCGCTTTAAAATCAAATGGGTGGCTGTCCCCCTGACCGACTCAAGCGGCGCTAAGCGCTTAGCCACAAACATCGCTACTTCTTTCATCGTTGCGCCCTCAACAATAACCGTAAAATCATAGCCGCCCGACATCAAATACACCGACCGCACCTCATCAAAACGGTAAATCCGCTCGGCAATCTTATCAAAGCCCTTGCCCCGCTCCGGCGTAACATTAACCTGAATCAATGCCGTAACCCGTTCGCTGGCGGTCTTCTCCCAGTTAATCAGGGTATGATAACCGCAAATCACCTTTTGCTTTTCCATTTCCGTCAGCTGCGCGGCAATATCCGTCTCATTCTCCGCCAGCATTTCCGCCAAATCCTTAACGCTTCGTCTGGCGTCGTTTTCCAAAATATTCAGCAGCTCGACCTGCTTATCAAACTTTTTTGCTTTTCTTGTGCTTTTCTTCGCTTCCATTGAAAACCTCCCTGTGCTGCCATTTTATAATACCTTATAAATTTCATCGGCCGCCGGCGGCAAAATCGCCTGCCGAATTCCGGCATAGCAAGCCACTTTCTCCTGACCGTCTGTCAAATGCCCAATT
This sequence comes from uncultured Lachnospiraceae bacterium, assembly GCA_963550755.1. GTDB lineage: Bacteria > Bacillota > Clostridia > Lachnospirales > Vallitaleaceae > W11650. The sequence goes on from CAUVDV010000019.1 coordinate 6,663, forward strand.
ACCTTGGCCGGAATGGCGGCGGCCGCCAGTGCCTCAGCCAAAGCCTCTCCGTTTTCGGCAATCATCAGCATAGCGCCGCTGCTAATCAGCTTATAAGGATTGATGTCAAAAAATTCACTAATTTCAATCGTTTCGCGCAAAATCGGCACAGCCGTTAAGTCCGCTTCCAACCCTCGACCAGCTTTGACCGCCAATTCCCACAGCGCACCCAGCACACCGCCCTCGGTCACGTCATGCATCGCCTTTAAACCAGCCGCGTCGCAGTTCATCGCCGTCTGCGACTCCGGCCGCACCGATAAAAACTGATCCAGCGTCTGCGCCCGCTTAATAAAATCCGCACCAAAACGCCCGCCTAATTCCGCCGCCTTGGCTTTGGCCAAAATAGCCGTTCCCTCCAGTCCGGCATACTTGGTCATGACAATACTGTCGCCCGCCTGCATGGTCTTATTTAGCAGCGCCTTGTCTTTTTTTATCTTGCCAACTCCGGCAATTGACACCACCGCCCGATTAACGGCGTCGGTTACCTCGGTATGTCCACCTAAAATCGCCAAGTTTTGCGCCGCCGCCGTTTGCCGCAGTTCGGTAAAAATCTTTTCCAGCCGGCTCTGCGGATAATTGGGCGGCAAAAGCAGGGTAGCCATCAGGCCAACCGGCTCTGCCCCCGCTGCCGCTAAGTCATTGAGCGTAACATGAACCGCTAAATAGCCGATATTTTCCTCCGTTGCCGTGATCGGATCGGTTGATAAAATCAAAATTTCTCCGGCCGCCAGCTCGACCGCCGCGCAGTCCTCGCCCAGTCCGGGACCTTGCAGCACTTCCGGCCGCTCGGCCGCCGGCGCGGAAAAAACCCAGCGGCTAAGGAGCTTTTCCGGCACTTTGCCAATTGTTAAATAATTATCTTCCATTATTTTTTCACCAAAATCGTATCCCAAACAATCAGCGCCATCTCGCCGCGAGTAATCACCTTATCAAACGGCGTACTCCCGCCGGCCGGAACAATGCCCAGTTCCTTGGCTCTGGCGATATAATTTTCCGGCCAGTTCAGTTCCGGGTTTAAGCTATCCTTTTGCCCCAAAGCATTGACCATAATCGTCAGCACCTCGGCGTAGCTGATTTTGTTTTCCGGCGCAAAGCTGCCGTCGGAATAGCCTTGAATAATGCCGATCTGATATGCCTTTTGAATATAATCCCGCCCCCAGTGCTGAGCGGAAACATCGAAAAAGGTCTTCGGCTCCGGATTAACTATCGGGCTTTCCGTTAAAATCCGCACCATAATGGTGGCGACCTCGGCTCTGGTAATATTATTTTCCAATTGCAGCGAGCCGTCGCCGCTGCCTTTTAAAATCCCTAATGTCCGCAGTTGATTGCCGGCGTAAACCTGCGCCGTCGGCGTTGCCGCCAAAATCTGATCCCCTGTCCAAAAAATCAACAGAACGATCGCCATACTGCAAATCAAAGCTCTTTTCTTCAAATCTTCAACCTTCTTTCTTGAAATTCCCTTATATTTCCGTTCGGCCTTCCAGTGCTCTGGCTAAGGTCATTTCATCAACATATTCCAAATCGCCGCCCACCGGCACGCCATTGGCAATTCGGGTAACCCGAACGCCCAAGGGTTTTAGCAGCTTACTTAAATAAATCGCCGTCGCCTCGCCCTCAACCGTCGAGCCGGTCGCTAAGATGACTTCCTCAACATTCTGACTGCCCAACCGGCTAAACAGCTCCTTGGTGCGCAAGTCCGCCGGTCCAATGCCCAGCATCGGCGAAATCACACCGCCCAGCACATGATACAACCCCTGATAACGGCCGGTTTTTTCATAGGCCACCAAATCCTTGGTTTCTTCCACCACCATGATCGTCCCCCGCTCTCTCTTGGCGGACGCGCAAATCGGACAAACTTCCTCATCGGTAATGGTAAAACACTCCCGGCAATAACCAGTGTTTTTTTTGGCCTCCACGATCGCCTGCGCAAACTCCTCCGCCTGCTCATCCGTCATGGCAATGACATAAAAAGCCAGCCGCCGGGCGCTTTTATAGCCTATGCCCGGCAGTCTTGTAAATTGTTCAATCAAACGGGAAAAATATTTCCCATAATAATCCATTAGAATAAGCCTCCCAATCCGCCCGGCAAGTTCAGTCCGCCGGTCAGTTTCGACATTTCCTCATTCATCTCCGTTTCCGCCTTGCGGACGGCTTCATTGACCGCCGCCACAATTAAGTCCTGAAGCATTTCAATATCTTCCGGGTCAACCGCCGAGGGCGATAAGGCAATCGCCTTTAATTCTTTTTTGCCGTTGACCGTTGCTTTGACCGCTCCGCCGCCGACCGCTGCTTCAAACTCCTTGTTTTCAATCTCCTCCTGCATGGTTTCCATTTGCTTTTGCATTCTCTGCACTTGCTTCATTAAATTTGCCTGATTGCCCGGCATCGCTCCTGCCGGAAAACCGCCTCTTTTTGCCATAATAAATTCTCCTTTTTATTTTTTGCTGTTTTACTCAACTTTGCCTATCCAAAATTCCGCTTTGCGCGCGGGGCGCAACTATTTGTCTTTTTTGCCCTATCGCTCCCAAAACGGAGAATAAACTTTTTTCGCTAATGGCCGCGCCAAGCACCTTTCTTTCCTGCCGGCGTAAAAAGCTCTGTCTGCCGATTCACACGGCGCCTAACCAGCCAAAACAACCTGTTTCGGTTTGGTCGCGACTGAGAAATTGAGTCATTTTATTTTTACTTTTTCCCCACCGCCTATTTTACGGCTGCGGAAATAAATTTTTCGCCAAGCAAAACCGGTCGGATTGCCGGCAGTCCCGACCAAAACCGGCCATTTGCCGGCATGGGAAAGTTGCCTATTAGTATAACACAAATTTATAAATTGTAAAATTAAATTTCTTAAGTTTCTTATTTCAAGCGCTGCTGCAGTCTGCTTAAAAACTCCCACGCCGCTTTGGGCGTCATATCGTCCAGTTCCAAGGCCTTGATTTCCGCCAGATAATCCTCCCCGCCAAACAAATCCAGCTGCATTCCAACCGGCGCCACAAAGGCTAAGTTTTTCGGCTTAATCTCCCGCTGGGCGGCAATATCGGCCGCCGACAGCTCCGCCAGTATCTCTCTGGCCCGCTGCACCACCACATAGGGAATGCCGGCTAAACGCGCCACCTGAATGCCATAGCTTTTATCGGCGCCGCCCCGAATGATTTTACGCAGGAAAATAATATCTTCGCCCCGCTCCGCCACGGAAATACAGTAATTGACCACGCCGTCAATCTTGCCTTCCAGTTCCGTCAATTCATGATAATGCGTGGCAAAAAGGGTTTTTGCGCCGGACAGCTGGCGGTTGGCCAAATATTCCACAACCGCCCAGGCAATGCTCAGACCGTCATAAGTTGACGTTCCCCGGCCAATTTCATCCAAGATAACCAGGCTCTCCGGCGTGGCATTTCTTAAAATATTGGCGGTTTCCGCCATTTCCACCATAAAGGTGGACTTGCCCGAGGACAGGTCATCCGACGCTCCCACTCTGGTAAAAATCCGGTCAACAATGCCCAGCGCTGCGCTTGCCGCCGGAACAAAGCTGCCGACTTGCGCCATTAGCTGAATTAAAGCAATCTGGCGCATATAGGTGGATTTGCCCGCCATGTTCGGCCCGGTAATAATCAGCAAATGTTCCTTTCGGCTTAAACTGGCTGAATTGACGATAAACTCATTTTCCGGCAGCATTTTTTCAATCACCGGGTGCCGGCCGTCCACAATCTCGGTTTGCCCCTCCCCGTTAAAAGCCGGCCGGACATAATTTTGCTGCGCCGCCACATAAGCCATGGACTGATAAGCGTCCAGCGCCGCCACCCGGGCCGCCGTCTGCTTGATCCGCCGGCTTTGACCGGCGCAGGTATCGCGGATTTCCTGAAAGAGTTCATACTCAAGCGCCAGCCGTTTTTCCTCCGCCCCTAAAATGGTTTCTTCCATTTGCTTTAATTCTTCGGTCACATAGCGCTCGGCATTGGCCGTTGTCTGCCGCCGGATATAGCGCTCCGGCACCAGCTGCGCGTAGGAATTGGTTACCTCCAAATAATAGCCGAACACCCGATTATACTTTATTTTCAGGTTTTTAATGCCGGTTGCTTCTCTTTCCTTTTGCTCTAATTCCAGCAGCCAGGTTTTCCCTTGGGTCGAGGCTAAGCGGTACTGGTCAACCTTTTCATGATAGCCGGGCTTAATCACGCCGCCCTCTTTGGAAGAAATCGGGGCGTCCTCAGCAATCCCGGCTTCAATTTTTTGCTGCAAATCAACTAAAACATCTATTTCCTGCCAAAGCGCCGTCAAAGCTTCGCATTTAGCCGCCGCCAGCAGATTTTTAATATGCGGCAGCATGGTCAGTGAACTTTTAAAAGCCAGCAAATCACGGGGATTGGCGGTTTTGGCAATCAGCTTAGCCATCAGCCGCTCCAAATCATAAATCGGCTCCAACAGCTCCCGCAACTCCGCCAAAAAAAGCGGCTCGTTTTTTAATTCCTCCACCGCCGAAAGCCGCGCTTCAATCAAGGTTTGATCAAGCAACGGCTGCTCAATAAAAAAGCGCAGCATCCGAGCGCCCATTGCGGTTTTGGTCTTATCCAGCACCCATAAGAGCGATCCCCGCTTATCCTGACCGCGCATGGTTTCGGTCAGCTCCAAGTTCCGCCGGGTGGCCGGGTCAAGCAGCATATACTGGCTGGGCTGATAAACTTCAATATGGCTGATTTGGCTGATATTTCCTTTTTGGGTGTCGCCGGTATAGCGCAGCAGCGCCCCGGAGGCGATTTGATGCGCCGGCTCCAAATCGCCGATGCCGTCCAGCGTCAAAACCCCGAAATGCTTTTCTATCACCTGCCGGCAAGCCGCCAAATCAAAGAAATAATCTTCCTTGGCCGTCACAAAAATATGCTGCCGCTCTGTTACCTTTTGCATAAAATCCGAATCCTGCTGTATTTCCTGTGGAAGCAAAAGCTCGGCCGGCGCGACCTTGGCAATTTCCTCAACCGCCTGTGCAAAGCTGTGCGTCTGCGTCGTCCGAAAGTCGCCGGTGGAAATATCGGTATAGGCTATGCCATAACTGCCGCCATAGGCAATCAGGCAAAAAATATAATTATTCTTGGTTTCGTCTAAATTATCCGGGTTTAAGTTCGTGCCCGGCGTTACAATCCGTACCACCTCGCGCCGAACAATGCCCTTGGCTGCCGCCGGATCCTCCACCTGCTCGCAAATCGCCACCTTATAGCCCTTGCCGACCAGGCGGTACAAATAATTATCCACCGCATGATACGGTACGCCACACATGGGCGCTTTTTCTTCCATGCCGCAGTCCCGGCCGGTCAGTGCGATTTCCAGTTCCCGGCTGGCTGTCTTAGCGTCCTCAAAGAACATTTCATAAAAATCGCCTAACCGAAAAAATAAAATACAGTCGGCGTATTCCTCTTTCAGCGCGAAGTATTGCTGCATCATCGGCGTCAGCTTTGTTTTATCCATGCCTGATCAACTCTCCCATTAAATAAAATGTTCTGGCTTTTATCACTTTAACATCCACGATTTGACCCAAAAGCGCCGGCTCGCCGTCAAAATGAATCAGATGATTGTTATTTAACCGACCTCTGATTTTGCCGTTATCACCGATCGCTTCGGCTAAAACCGGCTGCACCGTTCCCAGCAGCACCGTGGATTTTTTGTGAATATTTTGATTAATGATTTTTAACAATCTCCCAAAGCGCTCTTTGCTGACTTCCTCTGGGATTTGATCGGCACGGCCGGCCGCTCTGGTTCCCGTCCGCGGCGAGTAAATAAAGGTATAGGCCATATCAAACTCCGCTTTTTCAGCTACCTCCAGCGTTTCGGCAAAATCCTCCTCCGTTTCTCCCGGAAAGCCGACAATAATATCCGTACTAATGGCAATCTCCGGCCGCGCCTGCCGCAGCTTGGCCACCAGCTCCATAAAATGCGCCTTGGTATAGCGCCGGTTCATTTCCTGTAGCACCTTATCCGAGCCGGACTGCATGGGCAGATGAAACTGCGGACAAAGCTTTTGGCTTTCGCCGATAAAGGCAATTAGTTCATCGCTTAGGTCTTTCGGGTGCGAGGTCATAAAGCGCAGCCGTTTTAAGCCGGAAACCGCTTCCAGCTTCCGCAGCAGACCGGTAAAATTAATATTTTCCGCCAGCCCGCGGCCATAGGAATTGACATTTTGCCCCAGCAGCATGATTTCCACTACTCCCTCGGCCACTAATTTTTCCACCTCGGCCACAATATCCTCAGACGGCCGCGAGCGCTCCTTGCCCCGAACATAGGGCACGATACAAAAGGCGCAGTAATTATTGCAGCCGTACATGATATTGACGCTGGCTTTATAGGGATTATCCCTCCGAATCGGCAAATCTTCCACTATTTCCTGATGTTCCGGCCAAATATCAATAATCCGCCCGCCGCTGTCCAGTCTGGCGGTTAAAAGCTCGGCAAACATATAAATATTATGGGTGCCAAATAAGATGTCCACATGCTTATAGGTTTTTTGAATTTTTTCCAGCGCGGTTTTCTGCTGAATCATGCAGCCGCACAGGGCGATTAAAAGATCCGGCCTTTGCCGCTTGAGCGTCTTTAAATAGCCAAGCCGGCCGTACACCTTTTGCTCGGCTCCGTCGCGAATGGCGCAGGTGTTATAAACGATAATATCGGCATCTTCATCCTGCTCCGCCGGCCGGCAGCCAACACTTTCTAAAATTCCCCGCAGCTTTTCCGAGTCATGCTCGTTCATCAAACAGCCGTAGGTGGTGATATGATATTGAATCGGCCGGCCTTTGGCTTCTGCCATCACACGAAGCTTTTCCCGCAGCCCACTTAAAATCTTTTCATAATCAGCGGATATGCCCCGCTGCTGTAATTCCTCTTTCACTCTGGTCTTAATTCCTTCCTTATTCTTTATCAAAATCTTCTATTGTTTTATCAACTGGTTTTTTAATAAATTACTCATAATCTTTCCTCTTTTAAAAAACTAATAGAAGTTTTGCTGTTCTTCTCTCCCATCTTGCACTCACTTTTTGGGGGAACGGCGCGCGTACATGAGAAAATCCTTACGGATTTTCTCTACGTTTTTGCCGCTCATATAAGCTGCTCGATAAAAATGCTTGGACATGCCAGCATGCTGCGCGCCTTTTTTCTCCCATCTTGCACTCACTTTGGGGAAACGGCGCGCGTACATGAGAAAATCCTTACGGATTTTCTCTACGCTTTTGACGCTCATATAAGCTGCTCGATAAAAATGCTTGGACATGCCAGCATGCCCCGCATTTTTCTCTCCCACCTTGCACTCACTTTTTGGGGGAACGGCGCGCGTGCATGAGAAAATCCTTACGGATTTTCTCTACGCTTTTGACGCTCATATAAGCTGCTCGATAAAAATGCTTGGACATGCCAGCATGCCCCGCATTTTTCTCTCCCATCTTGCACTCACTTTTTGGGGGAACGGCGCGCGTGCATGAGAAAATCCTACGGATTTTCTCTACGCTTTTGACGCTCATATAGCCGATTTTGTCAAAATGCGCTTACGCATGCAAGCATGCTGCGCGCCTTTTAACAAAATCGGCTGCACTCACGCCTTATTACGCAACATTATAACATATTGCGGGGGAAAAAGCCAATAAAAAACTGCGGGGGTGCCACAGTCTTTTTGATTTTGTGTTTCTTCCTATTTAATGCTCTCTTTTACACCAATTAGTGTGCCGTTACCGTTGCTATCTAATTTTTCATAGTCCCTGACCATGTAAACGTCAACCTCGCCTTTTCCCTCTGGGTGGTAAATTTGCCGCATGATGCCTTTAAAATCTCCGCTTTCTAATGACTTTCCATTGGACTGCATGACATCAATAAGACATCTGACTAACTTCCCTTGATAGTAAAAGCAGTCCTGATTCTTATCATACACCACGCCAAATGGCTTATAAATGGAATAGACTTTTTCCCATTCCTCCGCGGTTCGGCTCACTCCGTATTCGGCAGCCGAGGCTTTTGACGTCGCCGCGTCGGCTGATTTCGGCTCTCCCTCTGTTTTTTCGCTGTCATCAGCACTGCCGCTCTCTGCTTTTCCGTCTAACAGGCTTTCCGTTCTCTCCCGCGCGGAAGATGTGTTTTGAGGCGGCAGGATTTGTTTCTCCGTCATGGTACTCTTTTCATCCCAGTCTTTTTGGAAATGCACCTGCTCGGCGGCAATTTGAAACACTATTTTCTCATTGCTGTTTTGGGCGGCAATCTGCTTCAGCTTTTCCGCCGCTTCACCATCTGTCATTTTCAAAATATCCGCTGTTTTCGCCTCCTGCCAAAACCGCTCCACGCTGGACAGCACCGCCGCCAAGTGAGAATCCCGCTCCTCAACCGCCAGCGCCTTGTTATCTGCAATATGATACGCCAGATGATAAGATAAGCTGCTGTACAAAAGGCGGTCTTTGACTTCTTCCTCTCTGTCCGGCAGGATAATCATGGTTTCCGGGTCTTTTTCCTTGGTCTTGGTATAGCTGCTTTTGACCCATGCCGCATTTTCCATGCCCGACGCCCAAACCGTCAGCGTAATAAAGCTTTTTTCCGCCGGGGACAGGGAAACTCCATAATCATCAAAGGCAGCGTCTTCGCCAACTCGCTCCAGCCGTTCATGATTGCGGTCAGCCCATTCCAGCAGTGCTTTGTTAAAATCCGCAACGCTCATTTTTTGATAATCCGGTGTTTTCAGTTCCAGCAGCGATTGATAATCTTCCCCGGAACCTTGCGGGTAGCGGCGCGGCTCGGAATATCTCTGGCCGCTATCTCCATCTTCTTCGCCGAATTCAGCTGCCGCAAGCGGCATATAAAAACATTCCACTGCTACCTGAAGCCGTTCGCTGCTCCACTGATTTTTTATTTTTTCAACTTGGGCGGCAATTTCCTTGGCCATAAACTCCTTATCCTGCAGCTGTTTTTCTGTTTTATCCCGCAGCAGCGCTGATACGGCATTCATCACTCCTACGCGGGTGGCAGCATACTCGCGGACGGTCAGGCTGTCCGCCTTTTGAATCGCCAAAGTAATGGTAAACTCCAGCGCCGCTCCGTCATAGTCCCAGCTCTTGGTTGGGTCCGTCCTGCCGGAATAACTCGTGCCTGTGCTGCCACTGAACTCGCTTGTCTGCCAGTTTTCCGCCGTCAGCGGCACTAAAGTATTAAACAGAAAAGAAGCAAGGGCGTCGCTGTCTTTTTGCCGGTATAACATGTCATCCTGCGCCACGCGCTCCAGCAAAGCTTGATATTCCTCTGTATCTGTCATTTTCCAAATCTTATTTTGATATTCAGAAATGCTCATATCTTCATAATTGGCTAACTGCAAGGCTTGCAGCATACTCCGCTCCTCCGCCGACAGCCTCTCCCTGACAGCGCTAACGCTGGCTGGCCTTTGATTTTCCTCTATAGCGGAAGTGGCAAAAATAAGCGTTAGGCTGCCGGTCAAAAGCACCGTCAAGACCAGCGCGATGATTGATGTTTTTTTCATTTTCATAATCGCTCCAATCCTTTCTTCAATTGCATTTTTACTAAAGTTGTTGCACAGCGGCATAAGCCCGGCCTGATGAATTTCCATATCAATCAAGGTATAGGCATACGCCGGTCTGCTTTTTTCGCCGCATATCCGAATCACAGTTTCATCGCATACCAGCTCAATGTCGCGGTTAAGCAGCAAAAACATTACCCACACCAGCGGATTGAACCAGTGAATACTAAGCGCCAAAATCATGACGGCTTTGGTCAAAATATCAAAGTGCCGGATATGGACATATTCATGAGTTAAAATATAGTTTAAAACTTCGGTATTGGTCAAATCCAGTTTTTCCGGCAGCAGGATGACCGGCCGAAACACCCCATAGCTAAGCGGCGCCGTCATCTGATGGGAGCGGCGAATCGAAAGGCTTCGTTTCAGCGGATGCCACTCTTTCCACGCGCTAAGGAAAGCCGTATCTATCGGCAGGGCAGCGCTGAACTTTTTCATCCCCCTATAATACACAATCACAAAAAAAGAAAGACACAACAAAAAGCCCACCGTCCAAATCACCGCCCACAGCGATACCGACAAGTGCTCGGCAGCAGCGGCTTGCCCGCTTAAATCTGGAGCCAGCCTTTCCGTTATTCTCTTAGCCGCCGCAATCTGCGGCGAGTACAGCCTTGCTCCCTGCTCTGCCGTCGGCGTTTGACGACCCAGCCATGAATAAATGCTGACAGGCGACGGAATCGAAACCGGAATCAGCAGCCGCAGCAAAACCAATCCCCATAAAAATAAAAAGGTCTTTTTTGGCAGTTTATGAATCAGCACGGCGCGCAGTATGGTAATAACCGCGATTAAGACCGCCGCCGAAATGCTCATTTGCAGCAAGTTCATCGCTTTCACCTCACTCTATACCCTCTACCATTTTTTTCAGTTTTTCTATCTCCGCTTTGGATAGCTGCTTGCTGCTAATCAGCGCCGCGAACAGCTTATCAATCGAGCCGTCAAACATTTTGCCCAGCAGTTCATTGGTTTCGGCTATTTGCACTTTTTCCCGCGGAATCAGCGCATGGCACATAAAGTTCGGCTCACTCCGCTCAATCGCGCCTTTCCCTATACAGCGCTTGATCAACGTATAGGTCGTATTCATGTTCCAGCCGGTTTCCGCCTTTAAAACGTCAGAAATATGCTTGGCCGTAGCATCGCCCTCTTTCCACAGGACATTCATCACTTTCAGTTCGGAGTCTACTAATTTGACCGTCATTTTCGCGCTCCTTTCATAAGACAACAGTAGTTTCATTAATATACTACCACAGTCTTGCGGTTATGTCAATACTACAGGAGTAGTTTTGGAAGTTTTGAGATCTTACCATCAAAAATTCCTCTACCACAATTCGAAGTAGAGGAATTTACAAACTTTCCATACTGACGATTTATATCAGCCTCTCTGTTCCACCGACCTGTCAATTTTTCGCATTTCTTTCTTTTACTTATTTCATTTTGTCCTTTCAACAGTGATATGGAACCCTTCCGCTTGTATCTCTCCTATTTTTATTTGCTCTGGCATACGGATCAGAAATTCTCTGTCGTGTTTATCCCATGTCACTTCTATCTCGCCAAAAGGAGTAGGAATACTTCCCCGACACCATTGCACCCCTGTCTTTGGCATAATTACGGAAACTTTTTTAAAGCCCTCTTCCTCTCTTTGAATACCAAGCAAAAACTTTTGCAGCAGCATTGCCGGTGCTGTAGACCATGCGTGACAATAGCTCCTTGTTCTTGTATTTTCATAAAACCCCGGAAATACTTCCCAACAAGTTGTAGAATCATATCGAAGCATTTCTCCCCATCTTTTTTCCATATCTGTAACAACCGATTCAAACTCACCTAATTCAGTCAAAACTTCATATAGGTAATATAAAAGGAAAGGTGAGCCAACATCCAAAAAATCTTCTGGTTTGTTTTTCACATACTCTATTAATAATCCTTTTCTTTCCGGCTCTTCCACCGCATGGTAACAAAGCAATAAAGCGTGCGTCTGGATGCTGAATGTTGCTGACAACCCTCTTTCCGGACTCCAGCCGTCCCTATATGCCTTACGTTCATCATCCCACAGAACTTCCGATAAATAGGTTCGTATCTTTTTAGCTATTATCTCAAACATTTTCCGATCATCCGCCTCACCTAAAAAACCGGCATATTCCGCTGCAATCTCATAGCAATAAGCTAAAATCCCCTGATAGGCCGTGCAAACACAATCATTGGAAACATCCATTGGAGCCCAATCCACAAGATTCCAAGCTTTCACCAAAAATCCGCCGTCCTCTGTCAACAAGTCCGCATAGTAGTGCAGTCTGTTCCTAACAGTCGGATATACCTCATCAAGTATTTCTCTATCCCCTGTAAGCGCAATATACTCAGCAATCATTATCATCCAATTCATCGTCCACATCGGAATAGGAGTGACCCAATCCGTAGGTGTCAGCGCGTTGCCTAGCGGCGTTGCCATGCCGGCTGTCATTCCTAAGATAATATTATGTCTGATAAACTCATAATCTCCAAACATATAAGCGTCCACATTCATACTTACTAAAGAATCTCCCAGCCAATATGCCTGCTCATATGTAGGAGAATCCGCATAAGCGTCAGCTACGCTATCCCTCATTGTCTGTTCACACATCTTCCAAATCCGATTCAGCTTTTCCTGATCACATTCAAAATATCCCCTATTCGCCGTTGCATAAGTTTCATGTATGATTTCAAATTCTCTGATTTCAATAGGGATATTCCCATTCGCATAAATATTGAGCATTGCGTACCGCATACCCATCTTAGCCATACCGGTATATGTCTGCCACCCTTCTTTGCAAATGTACCTCGCTCCATTATTCAAACCAATAGTATAGTCAGGCTCCCCTCTGTACATATTCTCAAATCCATAAATATCAACGACTGTGCCTTCCGGCGCCTTAAGCATAAATTTCAGATATCCTACGTATATATCTCCAAAATCAACAATAATCCTTTTGTAATCGCCTGCTGTCGGAGGGGATATCATAGTTGCCTCGTCCCCGCTCCACAGCATGCCCAAGTGTTCTTCTTTCACACTATAGTCATTAACCGATCTACCTAAGCGTGAAAGAGACAGTATATAAGCATCTTCCATAACATCATCCGGATCAATCCATCTAATATTTACTTTTTTGTTTTCAAGCACTCCCATAGAACAGCAAGAAAAAATCTCTTTTTCCTCATCCGTAAAAAAGTCTATATCGCTAAAAATTTCATGTCTGCCGTCCTGTACTGTAGTAATCTGCGAAGTTGGGCCAATCACAAAAAATCGCCCATCCTGATGTTCAAGACCAATTTTGATCTCATTTTCAAACCTATACTCTATATGGCTATACAGATCATCGTACTTTCCATGGATTTGCATCAGGAAAAAGTTTGGCCCCTCATGCAATGTCACTGTCGCCTCTCTGTGCCGATCATTCACATCATATTTTATTTCCCCTAAGCGAAAATTTCCAAAGATTCCATTCCATGTACGATTCGGAAAACTTATCTGTCCCTCCTGTTCCACGGGACTTACAATTATACAGCCTAAGAAAGCATTAAAATTTGTTTCATCCGCGTCTTTTCTGTTCCCAAAAAACGCTTTTCTTGTATTCACCGTAAAGACCTGACAATTCTTTTTAACATCCTGTACCCGAACAATTCTTTTAGGACGCTTATTTTCAAGAGAGCGTTTTCTTTCCGGCAACTCTATCAGTTCTTTCTCCACACCCTCGCATATAACAGCCTTCTCCCATCCACGCAATTTTGCTGGCTGTACATGCCACTTTTGTTCAAATTTTCTACCGTCATAGTAATCCGCAAACCCCAAGTTAACATTCCGTTTGGGTGCATTTGAAATAAATCCTTCATCTTCCATACATTTCGTGTCTACACCGGAAACTGCTATCACTTTTTCCTGCTGGCGAATTTCAAAAATCAGCTTGCCGTAATCATTAACAGATTGATAGGTTGAACAGCCATAATTCCATACGGCGACTGTAATCTCATTATTCCCCTTTTTTAAAAACGGCGTTATATTGTATCGTTCCACATATCCGACCTCTTTTATGCTTCGCGCCGGACCGAAGCCCTGTAATATGCCGTTGATATGCACCATATACTTTTCTGTCGCACAAATATAGAGTTCACATGCCGAGTCTTGATCTTCCGTATAAAAGTCATCCCAAAAACAAACTCTCCTATTTTTCTGGTCATGGTTATCGTCTATCCATATCCATCTTCCTGTAATCTTCATCTCGCGCTTCCTTTCCGTATACTCTTTTTTTATTCTTTTGTTGAGCCTGCCGTAAGTCCCGCCACAATCTGTTCAGAAAATAGAAAATAAATAATCAAAATCGGCACCAGCGCTATCGTGACCGCCGCAAATATCTTATCCCAGTTTTTCAAGAAGTTTGCTGTGTAGCTATAAATTGCTAATGTCAATGTATGTGCGCTCTTTTGGGGCAAAAACACCATCGGCAGAAAGAAATCATTCCAAATCATAACAAACTGCAGTAATCCCACGGTCGAAAAAACCGGCTTAGATATAGGAACCACAATTCCCCAAAAAATATGCATATCATTCGCTCCGTCTATGCGCGCCGATTCAATCATAGACTGCGGCAATTGCAAGAAAAACTGATTGAACACCAAAAAAGAAAAAGACAGATTGGCAGCATATAAAAGAGCCAATCCCAAAAAACTGTTTGTCATCTTCACTCTTGAGAGCATAAGATAAAGCGGTAAAATACTGAGCTGTACCGGCATCATTAGACCAATCACAAAATATGCCTGTAAAAATTTTTTCCCGCAAAAATTATACTGTGCCATACCAAATGCCAACATAGAAGAAACAAGCATCAATAAAGCTAAAGAGAGTGCTACCAAACAAATGCTGTTCCACAAATATTTGCCAAATCCTTCTTCCACAAAAACGGTAAAGTAATTTTTAAAAGTCGGTTGTTTCGGAAAACCAATCAAATTATCGACCAGCTCTATCTTCGTCTTAAAAGAGGAGATTATTGTTTCCCCTACAAGAAATACGGTTATCATAGAATATACAATAAATACAAACGAGATGACGCTTTTCCATCCGCTTTTTCTTAATGCTCCTTTAAAACTTTTCAAGGCGCTTCCCATATTGACTACTCCTTTATTCTTTTCAAAAACCTATTTGTAATCGCCCAAACAGTCACTATAATCATCAGCATTACAACACTGATTGCGGATCCGAAGCCGATATCGGTTGTTCCGTAGTATGTTCCGCCAAAAGCATAACGATAAAAGACCATAGCGATAAAATCCAACCTGTTGTTAACTCCGCCGGAAGTGCCTACTAAAACATATGGCAATCCGAACATTGTCATCGCATATATGACGCTTAAGGTAATATTTGTCACCATGGAAGCTCTGATTCCCGGCAATATAATCCTAAAAAAGCAGCTCCACTCCCCACATCCATCGACAATCGCCGCCTCTATAATCTCCTTAGGAGTTGCCTGCATATCTGCGAAGAATATCATTGTTCCCGAACTGGCACATTGCCATATAATAATAAGAACAAACACCGGAAACATAACACTGTCATCCCCTAGCCACGCTCTGGTGTACTGCGCTCCGATCGTATTTCTAATAAACTCATTTAAGATGCCGATATTCCCCTCAAAAACAAGCAAAGCAAAAAAAACCGACTATAGATGTACTCAGCACATAGGGAACAAAAATCATTGTCCGAATATATTTAGTCATGGGTATCTTTACAAAAAACATATAGGCCGTAAATATTTGAATCGGTGTGATAATAAGCAGTACACACAGCAAGTAAATAAAATTGTTTGTAAGCGCGTTAAAAAAAATTGCTGCCATTCTCTCGCTGAATAAGAGATATTTAAAATTATCAAGTCCTGCAAACTCCATTGGCCCGATTCCGCTCCATTTAAAAAAACTGTAAAATATGGAGCAAAGAATAGGAAACATTACTAAGCCTGTATACAGTATCAATCCCGGCGCAATAAACCATCTATGCGCCGTATTTTTTTTTCTTTTTTGCTTTTCCAAACCAGTTTCCCCCATATTGTAAGAAATCGCAGGGCTGCATATGTTCCAATGCACCTGATTTGCATGGTCACACTGCAAGCGCCTGCGATCTCGATTCCTTTATGTTAACATTTTCTTATTTCTTCATTTCTTCTTTCGTCAGACATAAAGCTTGTAAAGAATCAACAAACTCCTGTACGGACTTTCCACCAGTGAAAATTTTGCACTGATCCTCCTCCCACAAATTGCAGGGAGAATCTCCAGTTCCTGCCTCTTTCCCCAAAATATCGTAATAACTTGTAGCCTGAACCGTAAAATTATTTTGAATATCAT
>CAUVDV010000020.1:0-22535 GCA_963550755.1 uncultured Lachnospiraceae bacterium
TATCCTTCGCAAAATCAGGAGTGTTCCGTCCTGTGATCAGGTTCATGTACATGCTATTTTTAAGCCAGTTATTATTGAATTTTTAAGGTGTATGGGCACTTATTCAAGTGCGAAGTTTGAGTACATTATAAATATAATTTTGAAACCCAAATCCAAATAATAAAATGGCCGCTAATTTAGATTCTTTAAAATCGGCATCTGTCTTTTCTTTATTTTGAATTAACTTCTTTATTTCATCTATCGTTATTTGTGTTATTTCACCGCCTTTATTTCTTGCTTTTTCTACAAAAAATTATAGCATTTTTAAAGCATTTTTGCCACTCCGAAATTAGCAGCTACTTACTTACGATATTTCAGAAGCGACTATTTATCTCACTTTCAGTACCTTGTAAAAATTCTTCTTTTGATGATTTACGGTGCTATATCTGACAGTTTCATTTACCATTTAGCGGTAGTTTCAGCGGACTTAAAGGTATCTGCAACAATAGTTACAAGGTTAATTCCTTTATGCGTGGTAACATTCCTACAGAGTTATATTCATCATGTTTTGCGAGTGTGGTATAATAAAACTGCATAGAAAGATACGTTCTCTCGGAATCTTGAGTGATGAGGCCGGTGAACTCTGGCGAGGAGATTGAAAGGGAAATATTAGCGGAAAACGGAAAAACAGCATTGCTTTAAAAGCACGAATAAAAGATAATTTAGTCTTTTCAAAATCGAAAATATTTGATATCATATGCATAAGCACCTTTCTGATAAGAAATATATGTTTTTTGTTTACACATATATACCCGAGACAGGTGCTTTTTACCGGAGAGCTTTTGCCTCTAATAGCTGCCGCCGAAGAGATGTAAGATCAGATTTTATATCAGAGACATTTGTTATAGTTTTCTTAAATTTTTGGAAAGGATAGTTAATGGAGTTAAACAGATACTTAGTGGCATACTTTGTTTTTAGCGTTTTAGGCTGGATATGGGAAAGTATATATTGTACCGTTAAAGAAAGGAAATGGAAAAATCGTGGCTTTTTATACGGTCCCTTGTGTCCTATATATGGTTTTGGCTCAATTGCCGCGCTGTCGGTTTATGATCTTATTTCGCTTGGTATGATCCATCAGCTTTCATGGTGGATGATATTAATTATAGGTTTTTTCTTTAGTATGATATTGGAATATCCGACCTCATATATACTTGAAAAGAAATTTCATGCAAGATGGTGGGATTATAGTAATTTGCCGCTTAATATAAACGGAAGGACAAGCGTGATTACTTCTATAGGCTTTGGCATAGGGGCAATTATCATTATGAAGTGTTTGCTGCCATTTTATGAACAAACTTTAGTCATGATACCGGATATTATTATCGCTGTTCTTTGCGTTATTTTGGTGGCATTACATTCTTCGGATTTTACACTTACCGTTTCTCACTTAACTGATTTTCAAAGGAACATTGACGAAATGGAAAAGGCTTTCCAAAGTAAAATGACGGAGGAAGTTGATAAACTTTTTGAAAGACATAGTAAATTATATGGCAGAACATTAAGCAGGATTGCTTCTTTTAAGATGAAGGAATCGCAGAATATGATTGCAGCTAAGATAATTAAGGCAATGCGTGATTCAAAATGGAAAAAATAAAATGGTGCCGTTAGATTATTTGAAATAGAGAGATGATGCCAGTTTCTCAAAGTCTAATTTCTGACGTTTGTTTGAACGCTCCTTGGAATAGAAAATATGTTCCTCGCAATTCTGGGAACAATGGGGGCATGATTTATAACCTCCACGTTCTTGGGCATTTTCTAATGGTAATCCACAATGCTTACATAGCATAAATCCACCTCATTTCTGACAAAAACTGTCCAACTGGAATTCTCGAAATATCTTCATTTATATTGGCACTGTATTTAATTATGTTTGCATAAGGAGGATGCGTACAGATTAGATCGTCTGAATACTAAAATCAAATCGTCCTGATCCCATACGGCCTGATACAGTAGAATAAAGGATATCTTCCTCTAAAAAATCCGAGAGCATACCTGAAGCCAAAGCACAATTTATGGCGATAGTTTCACTTGGAATGTTATTTGCATCAAGGCTTTGAAGATTAGTCGGTAAAGAAGCCTGAGTAATAGATTTATCCAATACTTCAAATGGTTGATAAGCCTCAAAATGAGAAATAATGTAATCTCCACGGGAAATTGACAAGATAGCAAGGTTATTCTTAGCAAAAATTTGCGGCAGATTGATATTGTGATCAAACTTTGCCATCAACCGAGGTTCACGATACTTTTTTATTTGGGACGCAGAGATAATAAATTTTCCCTCTGATTCAATATGCGACAGAATATCATACTTTTCAAACAAAGATTCCCATGCTTTGTCATTTTGGCTTTTTGTTTGTTCACTCATAATTTCTTACCACCACTTCATCCACTTGACTCCGCCTTGCAGCATTTGAGTTAATAGCACGTTTCGCTTTTACTATGGTAATATTATAAGCAGCATATTGTCCTCTAATAAAATCCGTTGCAGAATTTGAAAGCATAAATTTGATTCCACGCCGATCAAGTTCGTCACAACATTGTCTCAGACGGATTTGTTCTGAGCGGTCAAAGCCGCCCTTTGCATAGCCCGTAAAATTAGCTGTATCAGAAACCGGATCATATGGCGGATCCAAATAGATAAAAGTTCCTTTTGCTACATTGGCGAGTACTTCGGCATAATCAACACTGCTAAAAGTCAATTGTGCTTTCTGAAAGTAGGAACTAACAGCTTTTAACGTAGGAGCATTTACAATATTGGGATTTTTATAGTGCCCAAAGGGAGCGTTAAACTCTCCAGCATTATTTACTCTGAAAAGGCCATTATAGCACGTTTTGTTCAAGTAAATAATACGTGCAGCTTTCTGCACTTTGGTCAATTGTCCATACTGTTCCTTATTTCTATCCCAATCTCGAACACTATAAAAATGATCTTCCTCATTTGGATGTTCACCTAAAGTGATAATTAGTTCATCAACATTATCTCGGATAACCTCATACATTTGAATGAGTTCAGAATTAATATCATTAACATAAGAATATCCTTTTTAAAATCTCCGGCTGCTTTGTACGCAGAAAACAGATGAAATTTTGAGGATTATGAAGTATAATAAATTTAAAACTAATCTCACGGTCAACAGGAGACATACAGGCCAGTAATCCATTTGGCATCTTCCTTTTCCGCCAACAAAAGAATCGTTCGCCTTGAAGGCGAGCGTTACGGCTGCTGGCAGATGTTATGCATATTGGCCTGCAGGCGGTTGATGGGCTTAATAATGCAGAGGAGGCACAGAAGATGAAAAGAAATGTAAAAATCGTATGTGTAGTTATACTTGCTGTACTGGTTCTAATAGGGGGAGTGTTTATGTTTAGCAATTTGTTTGGCCGGTTTTTCGGAATAGACAAAGAAGGACTTAAAAAGTATAAATACAGTTGCGGTGGTGGTATGCTGGGCGACTCATATTCAGAATCCGTGCAGGAATACAGCAGTGACAGCGCTCTAATCACTATCCGGAGCAGCGAATGGCACGGCGATGACGGCGCCGTAAAAGAGTATCTTGTTAACGGGGAAATTCTGAATGAATTAAAGGCGGTGTTTGTCAAATACCACATGAAAAACTGGGACAATAAGAAGTTTACGAACATGTTTATTGCCGACGGTGCAAGCCATAGCTACAGCTTCGACTTTGAAACAGACAGCGTGTCATTTTCGTCCCAGATTTATCCCGAGAAGTATTCCGTCAAACTTGAAAATCTCAGCGAGATAGTGGCTCAGTACCTTAAGGATGCAGAGCCTTTGCCCGGTCTGGTTAGGGAGGAGGCAGCAAATAAAGGTGATTATACGCTATCGTATGATAGAAACAGCGGGAAGCTGGAACTATCGGTTTACTCGTATTATCAGAAGAGTCTCTGCTATCGCATAGTAAACGGCACGGATGAAAACAAGAAGCTTGACAGCGCTATCCGCCTGTACAAAGATGGGGAAAGCGTTCCTATTCTCGAAGAAAGCTCCAAGTATGACGTAACGCTTTATGCGCACAGCCACAACGAAGATACCGTGACGCTTAACGAGAGGCTTCTTCCCGGCAAATACCGCCTGGAGATGTTTGGTTGCGAAGCAGAATTTGAAATACGGTAAAGAAGTTAGGAGAAGACCCACGCCTCCTACGCAGCTGCGCCGGAACTGGCGGCCAGAGTTATGAACTATATAACCAATGCCCAGGGGCTGTTGCAAAATACAGATTTTACACAAAATATTGCGATAAAGCGCAAAGATTTTTCCTAAATCTTGTGTAAAAATCTTAAAATACAACAGCCCCTTTTTTGAGGGCTTAAAATTTGCAAGCTATGAATATATCGAAAAATATTCATTGACTTTGGAGAAAACATGCGTTATACTACCTATGAATAATAAAGAATATATTCATAGGTCTTGCGATTGCAATTGGGAGGAAGATCATGGGCAGAGCATTTACAGAAGAAGAGAAGGTAAAAATTAAAGCGGATATTATGGAGACCGCGCTTGACTTATTTCATGATAAGGGAACAAAATCCTTAAATATTGCCGAGTTAACAAGGAGAGTAGGGATTGCCCAGGGGAGCTTTTACAATTTTTGGAGCGATAAGGACTCACTCATTATTGATTTAATTGCATACCGCTCCGCCCAGAAATTAAAGGTGATGGAAAAAGAATTTTCAAACTCGCTGACCGATCCGATCGGCTTTCTGGCGGAGATGGTATGCCGATATTACTTAGATCTGGTGATTAAAGTCAGGCGAAAACCGATTTATGAAGATGCATTTAAGATATTTAAGGCCAAAAAGCGGGATGAAGTAAATGGAATCGAAAG
Organism: uncultured Lachnospiraceae bacterium; assembly: GCA_963550755.1. Taxonomy (GTDB): domain Bacteria; phylum Bacillota; class Clostridia; order Lachnospirales; family Vallitaleaceae; genus W11650. The sequence goes on from CAUVDV010000020.1 coordinate 4,887, forward strand.
GCCTTACCGGGAGTTTTTAACCAAGTTAATAAATTATTGGCAGGAGAATTCGGCGGTAAAAAATGTAGATAAAAAAGGCTTGGATAATGCTTTGATCGGCTGTCTTTTGCTGTGTTCGGAGTATTACCGCTTTGATGAAGAATATTTTGAAGACATCCTGAAAACATATGTATTAGGAACGGCAGCCAAGTATATAGAACTTTAAATCGTTTTGTTAAGGAGTGAGAAAATGGTACTTGATTTTATTGATATAACAAAAGAGGATGTATCAGTCGCCGGCGGGAAAGGCGCCAATCTGGGAGAGATGACAGCGGCCAAAATAAATGTGCCGAGAGGCTTTGTCATTACTGCCGATGCCTACCTGGAATTTTTGCGGGAAAATGGAATAGCAGAAATAATAAAAGAAAAGCTGCTGGAAGCGGGAAAAGATGAAAATAGGCTGTTAGAGGCTGCCGATTATTTTCGGGAAATAATAAAACAAGGAAAATTTTCCAAAGAAACGGAAAAACAGATAGCAGATAAATATAAAAATCTGGGAGAAAGTGTCAGGGTGGCCGTGCGCTCATCGGCAACGGCGGAGGACTTGCCGGACGCAAGTTTTGCCGGACAACAGGAAAGCTATTTAAATGTCCGGGGGATAGATGAAGTATTGGCTCAAGTGCGTAATTGTTATGCTTCCTTATGGGGGAATCGAGCGGTAAGCTACCGATTTCATCAGGGCTATGATCAAAGCTGCGTGGCCATTGCCGTCGTTATTCAGGAAATGGTGGAAAGTGAAAAAGCCGGCGTTTTGTTTACGGTCAATCCGGTAAGCCAAAAAGAAAATGAAATGCAAATAAATGCAAGCTATGGTTTGGGGGAGAGCGTTGTCAGCGGAAGGGTAACAGCCGATAGTTATGTGGCGGATAAAAACGGAACGATTCTCAGTGTAACCATTGGCAGCAAGGAAACACAAATTATATATGGAGAGAAAAGCACGGTTGAAGTGCCGGTCGGCGATGAGGAAAGAAAGAAAAGAGCATTAAACGACCGGGAAATATCCGAACTTGTAAGAGCCGGCTTACAGATTGAGGAATATTACGGCAGGCCGATGGACATTGAGTGGGCAATGAAAGATGAGGCTGTCTATATTTTACAGGCCAGAGCGATCACCACCTTGAAACATGGGGAGCAAGAAGAAATTATTAAAAGCTATCTAAAGGGCAGAAAGCTAAATCGAACGATGCGTCAGAATATGGCGTTTCAGCTTGAAAAAATGCCGTTTGCATACAGAGTGCTGGATTTTGACTTTATGATCGCCATCAATCAGCAAAAAGCCAAAATATTTGCCGAAGGCGGCCTTATCGTCAATTCAAATCCGCAAATGGATGAAGATGGGATTCAGACTCTGCCGAAGGATCAGAAGTGTATCAATAAAAATATTTTTCATATCTTTAAAATCTTAAAACAAATGAAAGATTTTGACTATTGCGCGGATCAGTGTAAAGAATTCATGAACCAATATGAACAGGCCTTAGAAGCCATGAAAAGCAGAAACTTTGAGGATATGAGTTTGGGTGAGTGCAGGGAATTTATGGAATCCAGTTATAAGCTGACGGAGAATTTGGCTTACGACCGATTTAAATATGCCTTATTCCCGACCATGCTTGTATTTAATAAGTACAGCAGAGTCATCCAAAAAATCAATGCGGATTATACCGCCTTTGACTTTTACTGGGGATTAAATAACAAAACGGCAGTGGTGAGCGACGATATATCTCAAATGGCGGCGAAAATAGCAGCGGATCAAGAATTGAAAGCAGCGGTTTTGTCCGGCGCAACTTTTGAGTCATTGTGTGAGCAATTCGCTGAGTTTAAAAATATGACAGCTGAATTTCTGAAAAACAATGGATTTAAATCTGATTATAATTGCTATTGCTTAGAAGCAAAAACCTTTCTTGAAGATCCGGACAGAATCGTCAATATCATAAAGCCGATGTTAAATCTGGATGGGAAAGAGGAATTAAAGGGAGAGGCGAAAGACTTTAACAAGTTAATGCAAGAGCTGAAAGCCGTTTATGGAAATAAGTATAAGTCTTTTGCAGAAAATATAAAACACTTCCGGTATTTTCACGTAGTTCGGGAAGAAAGTCAATATTTATGGGAAAGCTTATTTTATTATGTCAGAAAATGTGTGGCCAGAATAAACAAAATTTTTCTGGGTAATGATAATTATCAAAGCGGGATAGCGAATCTTTTTTACCGGGAGCTGATGGAAGCGCTGAAAAGAGGTTATTTAAACGATTTGGAACAGGAAAAGATCAGGACAAGAAATGAAAAATTTCCGTTGGCAATAAAAGTATGGGAAGCGTCGAAAGCGCTTGTTTTTGAGGCCACAGGCGATGTGCTTACCGGCGTGAGCGGAAGCACGGGGATTGCCGTTGGGAAAGCTTGTATTATTCGCAGTCCGCAGGAATTTTATAAAATGCAAAAAGGCGATATCTTGGTTTGCCATTTTACCGATCCGGAATGGACGCCGTTATTTAAATTAGCCGGTGCGGTTGTAGCCGATACGGGAGCGGCATTAAGCCATGCAGCCATTGTAGCCAGAGAGTTTAACATCCCGGCAGTGCTGGGAGTGGGATTTGCCACGGCCAAGTTTAAAGATGGCGATACGATCCAAGTAGATGGCGATAAAGGTACCGTTAGAGGTTTGCAGCATGAACGCAAAGAATGATAAAAAAGGATCGAGAAGAACGGCTATTTTAAATGAGCCTATTCTGCCGCTGTTAGTAAAAACATCTGTCCCGACCATTATAGGAATGATGGTCATGGTAATTTACAATTTGACGGATACCTTTTTTGTCGGCATGTTAAATAATAAATCCATGACAGCGGCCATTGGCGTCGTTTTTAGCTTTATGAGCTTTATGCAGGCAATTGGCTTTTGGTTTGGCTATGGCAGCGGCAACAGAATGTCAAAAAAGATTGGGGAAGACGAGGAGCAGGAAGCGGAAATCCTATCGTCTGTCGGCATACTCTTGGCCATTGTGATTGGTATTTTGGCAGCTGTTTTATCATGGATTTTTCTCGTGCCGTTATCAAGGTTTATAGGCGGAAATGCTTCGGATAATTTGTTGACTTTTACCATGGAATACTTACAGGTCATTATTATCAGCATTCCGTTTGGTCTATATTCGATTACGCTTTATAATCAACTAAGGCTTTGCGGCAATGTAAAAGACGGGATGATAGGATTGCTGGCGGGTATGGTTGTTAATATGGTGCTGGATCCGGTATTGATGTTTGGCTTTAAAATGGGATTTATCGGAGCCGGATATGCAACGCTGCTGGGGCAAATTGCCGGCTGTATCATCTTGACAAGCTTATCAAGGAGAAATGGCAATATTGCGGTTGATTTAAAAAAGGCAAAGTGGAATAAGGAGCGGGTATATCATATTCTGGCCGGCGGAATGCCTAATTTCTCAAGGCAGTCTATTACGAGCATTGCTTTGATTTTGCTTAATGCGGCCGCGGCCAAATACGGAGAGGGCCTGATCGCAGCCCTAACGATAAGTTCAAGAATAGCCGCGCTCGCGTATATGATAATGATCGGCTGGGGACAGGGCTTTCAGCCGATCTGTGCCATGAATTACGGTGCCAGGCAGCATGACCGGGTAAAAAAGGCGTTTCAGCTGACCGTGGCAGTGGGAACCGTATTTTTAATGCTATCGGCGGTTATGCTGTATATTTTTTCTGAGCCGCTGATTAAGACAATGGTCAAGGACAAGGAGGTTATTTTGATCAGCGTTCGGATATTGCGGATGCAGTGCATTACCATGCCGCTTTTAGGCTACTTTGCGGTCAGCAGTATGCTTTTGCAGAATATCGGGCAGTATTTTTGGGCGTCCGTTCTTTCCGTTTCCCGGCAAGGGCTGTTTTATATCCCGTTGTTATATCTTTTATCCAATCTGCTTGGGCAGTTTGGCATATATTTGCTCCAGCCGGCGGCGGATGCGCTGTCCTTTGTTTTAGCGGTTATTGTGGTGTATAGAATCAATAAGGAACAAATAAATAACCGTAAGAAAATGCAAAGAGCTTAAGGCTGCGGTGATCAATAGGAACGAAAGGAGAAAAGTTCAATGCAGATTGCCGAAATAGTCCCCAAATGCCTAAGCGATAAAATTATCATCTCTTCCCCGCATAAAGTTTTTTGATATTTTGGTAAACAGCCCTGTATCCTGCAGGGCTTCTATTATTTCTCGCTGCGGAAAGCGAATGGCGGTCGCTTCTGTATTTTCGTACAGAGTAATTTTCCCGCCGTCAGCGAATACTTCACGGCCCGGGATTACGCCGTCTTTGATAAAGGCTGCCCAATCCTGCTGTATAATTTCCATTTGTTTAATATTTTCGGGCGTCACTGGATAATCCATATCCTGAATGGTGCCGAAAATATACGGAAGCTCGGCACAGTGATATGCCCCGCGCAGTCCGTTCCAGGCATTCGGTACAAAGTTCATGCGGTAGCCGTAGCAGGAAGCTTTCGCGGAATATAGCTTTAACTCCCTGAGAGCGGTAACATGGAAAGGCATTTCCATCATTTTAAACTGCATTTCCGTAAGAGATGGGTACTGCTTACTAAGCTCTGCGGAAAGTTGGATCCCCTCCTCGCCGTAGTCCTGACGGCATTTTTCCCTAAAGTCCGTATCCTTGGCGGCAATGCCAAGACCTTTATACCAGGACTTGTTGTCAACCATTTTCAACTCATCCCCGGTAGTCCCCAGTAAAACAGGCTTCGGCGAGAAATTGCCTTCTTTCATGATGTGTTTGGCGTCATCTTTAAGCAGCACGCCGTCTATTACCGGGGTTGATAATACGGCCAGCGGCATTTTCAAGCGAATCAGCTTTTTCCACGGCAGGGAGAGCAGCTCGGCGGATGAAGAAAGGCGATTCTGCTTCAGAAAATGATCAGCGGTCTTTTCCGCCTGTTCCAAGGTCATGCAGTCATTGGCGCCGGCGGAGCAGACGATCAGCTTATCAAAGTAGCGGGAACTCTCCTCGCTCATCATATGGGTAGATACGGAAAGACCGCCGGCGGATTGCCCCATGAGTGTGATATTGGAACTGTCGCCGCCAAAAAATTCAATATTCTTACGCACCCATTTGAGAGCGCATTGCTGATCGAAAAAGCCGCGGTTAACCGAGAGCTCTCCGTTTGTTTTGACGCAAATAAAGCCCGGCTCGGACAGGCGGTAGTTGATGGTAACCACAACGATATCTTTGGCGGCCAGGTATTTGCCGTTGTAAAGAGGCGTTGTTCCGGAGCCGTAGGTAAAACCGCCGCCATGGATAAAGACCAGAACAGGTTTTTTCCGATCGGTTCCGCTTGTCCATATATTTAAGACAAAAGCGTTTTCAGCCGTTTTGTCTTTGGCGGTTAAGATTTCCTTACGCATCATTGGATTTTTAAGAAAAAAATTTAGCAGCGGCGGAACGTCATTTTGCGGAAAACGAAGACCTACAGCGGAATTAGCCGGCGAGTTTTGATAAGTGTCTATCATTTCGGGCAGACCAAAACGTTCGGCTTTGGCATAAGGGATTCCCAGAAAGCTTTGAATCATCCTATGGTCTACGCTTTCATTTTCATAAATAAAATTACCAAGCGCTAACTGTTTTAACTGTGCCATAATATTTCCTTTTGGCAGGGCTTCTGCCATCTTTGAGGGCGTTTTTTTAGGCTAACAATTTTACAAGCTTAACTTTAAACAAAAAAATTAATAAAGTCAAGAAAATTTTTGCTTGACAATATAGTTAGTTAGGACTAACATATTTTTATGCAAATGAGTTAGGAGGAAAAAGAAATGAGCTTAAAGCTAAAGGATGTAATTATTGTCAGCTTACTTGGAGTAGTGGCTTTTGTTATCAGTATGGTATCTGGAATGGCCACGCAGCTGTTCGGCACGTATGGAGTCTTTGTTCATGTTTCGATCGGCAGCTTATTATGCGCGCCGGTCTATTTTGTGATGTGCCATAAAATACCGAAAAGAGGGGCAATTTTTATTTACTACCTATTGTCGGGAATCATTTACTCTGTTATGGGATTTATTCCGATGCTTGCGGTTATGGCGGCGGCAGGTCTTGCCGGCGAGTTGTGCGTGGGGAAAGCGGAAAATTATGTCAATTCCATGAAAATAAGTATAGCGTATGTCGTATCGCAGGTAATTTACTCGCTGCATGGATTTTTCTTTATTTTGTTTCTGGGCGTAGACGGTCTGGTAAAAACTTTTCCTAATTTATTCACCAAAGAAGCCGCGCAGATGGTAGAAAATACCTTCTTTAATGGGAAAAATATGGCGATCATACTGGCGATAGAAATTGCGGCGGCTGTTCTCGGAACCCTGTTCGGGAAATATGTTTATAAAAAATTTTTTGATAAAACCGATAAAAAAAGGAGCGTTTTATCCTAATGAGCGCCGCCGACCGGCTCATATTGAAGCCAATTACAATTGGAATACTGATGATAATTTATACAAGCATTTTACTTTTTAGTGAAATGCTTGTATATTGGTGCATGATATTTTTTAGTTTTTGCCTGCTTTTTTTCAGCAACAAAAAGAAAGCGTATATCTTTGTACCGGTATATATTTTTTCTTATGCCTTTATCCAAGTTCTGTCAAGGTTTTTTGCCATAAATGGATGGGTAGGTTCCTTTTATACGATGGCGCTGATAGTAATTAAGCTGTTTCCGCTTTGGATATTGGCGGGAATAGCCATGGATTTTAATACGTCGGAAATTATTGCTTCGCTCCGAAAGCTTAAATTGCCAAATAATATTTGTGTCGGGGCTTCCATTTTCATTCGCTTCATACCGGAATACAGAAATTATTTAAAGGAAATCAAAGAAGGCTTAAAGGTCAGAAATATTTCTTTTAATATCCTCAAGCCGGTAAGCAGTTTTGAAATGTATTTAGTACCGATGATCTATAAGGCGTTTGAAACAGGCAATATTTTAAGCTGCGCCCTGATAACCAAGGGGATCGAGTTTGACTGCGAAAAGTCGTCCTATGTGGATCTGACATTAACATGGAGAGATTATGCGGCTATCGCGGCCGGCGTGGGATTTATAGGGATAACAATATGGGAAAAGCTTTGGAAATAAATATCAACCAATTTTCTTACACCGATCAGGCCATTCTTCAGGATGTTAATTTTACGGTTGATAAAGGGGAGACGATCGTTATAACCGGACTGTCCGGCTCGGGTAAGACAACCTTAATCCGGCTGATCAACGGTCTGATCCCGCAAATTTATGAAGGTACTTTGACAGGCGATATAAAAATATTGGGAAAATCAGTCAGCGACTACCAAACCGGAGAGCTGGCCAAATATGTAGGCAATGTATTTCAAAATCCGGATGACCAGTTTTTTGCCAATGAAGTGGAAAATGAAATTGCCCTAGTGGGGGAAAACACGGGGATGGAACGCTCCTGCCTGATCAAGCGGGTAGAGTATGCCATGGCTGAGCTTGGGATTTCAGCCCTTAAAGGCAGAAAGATCAGAACGCTTTCCGGCGGTCAGAAACAAAAGGTAGCCATCGCCTCCACCCTGGTTTATGACAGCGATATCATTATCTTAGATGAGCCGACCGCCAATCTGGATTTTTCCTCAATTCAAGAAATGAAAACTGCCCTGAAAAAACTGAAAGAACAGGGAAAAACAATTGTGATCGCCGAGCACAGACTGTCTTATCTGAAGGAAATCATGGATCGCTTGATCATTCTTAAGGCCGGGCGCCTGGAAAAAATATTAAGGCCTGATGAATTAAATGAAAAGGTCAGAACAGAAAATAAGCTCCGCTGCTTTGACTATGCGAATCTGAAAAGCGAAGCGCCGGGAATCGGCGGGGATGTGCGGATTAAGGCAGACGATGTGCTGATTAAGAATAAGGATTACAAGCTTAAAACAGCGGTCAATTTCTCCCTAAGCCGGGGAGAATGCATGGCGGTCATCGGCGTGAACGGAATCGGAAAAACCACCATGGCCAAGGAGCTGATTGGACTTTTGCCGATAAAGTCAGGTGAAGTATCTTTTGGCAGATATCAGCGGGAACGACTGAAAAATACCGCCGCCAGTTTGCAAAACTGCAGAAGTATGTTTTTTTATGAAACGGTCGAAAGAGAACTGATCCCGCCGGAAAAAGAAGCCGATCAAGCGTATTTAGACAAAGTCAAGGAATATTTGATGAAACTGGAATTGTGGGATAAAAGGATGAGGAATCCCCATGATCTGTCCGGGGGCGAAAAGCAAAGACTGGCGCTGATCGTTACGATTTTAAAGGACTCAAAGCTGGTTGTCCTGGACGAACCGACCGCCGGACTGGATTATAAAAGGATGGCGCTGGTTTCAGCGGTGATCGAGGAAAAGACGAAAGAAGCGCCGGTTATACTGATTACTCACGATTTGGAACTGCTGTTTAAGGTTTGCAATACAGCATATCTGATGACCGAAAACGGTCATAGAAAAATCAGTGTCGGCGGCAATGAAGATGAGATCAGGGGATTTTTTAAGAAAAATATCATCTGCACCTGATTTAGAGTCAGCGCATAGGCCGGCAGGGTTAACAGATTGCTAAAAAGTGATGGGTTAAGCGCAGATGGCATTAGGCCTTACGAGGAAAAGAAAAACATGACGGATTCGAGGGGAAAAAGCCCTGCTGATCGGACGGCGGCATTATCAACAAATACAAAATAGTAACAGATAACATGATTATATGGGCGGTTTATTTATTAAACCGTCTTTTTTGCTGTCCAAAAATATGGGGAAATGCCCTGCGCCGGCCGCCGGAAGGCCGGCAGTTGGGTGCGCGGCCGGCCGGGAACTTGCAAAAAAGACGCGCCGTGGTAAAACGGGCTTATACAGAGCGGTAAAGCCGTGGGATTTAAGGGAAGATAGAATTAGAGCAGTTTTAGAGCGGTTTTAGAGTAGTTTAATGTTTTGGATTGACAAATTAGTTATGACTAACTATAATATAGCTTAGCTATATTGAGAAAGGATATCAAAATGAAAGCCAAATCAACGAAAGAGCTGATCCTGGAAAGCGGAAAAAGAATGTTTCTGGCCAAGGGCTTTAAGAGCACGCCGCTGCGAGGAATTTTAAAAGACGCCGGTTATACGCTGGGGGCCTTTTACGGTTATTTTAAGACCAAGGAAGATTTATTTTACGCGCTGACGGATGAGGCGGCGGCGGGGCTGAAAAGTTTATTGGAAAATGTGCACCGGCAAGTAAATGATCTTCCGCCGGAGCGGATGATCTTTGACATTATGGAGTGCTATTATCAGAAGCTTCCTGAGATCGTGGACTATATCTATGCGCATAAGGAAGAAATGATTTTGCTGATGAAATGTTCGGCCGGGACGAAATATGAAGGCTTTTTTGAATCCTTCAGCGAGATGAATAAGCATTCGATTAAAGTAGGCGTGGAGAGGGCGAAACAGGCGGGGATTATGATCCGCGGACTGGAAACCGAGACCTTTGAACTGCTGATGAACAGCTATTCGCAAATAACGGCGAAAATCATAATTGAAGGGAGGGACAAGGAGCAGGCTTTTAGAATGCTGAGGGATGTCGGAGCGGTCTTCCGCAACGGTATGATGAGCCTGATGCAAGAAAAATAAATATAATTTTATACTGCAGGCGCCGAAAGGATGAGAATCCGATGAAAGCTCGCGGGCGGGAGGATTTATCCTTTTGGGCGAAGGAGAGCAAGCGCTGTATCCCGCTGAATCGGAATAGATCAAGACTATATTTTGTAAAAGAAAGGAATCAAAAATGGCAAAGAAAGAATTAAACAATGTGGTAACCAAGGAAAACGGCAAGCTGACGGCTAAGGATCTGATGTATGCGGGGGCGTTCGCGGCGATTTATATTGTGCTGATGCTGATCATCGTGATGGGTTCCGGTATCGTGCCTATTTTATACGTCTTGTCGCCGATAACGGTCGGAGCGGTATGCGGCACCGTTTATATGCTAAGCGTATTAAAAGTAAGAAGATTTGGCGCCGCTTTAATCATGGGGGTGCTGTTTGCATTAATTGCCAGCTCGGCAAATGCACCGGGATTTATCATCGCGATATGCACCAGCCTTTTGGCGGAGCTGATCATCTTTTTGGGAAAATATAAGTCCAAAAAGATGTATCTCCTTTCTTTTGTGGCATTTAACCTGAATATGGCTTGCCCATTTTCCATGCTTATTTTTGCCCGGGATAAATTTTTTGAAATATCCACGCAGTATCGGGGGGAAGAAAGCACCGCCGCCCTTAGAGCGGTTCTGCCGGAGGGCATTTATTTGGCGATCGTGGGCTTTGCTCTGATCGGCGGAATATTGGGCGCGTTTATAGCTAACCGGCTGATTAAAAAGCATTTTGAGAAAGCGGGAATAATTTAATGAATGTTTCAGTTTATGGTGATGACAGTAAGGGTCTGATCAGACTTGATCCCCGAACCAAGCTGTTTCTGTTTTTGATCAGCGGGATCGCCAGCCTTAACTGCTATAACGTAGTTCCGGCCATGCTTTACGGGACGGCTTTATGTGCTGTTCTTGCTTTATGTGGGGAAAAGCTGTTTGCGGCCAAGACTTACGCGCTGCTGGCCACAGTCGAGTACTTCCGGCTGATGATTGATAAAAGCGGCAGCAGCGCGGGAGCGCTGGGCATGGTCTGCACATTTTTAAGCAGCCTGGTTGTATTTTCCTTTCCGATCCTGCTTTCCTTTGTCCTGTTGATGCGGACGACCCGGATCAGTCAGTTTATGGCGGCTTTTGGGGCGATGCATCTGCCGCTGAAAGTAATCATTCCGATTGCGGCCATTATCCGCTTTGTCCCTTCCGTGGCGGATGAGTGGAACGGAATCAGAAAGGCGATGGCCTTTCGGGGAATATCGCTGGCGCCGGCTGACATCATAAGATCTCCGCTGAAAACCATTGAATATGTGCTGATTCCGCTGCTTTTTTCCTGCATATCAGTCATGGACGAGATGGTGGCGGCGGCTCTGGCCAGAGGAATAGAGAGCGAAGGGGAACGTTCCTCGTATGAAAGGGTAAAGCTTAAGCCGGCCGATTATATCGTGATGGTAGTATTTACGGGGATTTTGGGCTATGTATTAACGCAGGGATGAAGCAAAGCAGTCAAAATCGGCGGGACGATAAGGCAAAGCCAGAAGTTTAAAGGGGTTTTGATAGTTTTTGATAGTGGCTGATGCTTGGAGAAAATAAAGAATGATAAAGTTTGAAAATGTAAGCTTTCACTATGGCGGCGAATACGGCACCGGAGAAGGCGTAGACAATCTTAATTTTGAGATGAAAAGGGGAGAATTTATCGTACTGTGCGGCAGAAGCGGCTGTGGAAAAACGACCGTGACCAGGCTGATCAACGGACTTGCCCCGCATTTTTACGCGGGCGAGCTGAAAGGCAAGGTACTGGTCGGGGATATTTGTGTGAATGAGGTTCCGCTGCCGGTTACTTCACGCTATGTGGGCAGTGTTTTCCAAAACCCGAAAAGTCAGTTTTTCAATGTCGACAGTACGGGCGAGCTGGTGTTTGGCTGCGAAAATCAGAATCTTGACCGGGAAATGATAAGGGAGCGCCTGGAAAAGACGAAACAAGATATGCAGCTGGAAGCGCTGATGGATCGAAATATCTTTGAGCTGTCCGGCGGGGAAAAGCAGCAGATAGCGGTCGGAAGCGCCTATACCGCCGAGCCGGAGGTTTATGTGCTGGATGAGCCGTCTTCTAATCTTGACAAAAAGGCGATTAAAAGGCTGAAAGATATCCTGGCCAAGATAAAAGAGCTGGGCAAGACTGTGGTGGTATCGGAGCATCGGATATTTTATCTTTTGGGGCTGGCCGACCGATTCCTGTATATGGAGGACGGCAGGATAACGGGCGCTTATTCAGCGGAAGAGATCGGTCATTTTTCGGATGAAGCATTACGGGAAAAAGGCTTGCGCCTGCCGGATTTAAACCGGTTAAAAAAGGTGGGCAAGGCGGATGAAAGCTATTATAACAAGACGACAGTCGTAGAAGGCATTGACCTGACTTGTGCCCGGGGCGGCAATCAGGTTCTGGATATCGACAGGTTCGCAATCCCAAAGGACAGCGTGGTGGCTCTGATCGGTGATAACGGCTGTGGGAAAAGCACGCTTTCCGAGGCGCTTTGCGGGCTGATTCCGGCTGACGGCAGTATCGGCTTTGCCGGAAAATATCTAAGTGCCAAAGAAAGGACCAAAAAGAGCTTTTTGGTGATGCAGGATGTGAACCGCCAGCTTTTTTCCGATTCGGTGATGGAAGAAGTCAGGATGCTGTCGGATATTACGGCCGAGGAGGCGAAAGCAGTGCTGGCTCTGCTGGGCATAGATGAGTTGGCGGATCGGCATCCCGCTTCGCTGTCCGGCGGGCAAAAGCAGAGAGTGGCAATCGCGAGCGCTATCTGCGCCAAAAAGGATATCTTATTTTATGACGAGCCGACCAGCGGGCTGGACCGGGGCGGGATGGAGAGCTTTGGCCGGTTATTAAAGGAAACCAAGGGAAGAACGGCAGTCAACATCATCGTGACCCACGATCCGGAGCTGATCCTGGCGTGCTGCACCCATGTGCTATATATGGAAAACGGCCGGATTCAAAGCTTTTACCCGCTGAATGAGGAAGGGACGGAGCGGTTAAAGACCTATTTTCTGTCCGAGGGCGATATAAACGTCAGCCAAAAACGCGAAAAGATAGGCATGTTCACTAAAATTCTGCAATATATGGGCAGCTATAAAAAGGTGACGCTGGCTTCCGTTCTTGTCCTGATTCTGGCGGCAGCGGCCAGCGTGGTGCCTTATTTTGCCATATGGAAAATAATAGACCAGACGCTGGCCGGGGAAGCGGTCAATATAGCGGCCGTCGGCAAAGACATCGCGGTCATAACTGGGTTTAAGCTCTTACATGTGATCCTTTATATATTGGGCTTACAGCTTTCGCACCACTCAGCCTATTATACGCTGGCGAACTTACGCTGTTCGTTGCAGGAAAAAATGGAAAGGCAGCCGCTGGGCAGCATTATGGACAAGGGCAGCGGGGCGATCAAAAAGCTGTTTTCCGAAGACGTTGAATCGATTGAGCTGTTGCTGGCGCACATGATACCGGAAGGAATTTCCAATCTGCTGGTGTTTATTATCATGTTTTTCGTGCTGATTACCATCAACTGGACCCTGGCGATCGTTACTTTATTTATGATTCTTTTCGGAATCAGCGCCTCGGGGCAGGCGATGAAGATCGGCATGAGCCGGATGGGAAATTATTTTGCGGCCGCTAAGCGCTTAAATAACGCCATTATCGAGTACGTGAACGGGATGGAGGCGGTCAGGATCTTTAACCGCCAGGGCGCGCACAGCGAAAAATATGAAAGCCATGTTAGAAATTATCATAATTACGCGCTGGACTGGTATCGGGTCTGCTTTCCGTGGATGGCGGCTTACGGGAGCTTCTTTTCCCATATCACCCTTTATTCGATTCCTTTGGGCGGGCTGCTGATTGTTACCGGGCGGCTGGGACTATCGGAATATATCCTGGCTCTGTGCGTAAGCTTTGGCATAATGCCGTTGCTCCTTAACTGCATGCGTTTTTTGGGGGCGATTCCCCAGGTGAATTATAAGATTCAGGCGATTGAGAAAACCCTTGATTTTCCGCCGCTGAAAGAGGGGCAGGAAAAGTTTGCGGGGAAAAGCCATGATATTGTCTTTAACGACATTCATTTTTCCTATAAAAATGATGAGATTATCAAGGGCATTTCGCTGACGGTCAAAGAAGGCCAAACCGTAGCCCTGGTGGGAGAAAGCGGCAGCGGAAAAAGCACGCTGGCCAGGCTTTTGGTGCATTATTATGATGTTTCGGCCGGCAATATTACGCTGGGCGGGCAGAAACTAATCGACCTTAGCCTGGAGGCGCTTAATCATGAGATTTCCTTTGTGTCGCAAAATCTTTTCTTATTTAATAAAAGTATTTTGGAAAATATCAGAATAGGCCGGCCGGCCGCAACCGATGAAGAAGTAAAGGCAGCGGCCGGGAAGGCGGAATGTGAGGAATTTATCTCAGAACTGGAAGCAGGTTACATGACGCTGGCGGGCGAAGCGGGGAACCGTCTTTCCGGCGGACAAAAGCAGCGGATAGCCTTTGCCAGGGCTATTTTAAAAAACGCACCGGTGCTGGTTTTGGATGAAGCAACCGCTTTTATTGACCCGGAGAATGAGAAAAAGATGCATCGGGCGGTCAGAGAGCTAACGCGCGGCAAAACGGTGCTTATGATCGCCCATAAGCTGAGGAGCGTACAGGATGCGGATGAAATCGTGGTGCTGGATAAAGGGCAAATAGTCGATCAGGGCAGACATGAGGAGCTGCTTAGGCGCTGCGCCATCTATCAAAAGCTATGGGCGGCCTCGGAAGAAACTGAGAGATGGAGCCTGGCAGGCGGGGAAGGAGCGGAAGAATGATAAGCTTAATTCATGAAATTGTGGAGTTTACGGGGAAATACGCGGCCCGGATCCGTATTTCTTATATCTTTGCGTTCCTGAAGTCCTTTTGCGCCAAAGCGCCGTATATGGCGGCTTTGCTTTTGATAAACGCGATTATGGAAAACCGGGCGGATATCCAAAGCTGCGTCCTGGCCGCGGCCGCGCTGATGCTGTTTGCCGTACTGCAGTCGGTTTTTACTGCGCTGTCGGATAAATTTCAGGCAACGGCCGGATATGACCTGTTTGCGGACAAGCGGATAGAGATGGGCAATCATTTAAGAAGACTGCCGATGGGATATTTTTCCGATGGCAATATTGGGGAGATCAGCACGGTGCTTTCCTCGGATATGGTATTCATAGAAGAAATGAGTATGCAGGCGATCGGGGAGTGCGTAAGCGATATCTTCTCTCAGGTCATCCTGACGGCTTTTTTGTTTGCGCTTCATCCCATGATCGGCTTGACCGCGCTGGCGACGGAGCTGGCGGCGGCCATGGTGGCGATTCCGATGAAAAAGGAGAGTACGGAAAGCTCTGACGGCCGGCAGGAAACCGCAAAAAAAATGACAGCGGCGGTGCTGGAGTACGCTCAGGGGATCGATGTGATAAAAAGCTTTAATCTGACGGGCGAGAGCGCGGTAGAGGTCAGAAAAAGCTTTGCTGATATGGCCAAAGAAAGCCTGAAGTTTGAGAAAAGGCATGTTCCTTTTGAGCGGGGACAGCTGATCATTTACAGTTTAGGGATCGGGGCGGTGCTGTCGGCGGCGGTTTATCTGTACGGCAGCCGGCAGCTGAGCGCGGTGGAGTTGATCGGCACGCTGTTGTTTTCGTTTGGCATATTCTCATCCCTGCAGCATTTTTATCAGCAGATGACGCAGTTTACCATTATGAAAAGCGGCTTAAAGAAGCTTAAGAAAATAATGGACGAGCAGGAGATCGCGGATAACGGCCAAGACGAGCCGCTAAGCGAATATAAGGATGAGCTGGCGTTTGAAAATGTCACCTTTGCCTACGGAAATGAGCCGGTATTAAAAAATGTTTCATTTGCCGTGAAAAAGGGCGAAACCGTCGCCTTGGTCGGCGCCTCAGGAAGTGGAAAAACAACCGTCGCGAGCCTGTTCGCCAGATTTTGGGATGTGCATGAGGGCAGAGTATTGTTCCGGGGCAAGGACATTCGCTCCCTGCCCTTAAGCCGGCTGATGGAGCAGATCAGCATGGTCTTTCAAAGGGTATATTTATTTGAGGACACCATTTACAACAATATTGCTATGGGCCTGCCCGCGGCGAAGAAAGAAGCGGTGTATGAGGCGGCTCAAAAAGCCAGATGTTATGATTTTATCATGAGGCTCCCATATGGCTTTGATACCTATGTGGGAAGCGGCGGCGCAACTCTTTCGGGCGGTGAGGCGCAGCGGATAGCAATCGCCAGATGTATCTTAAAGAATACGCCGGTTATCATTCTGGATGAGGCGACAGCCAGCATCGACGCGGATAATGAAAGCCATATTCAGGCGGCCTTATCAAAGCTTTGCGCCGGGAAAACCACGGTGGTCATCGCTCACAGATTAAATACGATTAAAAAGGCGGATAAGATTCTGGTGCTGGACAAAGGCCGGATCGTGCAGTCGGGAAAGCATGAAGAGCTTATGCGCGAAGACGGAGTTTACAGAAAGATGATATTGGCCGGAGGTGATGAGCATGCGTAGGTCGTGGTATCGGATAGCGGGCATACATATTCTGGTGATCAGCGTCTTTTTTCTTTTGGGAGGGATTTTTATCCCAGCCGGGGAGGCGGGGAGCCTGCTTCCGTCGGCGCTCCTGACGATTGGAGTGATTTTGCTGATAGCGGGAACTTGGCTGTATAAGATCATAAAAGCGGAAGAATAGGCAAGGCGCTATCAGAAAAACTTGAAATTACTAACCAAATGTATTGTAAATCTTACTGCTGAAAGGCTTGAACCGTATGACGGTATTCTCTATGAATGAAAATAAGGCTTGGCTAAAGTGAAAAGCTAAAATCCACTTAAAAAGAGAAATAAAAGAAGTAAGTCTCACAAAACAAAATAAAATTCAGGTTTATGCTGTTCGGAAGCGGAAGTTTCTGCTATAATAACAGCAGCGGCCGTGCCTGTCAGAATAAACGGCTGATTTTTAAGCACCGTAAGGGAGCGGACTTTAGTTGAATTGAGAGCACAGCTTGTGTTCGCAGAGCATGAAACGATACGTAAATAAAGCAGCAGCACAAAGGAGGAAGATACCATGAGCAAAGCATTAGTAGCATACTTTTCGGCCAGCGGCGTAACCGCCGGGATGGCCAAGAAGCTGGCGGAGGGGATCGGCGCGGATCTGTTTGAGATCAAGCCGGAGATCCCGTACACCAACGCGGATTTGGATTGGCAAAGCAGTAAAAGCCGAAGCTCGGTTGAGATGAATGACCGTTCGTCAAGGCCAGCGGTTGCCGAGAAAAAGGAAAATATGGCGGACTACGATGTGGTCTTTGTCGGCTTCCCGGTGTGGTGGTACCGTGAGCCTTCTATTATCGACACATTTATGCAGCAGTATGATTTCAGCGGCAAAACGGTGGTGCCGTTTGCCACATCGGGCATGAGCGGAATCGGGGATTCCGGCAAGAATATGCAGGCGCTGGCGCCAGGGGCAAAGGTTGCCGGCGGAAAGCGGTTTGCCAGCCGCGTCAGCGCAGCCGAGCTTGCGGACTGGGCCAAGGAGTGGCTGTAAACCCAGGTATCCAGATGCTGCAAGCCCTGATCCCGAAAAGAACGAAACACGCAGAAAGCTGGTGAAATATATGAGCGTGACTGTAGCTGATCTTCTTAAGCTGCCATCTTTGCGTCAGGCGAAAGTGCTGTGCGGTCTTGAGGCTCCCTCTGAGATTGATATGCAGCAAAGTATTGAGATAGCGCGCCAATGCGCGGATATTGTGATTGGTGCTTCCTATGACGGCAATCCAGTCATGAGTTTGAGTACGCCGCATTCCTTACAGGAAACGGAACGCGCCATGGAAACCATTCTCCGGCAGGCTTTGCTGAAGAATCCGAATGCCGTTTTAGTGCGCTGCGGCGCACGCTCCAGCTTTCCGGGCTGCAAAATGACCGGGAATATCCGGAATT
>CAUVDV010000021.1:0-22096 GCA_963550755.1 uncultured Lachnospiraceae bacterium
GGGGGCGGGCGGCTTAACGGCTTGTCTGGCTATGGCCGCTAAGGCGGTTACGGCAATTGAAATTGACGGGGAACTGGCGCCGGTTTTGCAGGCGAGCTTAAAGAATTTTTCCAATGTTGATATCATTTTTGCCGATGTGCTGAAGTGGGATTTAAAATCTTATTTACGGGAAAAGTACGCCGGGGAAAGCGTTAAACTGGTCGCCAATCTGCCGTACTATATCACAACTCCGATTTTAATGAAGCTGCTGGAGGAAAGACTGCCGCTGCAGACAATTACGGTTATGGTGCAAAAGGAAGTGGCTGACCGGATTCAGGCGCGGCCGGGCGGCAAGGACTACGGCGCGCTGACTTTGGCGGTCGCTTATTATGCCGATGCGCAAACCGTAATGATGGTGCCGCCGCATGTGTTTTTGCCTGCGCCCAAGGTAATGTCGGCGGTACTCCATTTGCGGCTAAAAACGCGGCCGGGCGCGGCTTTGATTACACCTGCGGCCGGCGGGCAAGGCAGTTCGGCGATGGGCGGGGAGGACATAGCTGACCAGCCGCTGTCTGCGCAGGCAGAAAAAAATCTTTTCTGGGTGATTGGCGCGGCCTTTGAGCAAAGACGCAAGACCTTGCTGAACGCTCTCAGCAATAAGGGCATTGCTCCTAAGGAAAAAATAAAAGCGGCGCTGGCAGAAATGGCTTTGCCGGAAGATATTCGGGGAGAGCGCTTGTCGCTGGCTGAGTTTCAGGGGTTGAGCAGGCTTTTAGAGGACGGGGAGAGGTAAACTTTTGTGATTCGGTTTTTGGTAAATACCAAAGCCGGACTTCCGCTTGGTTCTGGAATATTAGGGTACAAATGTGTTTATTTTTATGAAAAATAAAGAAAACGAATGTTTAAACTTATCAGACAGCTGAAAAAGAACATTTTGCTTTTTCAGTTGTTTTTTTGGGGAAATTATGCTAAAATATTCTTATAAAAAAATAAAGAAAAGTTTAAATTGATCTTTTGTTTTCGTTCCATAAAATGGTTTTTTATTTAATGGCTCACGCAGGCGAAGCTTGGCGCAAAAAAGGGAAATAACTCTTTTTTGTGGTGCTGTTTTGTTTGCGGGCGGCGGATCTTTATTTTGCTTTGTTTAAAGCTTGTTTTTTGGCATTTGAGGAAAATTTATGGCTTTTAACTTGCCGCCTGAACGCAGTGAAGATAAAGAGCAGAGGCCAAGAAACGAGACTTTTGGGAAAAAATGAAATCAGAAGGCAGGAATGAATAGTTTTATTTTATAACCGATGTACATTCGTGTGTATATATTCAAAACGGCAGTGCGTAAAAAACACACAAACCATGCGAAACAGACAAAAGCAACAAAATCAAGCCAAGAACAAACCAAAAAATGAAAATTCTTTGCTGATAGGGGCATTCGGATTTTCAGCTTTTGACTGGCATCAAAAAGTTTAAAGGAGGCAATGATGGCAAAAAAGCAATTTATTTTAATTATGACGGACAGCCAAAGACGGGATATGATCAGCCGCTGCAATGAACGGGGCGAGGATATGCATACGCCCTGTTTGGATCATTTATGCGATCAGGGACTGTCGTTTCAATCGGCTTATACCACCCAGCCGGTATGCGGCCCGGCGCGGTCGGGGCTGTTTACCGGCACTTATCCGCATACCAACGGCATGCTCGGCAACTGCATGGCCCTGTCGCAGCAGAGCTTGACTATTGGCCAGCGCCTCAGCCGGGCGGGCATTCACGCTGCGTATATCGGCAAGTGGCATCTGGACGGCGGCGATTACTTTGGCGACGGGATTTGCCCGGACGGCTGGGATAAAAACTATTGGTACGATATGCGTAATTATTTAGATGAATTAGATAGCGACGAAGACCGGGCCCGCTCTCGGAAATTAGCCACGGCGTTAGAGGGCAAGGGCATCAGCGAGGAGTTTACCTATGGCTATCGCTGCACGCAAAGAGCGCTTGACTTTATGGAAAAGCACAAGGACGAGGATTATTTCTTAGTCGTATCTTATGATGAACCGCATGATCCGTTTTTGTCACCGCAGTCGTTTTATCAGCCGTTTTATCAACCATACCTGCAAAAACCCAATCAGCACATGGATTTTTCCAAATTGCCGGAGCATATTCGGGTTTGGCATGAAAAGTTTTTGGAAATTCAAGGCAGCAAAGGAGATGGCTTTTCTGTTGGTCTGCTTGGCTCGAATTCCTATATTGACTCGCAAATCGGCCGGGTTTTGAAAGGGGCGGAGAAAAATGCCGAGGATGCGCTGGTGCTTTATACTTCCGATCATGGCGATGCCCAGGGCTCCCATGGGATTTATTCCAAAGGACCGGCCATGTACGAGGAAATTACTAATATTCCGCTGATTATTCGCTGGAAGGATCAGGTCGCAGCGGGTATTACAACCGAGATGCCGGTTTCGCATGTCGATATCGTGCCGACGATTTTGGATTTTTATGGTTTGCCGCAGCCCAAGAGCTTAGAGGGACAAAGCCTGCTGGACAGTTTTACCGATAAGACGATTACCGAGCAGAAAGAGGGACGGCCGGTCTTTATTGAATTTAACCGCTACGAAGTGGATCATGACGGCTGGGGCGGATTCCAACCGGTGCGCTGCGTGGTCAAAGGCAAATGGAAATTAGTCGTTAATCTGATGACTCAGGACGAGTTATATAATTTAGAGGAAGATTATAATGAAATGCATAATTTAATTGACGATCCGGCCTATGAAGCAATCCGCAACCAGTTGCATGATTTGCTTTTGGACTGGCAGAATGAAACCCGTGATCCGCTCAGAGGTTATTACTGGGAGAAAAGGCCGTGGCGAAAAGACCGGCAAAAGGTATCGTGGAACTGCGGCGGCTATTCCAGAAGCCGGCACCGGGAAGCCGGGGAAGTCGGGGAATACGGCTATTCCACCGGACTGCCGATTACCGACTATAACCGGAAGTATTAAAGCGCAAAAAACGGACTTGGCCTTGCTTCCTAGCGGCCGGCACTTGCATAAAAAGGCGTGGTGTTTTGCCAGGAATCGGCATGCGGAATATCAGGCGAGCAGCAGAGCAAATTGCCGGCAGTGAAGTCGATGCAGGCTATGATCCGTATGGTTTTTCGCTGAATGGACTAAAACCGTCTGTTTTCGCGGCGGACGGCAGCAAACCAGAAAGGGGGCAGCGTGCAAGCAAAGGATGGGGAGCCGTCAAGAGGCTTAATCGAAAGACATAACCAGGTTACCCGGGCTGATGTGGCTAAATACGCCGGCGTCAGCGAAACTATCGTGTCCTATGTGATCAACAACAACCGCTATGTGGCGGCGGAAAAACGCGAGCGGGTAGAAAAAGCGGTGGCGGAGCTGAACTATCACCCCAATGTCATTGCCCGGGCTTTGCGCAAAAAAACCAGCCATCAAATCCTGCTGATTGCCGATGTGGTGCTGGATGAGTATTACGGCGAAATTTTATTGAAGCTGGATCAGTATGCTTATGACAAAGGCTATTTGGTGTCGCTGTGCAAGTATCATAATGTTGATTCCTATTTGGCGCGCGTCCTCAGCAGTCAATTTGACGGCGTGATCATCAATGCTGCCGGCTTTAAAGAGGAATATATCCGGCAGATCGCCGGGGCCGGGACGCCGGTTGTATTATTTTTAACCAAAAAATACGAACAGATTCCGGCGGGGGCGGCGGTGATTGACTCCGGACTGTACCGGGGGGTAACGGACGGCCTGGAGACGCTTTGGCAAAAAGGAGCAGAAAATATCGTTTACTTGGCAGAGCCGTTAGCGAAAAAAGACTTAAAAAAAGACATTCGTTTTTTGGCGTTTCAGGAGGTTGGCCGAAAGCATGGCCTATCGGAGCGGCAAATTTTAGAGCGAACCTTAGCCGGTTATGGCGAGTCGCAGTGGGAAAGCCGGTTGGCTGAATATTTACAAAAGAACCGGCGGGCGGATGCGATTTTTGCCAGAAATGACCGGCTGGCGGCAACGGCCGCCAATATTGCCCAAAACTTAGGCCGGAAAATTCCGGAGGATATCATGATTTTGGGAGTGGATAATTCCAGTATTTCACGCTTGATGACCCCAAGCATTACAACGATTGAGCAGCAGAAGGAGGCGATGAGCAAAGCGGCGATTGAATTAATTGAAAGCATGAACCGGAACGCGGGAGCAAACGCTTCACAGGGACAAGGATTAAAAAAGGTATTTGCAACCAAACTGATTGAGCGGGAAAGCACGAACCGAATGGGCGCAGGCGGCCGGTAGACGGTAGGCGGGAACCAGCTTAATCAGGGCATACACAACAGTTTAGGTAAGTTATTCGTAATTTGCGAAATACCGCATGACGGGATGCCGCGCAAAAAAGGAATGGCAGCGAATTACTGATGCAGATGCCGCAAATGGATATTTTTGTTTGACGCTGTCCATGCAAGCGCTTTTTGGCCGCGGCAAACAGAAATATCTGCTTACCCAAGCTGTAAGCAAAAATAAAAGGAGAATAGGATGAAAAAAGTAATAAGTATGTTATTGGCGGTGGTATTGCTGTTTAGTTTGGCCGGCTGCGGCAGCCAAACAGCAGAAAAAAAGGACGAACAGCCGGCGGCCGTTACTCCGGCGGAAAACAAAGCGGATAATGCCGCTAAGGACACCAAAGAAACAGAACAAAAGGCCGAAAAAAATATTCTAAGAGTGGCTAATTACGCGATTTTGGAAAAAGGATACACCGAATTTTGGGAAAAAGCCAAAACCACTTTTGAGGAAAAATATCCGAATGTAACGATTGAATGGGTCACCGCCCCCTACGGCGAGATTTTGAACACGGTCATCAATATGGCCGGCGGCGGAGATAAAGTGGACTTAATGTTTGGCGAAATGATTTGGATGCCGGCCTTAATTGACGCCGGTTTGGCCGTGCCGCTGGAAAACGTCATGGATAAAGAGTTTTTGGATGATTATTACTCGGAAATTTTAGAAGCCTTTACCGTTGACGGTCATTTATACGGCTTGCCGCTGTATTCTTCCCCGTCCATTTTGTTCTACAATAAACAAATATTTGAAAAAGCCGGCCTTGACCCGGAAAAAGCGCCGAGTACGTATCAGGAGATGCTGCAAATGGCGGAAAAGATCAGCCAATTAAAAACCGATGACGGCAATAAAATTTATGCCTTTGGGGAAACAACCGCGTCGGTACCGGTTTCCGGCATTACCTTATTGGCCTACACCGCTAACTTTGGCGGCCAGTATCTCAATCAGGAAAATAAGCTGAGCG
Organism: uncultured Lachnospiraceae bacterium; assembly: GCA_963550755.1. GTDB lineage: Bacteria > Bacillota > Clostridia > Lachnospirales > Vallitaleaceae > W11650. The sequence goes on from CAUVDV010000021.1 coordinate 5,272, forward strand.
TGGACAATGCCGGCTTAAAGGAATCCTTGACTGTCTTAAAGGAATTAAACGATAAGGGCTACAACCCGCAGAACGCTAAATTAAAGGATTTGCGGAACTTATTTGCGCTGGGCCAATTGGCGATGTATTATGATAATTCCTGGGGCTTTAACGGCGTTAAATCCATTAATCCGGACGCGGCTGACTTTACGGCGACGGCCGTGCCGCTCAAAGGAGAAAACGGCAGCGGCCAATCCATTTTGCAGGCGCATACCTTTATTGCTTTTGATAACGGAACGGCGCAAATGGAAGCAGTTAAAAACTTTATTCAATTTATAGTTTCGCCGGAAATACTGTCGGATTATATGAAAAACATCACACCGGCCTTTGCCGTTCGCAAATCGATGGAAAATGAAATCAATCCGCTGTTGGAGCAGGCCAAAGCGGCTAATACCAATTTGGCGCCGCTGCCGATGATTGCCAATTTAAATGATTTCGCGCTGGAAATCAGCGGCTTGGCGCAAGCGATTACCGTTGGCGGCGAAGAAATCGAACCGGCGCTGGAGAACTTCAAAAAATCAGCGGAAACGCTCTTAAATCAGTAACAGGACTTCCGTGCCGGGATCGTCTTTTTAGACTTGCCGCGTGCGGTAAGCCGGGTGAATTGCGAAGCAAGCCGGCAGTGGAGTTTGTGCAGGCCGCGCCCGGGCAGGAAGCAAAGCTTTTAACAGCGAAATTTGAGGCCGCAGCATGGCTTTCCGCGCGCGGTCGGCGGCTGCCAAGGAAATAAGCGGCTTGTTACTAAAAAAAGACAGGACAAAAATAAAAGCAGACATCATTTTGGGGTAAAATGGCGTTGAAGGCTGAAAAAAGGCTATTCTTACCGGCAGCCGGCAATGGCACCGGCAAGAGTAGCCTTTTATAACGGACTTTTGGCAGAAAACCACATGTTGCCGTGCAGGCGGCCGGTCTGAAAAGTTTGGCCAAACAGGAGAAAGCTAAGCCAGGGAAAGGAGAAATTGTGGTACAGAGAGAAGGTAAAAAAAGGGCAGGCTTAAAACGGGAAACCGGCGATAAATTGTTCTCGCTGGCGCTGCTGCTGCCGGCGGTAATTACGACCATTCTTTTTATTGTGGTTCCGATTTTGGATTCTTTTTATCGCAGCTTATTGGACTTTAAAATTAAAAATATTATCACCGGCACAGCCGGCACCTGGAATTCATTTCAAAATTACAGCCGAATCCTGCAAAGCGGCAAGCTGGGACAGGCGGTGGCGGTTAATTTGATTTTTGTGGCGGCGGTGGTCATCCTGCAATTTATTTTGGGTATGAGCCTGGCTTTGATTTTAAATCAAAAAATAAAAGGCAGCCGCTTTTTTCGCAGCGTGATGATGATTCCGTGGGTGGTGCCGACGGTTATTTCCGGCTTGGTTTGGATGTGGCTTTATCAGCCGCAGTACGGACTGTTGAAATATTTGGTCAGTTTTGTCAGCGGCGGCCGGATTACGGAATTTACCATTTTAAATGATCCAAAAACAGCCATTATCGGCATTATTGTCGCCGCTTTATGGAAACAGGTGCCGCTGGGGGCTTTGCTTTTGCTGGCCGGTTTAAGCAATGTGCCGGCTGATATGCAGGAAGCGGCAGCGATTGACGGCGCCAATTATTGGCAGAATCTGACCAAAGTGGTAATTCCGTCGATGCTGCCGGTGATTAAGGTGATGCTGACCATGTCGATCATTGAAAACTTTAAACAATTTCCGTTGGTGTGGACGATGACCGGCGGCGGGCCGAACGGAGCGACCACGACTTTGGGAGTATTAAGTTATCGGGAAGCGTTTGTATCGAATAATTTGGGTTCGGGCGCGGCGATTACTACTTTATGGATGATCTTAATGATCGTGGTGGTATTTTTGTTCAACCAAACGCTGCGGACGGAAAGGTAGGCAGGGATGAAAGGCAAGAAAAAAGTTTGGCAAGTCTTACGCGTGATTTTATTAGTATTGATTTTAAGCTTTTTGCTGTTCCCGATTTTGTGGGTATTGCTGACTTCCTTTAAAACCAATATGGAAGCTTATCAGTTCCCGCCGACCTTTTGGCCCAGACAATTTACGGTTCAAAGCTATCTGGATTTGTATCAAAAAAACAACGAGTTTTTTGTCTATTACCGCAATAATTTTATCGTGTCGGGCGCAACGGCGGCGCTGGCTTGTTTTATCGCCATTTTTGGCGGATATGCCCTGTCCCGCTTTCACTTTCGTTGGAACATGGTGATTCTGGCGATTTTTACCTCGGCGCAAATGTTTCCGGTGATCAGCCGCTTGATTTCTCTGTATAAAATCATGAAGGACGTCGGTCTGCTGAATACTTTGACTGGTTTAATCTGGGCGCTGACGGCGGCAATTTTGCCGTTTTCCATTATGCTGATGTCCAGCTTCTTTGACGCCGTGCCCAAGGCGATTGAAGAATCGGCTCGAATTGACGGCGCCGGCCGGTTTGGGACTTTATTTAAAGTCGTTATGCCGCTGGTCAAGCCGGGTATTTTGGCGGTCGGCATTTATTCTTTCCTCATGACCTGGGATGATTACCTGCATTCGACTACCCTGATTCAAAGCGATGGCCTGCGGACTTTATCGGCCGGCGTGGCGCTCCGCTATTTGGGTGAGCTGTCCTATGACTGGTCGCTGATCAATACGATTTCCATTGTCGGCACCTTACCGATGATTTTTCTCTTTTTCTTTTTTCAAAGATATATGGTCAGCGGGCTGGTTGCCGGAGCGGTTAAAGGCTGAGATGATCCGGCTAAGCCGAAAAGAAAGAGCCGTTGCCTTTCGTGGGCAATGGCTCTTTTTGGGAAAGTAAGTTATCATTACAGCCGGATTAACGATTAATTTTTTGAATTCACAGAAATTTAACAACTTCGTTATTTCTTTGAAACAACTTCTTGGTATTATAATCTTGTAAAAATTATCCCCCCTTTTATTTTGATAAATATAATTCTTTGAAGCCTTTCCTAAGGAAAGGCTTCCTTTTTGTCCGAAAGCCCTGCCATGCGGCAAAGCAGGGAGCGTGCTTGCACGCGGAATGGCTTTGCCATATGGCAGGGCCGCTACATGAGCGATTGGCCTGCTGCGCAGGGCAATGCGAATGTAAGCGGAGATTGCGGAGCAATCTGCTTTCGGACAAATCAATAAAGGCAGCTCATGCGGCAAAGCTGCAGGCATGCGCGCATGCAGAGCAGCTTTGACACCATATTAATCTATTGTATAATATTTGTTTTTGCCTCTGCCGATGGTTTTGATCAATCCAAGCTCTCTCATCTGCTTGGCAACAGTAAATGTACGGGTCTTTTTAAGGCCAAGCAGCTGACTGATTTCTTTCTCTGTAATCTGACCAGCCGTCTTGATATAATCAAGTACTTTTTGCATTTGCGGAGTAATCTCCGGTACGGTATCGGCTTTGGCAGCAGATACAGCGTTCCTGTTTGGAAGTATTATTTTGAAGGTATGGGTAGTTACTTCGATTTCAGGCTGCTTTGGGCAATCGGCATACAGATTAAATATTCTGCGAATACCGGTGCCATAGCTTTCAATCAGGCGCAGACGATAAAAAACTTCGGCAAGATTTTTGTTTCTTGGCTGAGAAATACCAGAACGAATGTCATCGGGAGAAAGGCCGGGCAGAAGCCCCCCAAGCGAAATGAATTCTATTTTATAATCGGTAATATTGATGATTATGCTGCCGCTGAAGCTATAGTCCCGATGGACAAGAGCGTTAAGCAGCGCCTCACGGATGGCTTCTTCCGGATAATCCTGCTTATCGGTTCGTACTATGCCTTTGATGACAGAAATTGTTTTGTTACACAGAGCCAGATAGTTTATAGTGTTTGTAAATTGCTGAAATACAGAACCGCCGAATTCTTTGCTATCTCGGAACACCGTGCAGGCATCGTCGCTAAATACTGCAATTTTGGTTGTATGAACACATTGGTCGGAAAGAAGCAATGCAAGGTTGGTGTAAATGTCATCATTTTTATACGTAATACCAAGTGCTTTGTATTTTTCTGGACTGAATTCCACACCATAAAGTTGAAATGTCTTTGCTGTAGCTTCAAATGTCAGCTCTTGATTGAGCGAACGATTTTCCTCAAAAATGCCGCCGTCACTTTCCTTAATCATTTGACGAATTTGCTCTGGAGAAGCCGGCACACTGGATGTGCCCTGGTGCATAAAAACGTCGCTTGGTTTCAAGCCTTTTTCTTTGAGGTAGTAAGGCTTATTAGTTCCTTCGCTTACAGTAATCCGCACCACTTTGTTATCTTGGATTGTAAAACGTACAAAGATAGTGACATCCGGCATGATAGCGTCACGGATGCCATTCGTAATTCGGGTATATTCTTTATCGACATCAGTGAGGCCTACAGCAGTTCCATTGTTATCGATTCCTACATATATAATGCCTCCGTCCGTATTGGCAAAAGCAATTACTTCTTTATAGATTTCCTCAGTAAACTGAGATTTGAATTCAATAGTCTCGGTTTCAAAATTCATCGGCGAATCTCCTTTCAGTCATTCTAACTATATTATACTCACATAATTCGCTCTGTCAATCATAAAAGCGAATATTCACTGAATATTCGCTTTTACTTAAAATTCTCATTACTCCACCCAAATACTGCTTCCGCTGGCCGGGCGGGCCTCCTCCAAAATCGCCGGTTCTACTTGTTTGGGGGCGGGACGCGGTGCGCTGCCAAAATAATTTTCCGCTTTTAAAGCATCCAGATCCGCTTTTTCCGGCGCCAGCAGACGGATATCGCCGCCGGTAGAAAAAAAGGAAAAGGCGGGATTTTCTATCGCCGGTATGGAAAAATAGCTGCTGACGCTGCCTTGTGCCGAAGTCATAACCGAAACCGAATTTTCCGCCAAGTAAGCGGTGATATTACCGGTCAGCGTGTAGATATTCAAGGATTCCGGTAAGTTTGCCAAAAACAGTGTGATATCGCCGACATTGCTTTGGGCGGTGGCGGCGCTTAGCCCTTTTTCCAGCAGAATAACGCTGTTGCCGAAAGTGTTTAAAACATATAGAGTGTCTAAGGAATCGGTAAAGTTTAAATAGGCATTGCCCAGATTAGAAAATAAATCCAGACTTTTGACTGGCGCTTTGGCCGTGACCGAAACATTGCCTAAGTCGGCGTCCAGCGAGATCAGCCGTTTAGGAGTAGAAAATACCAAATCAATATTTCCCATCAAAGACGACAGCACATAGTCATCGCTGTTTTCATACAAAACCGCTTGATTGATCTCCAGCAGCGAAGTAGCTAAAGATAAGGACTGCAGATGAAAACCGGTGGGCAGGTGAATTGTCACTGAGCCGCGGTAAATGCCGTCTGAAGTGATCGTGGCAATCGGTAGGCTGCTTTGCTGTCTGGCCTTAGTGGTCGCGGTAATTTGCAGCAAATCATCGGCTAAAAAAGCCTTAAAGTTAATATCATATTCTGGGGAATTCGGATGCCGGTAGTCGTAAACGACCAGAATATCGGCGCGATCCTCTTCCACAAAAGAAACGGTCTCAATATCAACGGTAATGCCGATTTTGGGAACGGCCGGAAAAGTCAGTTCCTGGTGCCGGGTGCGGATTCCTTTGGTGAACTTAAGCTGGGGCAGGGGAATGCTGCCGTAGATTTCTGAATTTTGCCAATATTCTGACCAGGTTAAATCATTTTGCCTCAGGAAAGTAAAAAACAGTATGCCGGAAATCACTAAAAACCCGGAAAAAAGGCAAAGAAAAAATAAAAACAGGGGTTTAACGTTTTTCATCGGCTATCCTCCTGACAAAGCTTTGATTCCAGCGGTAATATTTTTTGGTCAGTGTCAGAAAAGCCGGGATCACTAACGACATCAGCAGCAAAAGCAGGCCGCCAAGGCCAAGCAAAAAGAAAATATAAGTAAATAAAATCAGGGAATTATCATACAAGGCGGCGGGGATAGCGCTTAGGCGTAAGGTGGTCAAATGGCTGATCAAAAGAAAAACACCGCCCAAAATACCGGAAATTCCGAAAAAAACCAACACAAAAATAGCCAGCCATACCAATCCAAAGGGAATCAGCAGCAAGGCATTTAAAAACACGGATAAAAATAAATGAAAATAATTTACCTGATTCATATGCTCCCCTAAAAAAACTATTTTGGCAAATATGGGAAAATTAGTTTTTCAACGTTTCTGTCAAAAAGTTCCGTTTTTTTGCCGGACATTCGGTTAGTCGTTAAATAAAAAAGACGGTTCTGGTGAACGGAGAAAAGTTAAGCATTCCGCTTTCCCATGTTAAAAGGCTTTGCCTGAGCATTCTGTGAGTTGTTAAGTAAAAAGTTCCAGGAAACATGGAAAAGTTAAGCATTCCGCTTTTCCATGTTAAAAGATTCTGTCCGGCATTTTATGAGGCGCTAAGTAAAAAAATTTCAGGAAACATGGAAAAGCTGAATTTATTACAATTTTAACAAAAAAACTTTAAAAATCAAGCGAAATCAGCTTAGAAAATGATTAGGAATAAAAAATGTGTAATCCGGCGAAAACAGTGAGTTTTTTATGAGAATAAGCAACAGCAGCGGAGAATGATTAAAAATTGCTGTGAGAATTAAGCGAATTTTTATAGAAATGCTGTTAGGGCTATGATATACTAAAGCCATTCCCTGAATGAGCTGCCGCATTCCTTTGACGGTCATGGCACAGGGAGCGATTGGTCAATCAAATCTATAACAATGAAGAAAAATAGCAAAATTAAGAAAAGAAATTAGTTTAGGCAAGGCGTTTATCATTTTTTGATGAGTGGAGAATGGGGCGTTAAGCTCATAAAGATGAATGCTGGCTCTGCCTTTAAAGGCAAGCTTTCCGGTATTCCAGCAGCTTGCCTAAGCTGTGAAAATTTAAGGAGAAAGATTATGAATCAGGCGATCAATACCAGCGCGGTTTTTTTAGGCGGTTTGCTTTCTTTTTTCTCGCCTTGCATCTTGCCGGTGCTGCCGGTTTATATCGGCATTTTATCGGATGAGAGCGGGCAGGGCAAAAGTATGGCGCTTGGCCGGTTAAAAATCCAAAGGGGTAAATTGATAAAAACAATTTTATTTGTACTGGGTATTTCGGTGACCTTTTTGACTTTGGGCTTCGGCGCCGGGGCGCTGGGCCAGCTTTTGCGGGGGAAATATTTTTACCCGATTGCCGGCGGCATCGTGGTCCTGCTGGGGCTTCATCAAACCGGGATCTTGAAGCTGAACTTTTTGGAGCGGGAAAGGAAAGTGACACTCAAAAAGAGCTTTAGCAATGAATATTTGTCGGCTTTTCTGCTGGGACTTTTGTTTAGCTTTGGCTGGACGCCCTGTATCGGGCCGATTATGTTTTCGGTGCTGGCCCTGTCCTCCGCCGGCGGGCAGGAAATTCGGTCGGTGCTTTTGATGTTGATTTACGCAGCGGGAATGATGATTCCCTTCTTTTTCATCTCGGTTTTTTCCGATATTTTTCTGGGAAAAATCAGCGGCCTGCGCAAGCACTTACCATTATTGAAAAAGTTGGGCGGCATCCTCATCATTTTTATGGGGATCCTCTTGATGAGCAACGGGTTAAATCAAATCACGGCTTATTTGCAAAGATGGTTTTAACTCCGGCTAAAAGGCGCGGAAAACTGCTCTGCCGCGAGGTGCTGTCCAGCGAAAGAATAGCTTTTCGCTAAGCTTGACTTGCCGGCGAAACTTGCCGCGCATCGTTAAGGAAAAAGCGGTTCTGCTCAGCAGGAAAAAAAGCGAAAACGGCCATAGGAAAATTACCAAAAGTGGAGTTTGCAAACTTGCATTTATATTTAGACAGAAAGGAAGCAATAGTATGAAAAAAACATGGTTAAAATATTTTAGTATTTTGCTGGCGGTTATCCTGTTTTCAGGGTGCGGCGGTCAAGCTGGACAAGAGCAGGCAGCAGAGCAAAACAGCGGACAGGAAAAAACAGCCAAGCCCAGTGCGGCGGAGCAAGAAGCCGATCAGCAGGAAAAGGCCAAGGAGAAAAGCAGCGCGGCTAAAAATAAGGGCGTAACCGCGCCGGATTTTACCTTAAAGGATAGGGACGGCAATGAGGTTTCGCTCAGCAGCCTGCAGGGAAAAAAGGTGTATTTAAAGTTTTGGGCATCGTGGTGCCCGCCCTGCCGTAAGAGTATGCCGTCCTTAGGGGAACTGGCGGCGGAAGAAAGGGATTTTGAGATTTATACGATTGTTGCCCCGAACTTCAGCGGCGAAAAGTCAATTGAGGACTTTAACAGCTGGTACGATGAGCAGGGCTATTCCAAGGAGATTCCGGTTCTTTTTGATGAAACCGGGGAAGTAATGCAGGCTTACCAGATCAGCGCTTTTCCGACCAATGCTTTTATCGGCAGCGACGGCGTTTTAGTGTCGCTGATGGCCGGAGCAACCGAAAAAGAATTCATCAAAGAAAAAATGGAAAGCATTCAGTAGCGCAAACGATAAAAAGAGTGGCTGCAAAAAAGAGTTTTTACCGAAATCTGGCATTGGTACAAATACAGCCAATTTTTAAAAATAAAAATCGGCGGAAAGGATGGATAAGATGAAACGATATTTGGCATTGGCGCTGGCGTGGGTGCTGTTGACCGGCTGCACTTCCATGGAACTGCCGCAGGAGAAAGACAGGACTTTGCCGCCGCAGGAAACAGCGGAAAACAAACAGTCAGGGGAAATCAGCCAGTCTGAAAAAAATTCCCAATCGCAAGATAAACCGGCGGAACAAACGGAACAGACAGAGCGGGAAAAAGCGGAAAACCCGGAAGAATCCGAGCGGCCGGGCATACCGGAAAAGACAGAGGAAGCGCCGCAGCCGGATGAAGCGGCCCAGGAAGAAGGGACCAAACCGGAAGAAGCGACGGCCGAAAAGAACAGCGAACCGGTTAAAAACACCGGCCCGGAGATAGTTAATCAATTCACCAATCAAGCGGAATATAACCCGGATATCAACATCGAAGAACTAAGCACCGAAGCGCAGTCTTGGAGCTTTAAGCGGAATAAAGAGCATTTGCCGGTCACCGGCTATTATCAGCTGGATTTGGCCAAGTACGGCGCATATTATTTGGGCAATACCGAGGAAAAGGTAGTTTATCTGACCTTTGACGAGGGCTATGAAAACGGCTTTACACCGGCGATTTTAGATACCTTAAAAGAAAAACAAATCAAAGCGGCCTTTTTTATCACCGGTTCTTATTTAAAGCATAGTCCGGAGTTGGTCAAAAGAATGAAAGAAGAAGGCCATGTCGTCGGCAATCACTCGCAGACACATCCGGATTTTACGACCCAGACCGATGAGCAGGTGATTGATGAAGTTAGTCAGGTCGCGGCCAAGTTTAAGGAAGTGGTCGGCACGGAAATGGATCCTTTCTTTCGTTTCCCCAGCGGCCGGTACAGCGAAAGAGATTTATACATTGTGCGCAAATTAGGCTTTCGCAGTATTTTTTGGAGCATGGCGTATAAGGATTGGGATACCAAAGAGCAGCCGGGGAAGGACTACGCCTATCAGCATGTCATGGATAATTACCATCCCGGCGCCGTTATCCTGCTGCATGCCGTCAGCAGCTCTAATACCGAAGCGCTGGCTGATATCATTACCGGCTTAGATGAAGCCGGCTACCGCTTTGGCAGCCTATATGAACTGGAATAAAGGCAAAAAGTCGAAAGATCCGGCGAGGGGAGTGGCGGTAAAAGGATTTATCTGCTCTTATTGTGAGGGTCAAACACTTTTACCATAGCATACCTGAAAATAAATATGGCGAAAATAGAAATGGTTAACTGTTTCCTTGGTATCACCGGGGAGGCAGTTATTTTTTTCGCCGGTCATCGCCGATGATTTCAATTTCCAGCCAGTCAAAATCAATGCTTTCCATGAACTGATCGGGATAAAAGCGGGTAACGATGAACTTGGTCAAATCCGTTTCGTTTTTCGGCAGCCAAATCGGCCGGGCAATATCCAGCGCCGGCGCGAAATCATTTAATGCCGCCCGTACCGTCTGGGCGGTATCGCCAGTCAGTTCCGTATCCAGCACCGCTTCCCGCAGAATTTTATGATGTTTGATTAGTTTTCCCCATAGTTTCAGCATACGAGTTTCTTCCTATTCTAAATGACTCAACTTTTCCATAGTCTTTTGCCCGAGCGGCGGCGCCAATCCATCTTCCTGCCCCAGCCTTAGCTGACAAACACCGTCAAATAAAAATACATGCTGGAGAAAAAGAGAAGCATTAAAAAAATGATTTGATTAAAGCTAAACTCCATTTGCCGAAGCTTTTTAAACAGCGAAATCCGGTGATAGACAAAGCGGTAAAACAGATAGCACCCGCCCGCGCAGGCTAAGTAAACCCAAAGCTTATGCCCATAGTCGGCCAGCGACAAGTCTTTGCGTACGCCAAAGAAAACATCGGTCAGCACCGGACCAAAAATCCCGCCCAGAAAAGTCGCCAGCGACAGCAAGAGGAGCACCAGCTTTTGATTCCACGGCAGTTTTTCGGTGGTTATGGCTTCGTCCGGGCGGCGGAAAATATTAGCGTACTTAACAAACGAGGAGAGCGTGCCCAGATTGATAATCAGGATTAAAAGCGAAAAATAAGCAATCTCCGCCCCGCCTTTTTCAATTAGATATTTTGAGTAAGAGCCGCTAAAGAGCGGCGCGCCGGTAATGCCCAGCATCGCCACCAAAGTGGCCAGCGCGGCGGCCGGCTGCTTTTGGAAAAAACCTTTAATTTGATATAAATTGCGGGTGTGATATTCTTCCACCATGATCCCGGCTGTTAAAAACAGGGTGGACTTAAAAACAGCATGATTGATTAAGTGGTAAAAAGCCCCGTAATAGCCGTATTTCGTGCCCAGAGAAATACCCAGCATCATCAGGCCGACCTGACTGACTGTATGATACGCCAAAATCAGCTTAATATCGGTTTGACTGAGCGCTAAAATAAATCCGGCAATGCAGGTCAGCGCCCCCAGCACCAAGTAAATTTGCCCGACCGGGATGACCGGCGCAAAGATCGCACTGACCCGAACAAATAAAAATAAACCGCCCTTGATATAAATGCCGGATAGAACCGCCGAAACGACCGAGGGCGAAGCCGGCGAGCCGTGGGCTTTCGGCAGCCAGCTGAACAGCGGCAGGACCGCCGCTTTCAGGCTCAGGCCGGTGGCAATCAGGGCAAAGGGCAAATAAAGTGCCTGCGGCCGGGAAAACTGCGCAATCCTTTCGCTTAACAGGTCAATATCCAAAACCCCAAAATAACGGTACAACACGCCAATCCCAAACAGAAAAAAAGAAGCAGCGGTAAAATTGGTAAACAAATAAATAATCCCGTCATAAACCGAACGGCTGTGCTTTTTAAAAACAATCAAAATGCTGACGATAATGGTCGAAGCTTCAATCAGCACAAAAATATTAAATAAGTCGTTGGACAGGAAAAAAGCGCAAATCAAGCCTTCCAGCATAAAGTAAAGCAGCCGGAAAAGCGGATCAAAATAGGCCTTGCGGTAGCTGAATAAAATCATATTGGTAAATAAAAAGGCCGTTAAAGCAATCAGCACCGCCGAAACCGAATCGGATTTTAGGGAAATGCCGACCCCCAAAGGATAGCCGCCGAGAACTTCCAGCCGAATGCCCTCGGCTTTGACCGCCAAGAAGTTTTGCCCGGCCAGAAACAGAAAAAAGAGCTGAAACAGGAGCGCCGGGATCACCGCTTTTTTTAAGGGAAATAAATAAGCGGCTACCCCGAATAAGATCGGCAGCAGCACCAGCCAAAAAAGAGCAGCGGTCATTCTTTTTCCTCCTTTCGCTTGAGGGCGACTTTTTTCCAATTGGTTGTGCCGTAGTGATAATACAGGCTCATAAACATCGTCAATCCGACGGCGGTAATCGATACGCCGATGACGATCGAAGCAATCATCAGCGCCTGCGGCAGCGGGTCAGCCATGGCCGGGAGCGGCGCGCCTCTCTCAAGCATTGGCGGAATCGCGCCGTTTTGATGATGAGCGCTTAAAAAATAAAGAATGATGGCCGATTGCATAATCGCAAAAGAAATAATCGATTTAACGATATTGCGCCGGGCGATCAGGCCGTAAATACCGATAAAAAATAACAAAAAAGCAATAATCATGCCCATCGGGGGTTCTCCTTGGCTAAAGTGATAAATTTAACATTTGCATACTTGTTCCAATGGCTGTTTAATCTTAGCGGCAAGTTTGCCTTTATTTCGCTTCAAACAGCGTAAAGCGGAAAAAGATGATAGTTAATCCGCAAAAAACTTTGGCACCGATTAACAGGTTCATGGCCATTAAGTAAGCGGTTTTGGCGGCCGGCGGGAAAGCGCCTAAAAACAAAAAGGAATAAAACACCGCCGAAAGCACCAGCAAAAGATAAAATACCTTTTCCAGGCGATTTAGGCGCTCAAGGGAAAAAGGCAGCGAAGTGTCGGCAAAAAAACGGACGATAAACGCACCGGCTAAGACCGCGCCGCCCTGAAAGCCGCCGCCTGCCCGGAGATGCCCGTTAAAAATAATATACAGCCCAAACATCATAATGGCCGGATAGATCAGGTCAAGCGTATGATTAACAATTTTAGAGGATGCGTTCATTCATGATCTCCTTGGTGCCGGGAAAAGTAAAAAACGGCAATCACCGAGCAAAACAACAGCATAGTTTCAAATAAGGTAGCAAACAGCCGGTAATCTAAGTAAACGGCGGTAACGGCATTTTCCGCGCCGGTATCGGCCGCCGCGTGCGTCAAATAGTATTCCCGAATCGATACCGAAGCCGGATATCCCGTCTCAAACCAATCCTGCTGTCCGTAGAAAATAACAAAAATCACAAAAAACAAAAGAAAAAATCCAACGGCCGTCCGTAAATTATTTTTAGGAAACATCGTCGCTCCTTTCCCCTACTTCCAAAAACTGAAGCGGCTCTTCCGGAAAGCTTTGCTCCAGATATTTTTTTAAAGCCAAAAAATGATAATTATCCTTTAAGCCGTAGCAGCGAATTTCCTCGCCGGTATGATGAATAAAAATATCAAACTCATAATCGGATAAAATCGTCTCCGGCGGGAGCTCGGTGACTGTTGTCTCCATTTGAAAGTCCAGTACCTCATAGGCGAAACGGCGGATTTGCTGCTCGATTTGCCGGCGCAGATAGGGCGCCGCGCCGTTTGGCGTATCGGTCTTATAATATAAAACAAAGATTTGATATTTTTTTAAAGCGACTAAAAACAAAATCGTCGACAGCGTGCAGCCGATGATTGCCTCGGTGATGGCCACATCGGCCGCGCCGTAGAGCAGATAAATCAGCGAGGAGATCAGAGAATAAACGCCCAGGTAAATAACGGCGTGGCGCAGGGAATGCGTATGAATCGCCGCCAGCGCCAGCACCAGCAATAAAAATAGTAAGATCGTCTGCACGATAATCAGGCTGTCAATTGTCATCGGAAACCTCCTTGGACGGGGCTTTCATCAGATTAGCCGAGCGGGCCAGTGTATGCGTCACCAGCGGATTTAAAAACAGGAAAAAAAGCAGCACCGTCAGCAGCTTTAAACTGGCCATTTGCCAGCCCAGATAAACGATCAGGCCAACGCCGAAGCATAAAAAGCCAATGGTGTCAAAAAAAGAGGACAGCGTGATATTGATGAAGAAGTCTTTGTTTTTCCGCATTCCATAGGTACCAATCGCCAAAAAAACAAAACCAGCGGCAAAAATCACAGCAGCAAGTATCGGCATCAGACATTTCCTCCCTTATCCTTGTCGATATAGCGGGCAATGAACATGATTGAAATAAAGCCTAAAAGCGCATAAACGAGGGCAATATCAATCAGATAATAAAGTCCGGTTCCCACCGCATAGAGCAAAATAATCAAAACGATATGCATGGAAAAAAGATTAAAGCCCAGCAACCGATCCCAAATCGAAGGGCCTTTGATAATTTTACTAAGGTGGAACAGGCTGAAAATAACCAGTCCCAGCAGGCATACATTAAGCATCGGCATCTCCCTTCAGCAGCAGTTTTTCAAAAGGTTCGGCGATTTGCCGGTAATGTTCCTCTGGATTTTGGCCGATGGCGTCAATACACAGCACAATATAATGTTCCGCCGTCAGCTCCACCGACACTCGTCCCGGCATTAAGGTAATGGAATTAGCCACAATCGTGCGCAGCCTTTCATTTTTTAAACGGCAGGGAATGATGAGCAGCACCGGCGCAACATCGTTTTGCAGCACCAGCCGGGCGGTGGTAAGACCGGATTTGAAGATTTGGCCAAGCAGCAAAAAGGGATAGCGCCAAAGCACAGACAGCGGAAGCGCATAAGCGGGAGAAGAAGTCCCGGCCAGAAAACGCCGGTAGAGAAAAGTAACAAACAGCGCCAATAAGAAGCCAACCAATATTTTATCCCAGGCAAAGGAGTTATGCAAAGCACACCAAAAAAAAGTACAAAATAAAATTAAATAGCGGGTTTTGCTTGATTTTACCATGAAATATCCTCCTTGCCCCCTAAGTTTAACAGAAAAAGCAAATTTTTTCAATCCCGGAGAGTGAATTTTACAAAAAAGCCCGCTATTCGTAACAATTTATTTGCTTAATGCCTCGTTTGCAATTTGCCGAAGCCTGTTTTTCTAAAGCGCGCTGTTTTCCTGCTTCGCCGAATTTCGGACGTTGTTTAAATGGTAATGTTTCTTTACTCTTTGCCCGCCCTTTTACTGATATTTTTGTGGCAATACGAATTAGTTTGTGATATACTTAAAAAAAGCCGAAAAGCTTACGGCTCAGGCCAGCCGAAGTTGCCCTGTTAAGGATCGACACATTGCCTGAGCGGTGACTAAGAAGCCGTTTCAGCGGCCAAGCATAAGGCGGTGGAATGGAAAAAATCGCGGAAAGTAAAAGGAGAAAAAAATCATGAAAATGGATTTGGTAAAGGATATTTTTTTGCAGCCGGAAAAGTATATTGACCGGGAAGTAACGGTCGGCGGCTGGGTGCGTAGCATCAGGGCCAATAATAACTTTGGCTTTGTCGTCTTAAACGACGGCACCACCCTGCAGACGCTTCAGATCGTCATTAGCGCGGAGCTGGCGAATTATCAGGAAATTGCCAGGCAAAATGTCGGCGCGGCGCTGATCGTAACCGGTAAATTAGTAGCTACTCCGGAGGCCAAGCAGCCCTTTGAGGTGCAGGCGGCGAGCGTTTTAGTGGAAGGCGAGTCAACGCCTGATTATCCTTTGCAGAAAAAGCGGCACAGTTTTGAGTTTTTAAGAACCTTAGAGCATTTGCGGATGCGGACCAATACTTTTATGGCGGTCTTTCGGGTGCGCTCGCTTATGGCCTTTGCCATTCATAAGTTTTTTATGGAGCGGGGCTTTGTCTACGTGCATACGCCGATTATTACCGGGAGTGATGCCGAGGGGGCGGGCGATATGTTTCGGGTAACGACGCTGCCGGCGGATAATCCGCCGATGGAAAACGGCAAGGTCAATATGAAAGAGGACTTTTTCGGCAAGCCCGTTAATTTAACGGTCAGCGGTCAGCTAAATGTTGAGCCGTATGCCCAGGCTTTTCGCAATGTATATACCTTTGGCCCGACTTTTCGGGCGGAGCGCTCCAACACCACCCGGCACGCGGCTGAGTTTTGGATGATTGAACCGGAGATGGCCTTTGCTGATTTAAACGATAATATGGACGTAGCCGAAGCAATGATTAAGTTTATTATCCGTTATTTACTGGAAAACGCGCCGGAGGAGATGAAGTTTTTTAACGAATATGTCGATAAAGGATTATTAGAAAGACTGAATCTGGTGGCTGACAGCGAGTTTGGCCGGGTCAGCTATACCGAGGCGGTGAAACTCTTAGAGGAGAGTAAGGAAAGCTTTGAATATCCGGTTTATTGGGGCTGCGACTTGCAGACCGAGCATGAACGCTATTTAACGGAAAAGATTTTTAAACGGCCGGTTTTTGTGACCGATTATCCCAAGGAGATCAAAGCCTTTTACATGAAGCTGAACGAAGACGGCAAGACGGTGGCGGCGGCTGATTTGCTGGTTCCGGCCATTGGCGAGATCATCGGCGGCAGCCAGAGAGAGGACGATTACGACGAGCTGCTGCGCCGGATTCGGGAAAAGGGCTTAAGCGAGGAAGAATACGGCTGGTACTTAGAGCTGCGCAAATACGGCAGTACGCGCCATTCCGGTTATGGTCTGGGCTTTGAGCGGATGCTGATGTACGTAACCGGCATGAGCAATATCAGGGACGTTATCCCTTATCCGCGGACAACCGGTTATTGCTTGTAATTGTTTGTAAATAAGGGTAAAAGGCGGTGCTTGCCTGTGAAACGGCAGGCAGCATTTGCCGCAATTCCTTTGGGAAGACAGGGATTTTCTAATTTTCTATGGGCATCAGGGGATTGACGGAAAAGGAAGGCTTTAGCGGCAGAAATAAAACAGTTTAATCAAAACAGAATTAAAAAAATGAGGGAAAGAAATGAATAAAGAACCGGAAAACTTGCCGGCGGAAGTTTCTGCCGCCAAATCAAATCATCTTGCCAAAGCGGGCCGGATTGCTGGATATACAGCGGCGGGTCTGATTTTGCTGTTTGGATTATTTGTAGCTGTCTTGCAGTTTAGTACCTTTCCGGTGAGGGAGCAGACAGGCCAGGGACTAAGCGCATATTTGGCAGCAGATGATGCGCTTAGCCGGCTGGGGGCAGCGGAGCGGGGGTTCGCTTTGTCAATTCCGCTGGCGCAGATTGATGAGGAGCTGACCAAGCAAGCGCTGCTTACGGAAAAAAATGTTTATAATTTAG
>CAUVDV010000022.1:0-21623 GCA_963550755.1 uncultured Lachnospiraceae bacterium
CTTCCACCCGGCGATATCCTTCGTCCGCTTTCAATCTCTTATAGGTTAAAAGCACCTGGCCTTCTCCGTCGTTGATCCGCAGCACTTTCGCCCGGATCTCCTGACCAACCTGCACTTCATTGCGTAGATCGACTGACGGGAAGTTAGAATATTCGCTCTTGGGAATGATTCCGTCGGACTTGCCCCCGATATTCACGTAAATCTCATCTTCTTTTACGGAAATTACGGTACCTGTGATGACTTCACCCCTTCTGATCTGCACCGAGAACTGGTCAAGCATCTCTTCAAAACTTTGATTTTCCATTTCTGACATATGAAATGACCTCCTAAAAATTTAAAATACTCCGATACCCTTTCCGCAATCCAGCAGAAAATAAGTATCTAAGCAGTATCATAACACACTTTTTTCGACTTGGCAATTGATTTGACAAAAATTTTTCTTTTTTTTACGTTTTTTAAGCTTCCTTGGTCTTTGCTTGCTTTTTCTATGCTTTGAACAGAAAAAACCGCCAGCTGAACTGACGGCTTGATTTATTTTATTTAGGAAAGCTATTTTTACGAATGCTTTTCCTAAGCAGTAACGTTTTTCTGCAAAAATGTTAAAATTTTATTGTAAATCTCCTCTTTCCCTTTCTCATGCAGCACCTCGTGGCGCATCTGGTCATATAGCTTTAACTGCACCTGCTCAATGCCCAGCTCCTTATACATCAAATACAGTTCCATAATTCGCCGGCCGTTTTCATTTAAGGGATCGGCACCACCGGAAATGATTAAGATCGGCAGATCTTTCCTGATTTGACGCAGCTGCTCCGGATGATACATCTGCAATACGGTTCCGGATAATTCATACAGAAAATTATTGGATACCTGGTAGCCGCACATCGGATCCTGATCATATTTGCGCACTTCCTCCAAATTGCTGCACACCCAGGCAAACGGAGAAAAATCATTTTCAAACTTTTTGTTATAATTATAAAAAGTAAGATCATTGGCCAGCTTTGAATTAAAATACTCGCCGGTCGCCAGCATAATCATTTTCAATAAAAGCCGGCCGTAAAAAGCCTTCGGCCACGGCTGTTTTAAACTACCCAGCAAAACCACACCGTCAACGCTATCACTGTACTTTTGAATAAACTTCTGAATAATCAGCGAACCCATGCTGTGACCGATCAAAAATAGCGGCAGCCCCGGATGCTCCCGGCGCAGCATATCGACATAATACTTTTGATCCATAATAATCTTGCGAAAACCGCCCTTTTCCAAAGCGCCCAACCGGCCGTTTTTCAGTCCGGTCTGCCCTTGACTGCGGTGATCCCCGGCCGCCACCAAAAAACCATGTTCGGTTAAAAATCGGGCAAACGCGTCATAGCGCCGGACATGCTCAACCATTCCTGTTAAAAGCAAAACAATTCCCACTGCCGGCTTATCCGGATGCCATATCCTAAAATAATTTTTTTGTTTTCCTTCTCGCTCGATCCAGCGTTCTTCCGTCTTGATCATTTTGATCTCCTTCCTTGTTAACAGTTCAGGCAAGCAGGTATTTACGGTTGCCATGCCGGGGAGAGCTTGCTCTCCGGAGGCATAGTAATCGTAAATACCTATTTGCGGAACGCCTGCACTGTAACCAATTTTTGCCAAGTTATGCAACTTCTATTATATTTTCCGATCGTTGCGCCGTCAACTATATTTTGATGATACCAGCTTCAAAAGCACAAAACCGCTTCCGGTCTGCCGTTACAAGGATCTGTCTTCCTTGAACATGCTGGCAACATGCGGCTGACCAATGTCTCTGCAAAACCCTGTGCAGGCGTTAGTCGGAGCAACCCTGTATCTGCCGCCTTTGCTCCGCCCATGCTGCTAAGCTGCTGTATTTTTTTTTGCGGGTAAGCTCCATGATGCCGAGTTTGGTCAAGTCATGCACCAGCGCCGGCACCGGATCCTCCGCCAGATACGCCGCCATTTTCGACAATAACTCCCGCTGATGCGCTGGCTCTTTCATATCAATAAAATCAATTAAAATCATGCCCGATAAGTTCCGCAGCCGAATTTGCCGGGCTGCTTCCCTGGCTGCCTCCAGATTGGTTTTAAACACTGTTTTTTCATGCTCCTTCGCCCCCTTGGTCTTACCGGTATTGACGTCGATCACATTCATCGCTTCGGTCTTTTCTATAATTAAATACCCGCCGCCGGGCAGCCAAATTTTCTTTTTTTCTGCTTCCGCCAGAGCTCCCGCCAAATCATGGCGCAAATAATAATCTGCTTCCCGGTAATGCACCGCCAAGGCTAAGCCGTTATTTTTAACATATTCAACCGTTTTTTCAAAACTTAACCGGTCATTGGTAAAAATCTCATCAATGCCTTTGCTGCTTTTTAAAATATCCAGATCCTCCCTGCCCAGTAAAAGGCAAGGCCCTTTTCGGTGCCGGGCTTTCGCCGTCAACTGGTCAGCCTGTTCCTGCAAAGCCTGCATTTCCTGCCACAGCGCCGCTTCCTCATCCGCACCGGAACGAATGATAAAGCCATAGCGCCAGTCCTTATCCCGCAAAAACTCTTCCAGCCGTTTCTTTTTTTCTTTTCCCATTTTTTGACTGAAATAAAGTTTATTTTCCGCTGACAGCAAAACTGCGCAAATGCCTTGCAAAGAAAACTTCATGGTTAACTTCGCCCCCTTTTGTCCGCTGCCGCTTCGCACCGCCTGCACCAAAATGGAGTCGCCGCTTTTTATTTCCGCCGTCATATCCTGATACGGTAAAAAACCGATATTTTCTTCCCCAATATTGACAAAAGCCGAACTAATGGCGTTTTTCTTCTCCTGCACCACCCCGATATAAATATTTCCCTCGGCCGTATCGGCCAGCATTGACTGAGGATAAAGGTCATAAATATGGTCATATTCATCTATGGTATAATAATATAGCTGTTCCCGACATTTGGCAATATATAATTTCATCATAATTTTTTACCTCTTAGGCAGATAGGCTGCCCGCCCCTTTTTCTCTCATCTTGCACTCACTTGCGAAAACGGCGTGCCTGCATGAGAAAATCCTTCCGGATTTTCTCTACGCATCGCCGCTCTTATAAGCTGCTCGAAAAATGGGCTTAGGCAGATAGGCTGCCCACCCCTTTTTCTCTCACATCTTGCACTCACTTGCGAAAACGGCGTGCCTGCATGAGAAAATCCTTCCGGATTTTCTCTACGCATCGCCGCTCTTATAAGCTGTTCGAAAAACGGGCTTAGGCATGCCAGCATGCCCGCCCCTTTTTCTCTCATCTTGCACTCACGCCTTTAATGCACAACATTATACCTTATTTTTGGGGGAATGGGAATTGTTTTGTCGGGATTTTAAGATTTTTTTGTAAAAACATTGTATTTTTTTTTGTAAACTGTTATAATAGCTATAGGCTTCTCAATATTAGGGGCGGGTACAAAAGGTCTTGATCTATTTAGGTGATTTTGCAACAGCTTTAAGTCCTGCGTTTGGGGCTTAAAAGGATAATTTCTTTTCTGATGAAAAAAGGCAGCTGATCATTACCTTTTAACATTCATTTCAGAAGGGGGATTTTATGCAAATTCATAATATGATGGAAGATTTTGTTTTGGATATTTTGGACGATACCTTAAAAAAAATGCCAGATTTTTGTCAATGTGCGCAATGCCGGATGGATGTAGCCGCTTTAATTTTAAACGATGTAAAACCTCATTACGTGGTCAGCGATAAGGGCTACGCCTTTTCCAAAACCAATTTACTGTCCCGTCAATTTAAAACCGATTTGACCGCTGAGGTAATTAAGGCGGTGATGATTGTTTCTGAAAAGCCCCGCCATCCGCAAGAAGAAAAAGTAACAGCCAAATAGGCAGCTAAATAAGTCATTTTTAAGTTTTATAGCTTCGCATACAAGATAACCGGTCAAGTTGACCGGTTATCTTTTTTAGCGCCGCTTAAATTTCTCAAACGCCATCCTTACATATAAAACCGCAGCCGCTTGTTTATAAAGCCGCTGCGGTTTTTACTCATCTTAGGCTTCCCTATGAAAGCGCTCCGCTAAAAAGGCAAACGCAAATAAGGCTTTTTTTAGCCGCAAAAGTTTGCTTCCTGCCTAGGCGCACACCGCCTTGAAAAGAGCAATTCTCTCGCCCTGGGAAAGTGAAAGGATTTATTTATTCTTTAAATTAAACCAAGCATCCAGTCCCGGATAATAAGCAACGTCATCCAGTTCTTCTTCAATTCTCAGCAACTGATTGTACTTGGCCACCCGGTCGGTTCTGGCCGGCGCACCGGTTTTAATCTGACCGGCGTTAACCGCTACTTCGATATCGGCAATCGTTGCATCCTCGGTTTCGCCGGAACGATGCGAAACAACCGCCGTATAGCCTGCCCGGTTCGCCATTTTGATAGCGTCAAAGGTTTCGGTCAAAGAACCAATTTGATTAACCTTAATCAAAATCGAGTTGGCGCAGCCTTCCTCAATTCCTCTGGCCAAGCGCGAGGTATTGGTTACGAATAAATCATCGCCGACTAATTGAATCTTCTTGCCCAAACGATCGGTTAAAACCTTCCAGCCCTCCCAATCGTTTTCATCAAGGCCGTCCTCAATCGAAATAATCGGATATTTGTCAACCAGCTTTTCATAATACTCAACCATTTCCAGCGCCGTGCGGTAAATCTTATCGCCGCCCTTGGCCTTGGTTTCTCCTTCAAAATAATACTTGCCGCACTCATCGCAGAAAAGCTCAGAAGCTGCTACGTCCAGTGCGATCCGGAAGTCCTTGCCCGGCTCATAACCGGCCTTAGCAATTGCTTCCATAATCAAGTCAAGTACATCTTCAGCGGTTGCCAGGTTCGGTGCAAAACCGCCCTCATCGCCGATTGCCGTTGATAAGCCCTTGGCTTTTAAAACGGATTTCAAATTGTGATAGACTTCCGCACAGCTGCGTAGCGCTTCGCTGAAAGACTCCGCGCCAACCGGCATAATCATGAATTCCTGGAAGTCAACCGTATTATCGGCATGCTGTCCGCCGTTTAAGATGTTCATCATCGGTACCGGCAGGGTATAGCTGTTAAAGCCGCCCAAATATTGATAAAGCGGCATATTCAGCGCAGCGGCCGCCGCCTTGGCGACTGCCATCGAAACCGCCAAAATAGCGTTTGCGCCCAGCTTCGACTTATTTTCCGTACCGTCCAAGTCCAGCATCAACCCATCAATATATCTTTGATCCAGGGCATTTGCGCCAATCAATTCTTCGGCAATGATATCATTAACATTATTAACCGCGTTTAATACGCCCTTGCCCATATAGCGCTCGCCGCCGTCCCGCAGCTCAACCGCTTCAAACTCGCCGGTCGATGCTCCCGAAGGCACCGATGCGCGGCCTAAATAAAGGCCATTGGTTTCTTCGTTTAGGACAGTAA
The DNA here is from genome assembly GCA_963550755.1 of uncultured Lachnospiraceae bacterium. Taxonomy (GTDB): domain Bacteria; phylum Bacillota; class Clostridia; order Lachnospirales; family Vallitaleaceae; genus W11650. The sequence goes on from CAUVDV010000022.1 coordinate 5,412, forward strand.
CATCAACTTCAACCGTGGGGTTTGCTCTTGAGTCCAGCACCTCTCTGGCAAATACATCTTTAATTTCAAGATAACCTTTCATTGATTAATCTCCTTTCAAAATGCTTTTGTGCACAATTTCTTAAGTCAGGCATACTTGCCTTTCCTTTATAGTATACCTGATACCGCCAAAAAATCAAGGAATTTCTTATAAAAAGCAGTTTTATTTGCAAAAAATTTATCAGGCCTCTCACCGCGCTTACCTCGTCATTTCTTCAAACTTCAAATTTTTATCATTAAATTTCTCCAGCCGGTACAAGCCTTCTTCATCCGCCGTATCCACCGCGTTTTTATAAGTATAGCCCATTTTCCGGTAAAAGCGCAGCGCGGTCTTAGCCCGAAAACTCCATTTACTGCGTTACCCGCTGAATGTTTTTGGCAAAGTTTTGATTGCCGGCAATGACCACATCATAGTTTAGGAATAAAATATCATCAAAGCCTTGTTCCACCGCATAAGCCGCCGCGTTCGCCTGAAAATGACGGGGATCAATCACGTGGATTTCCTTGTAATGATTCATTAAAAACGGAATGAAGGCATTGCCGTAAGAGTCCTTAAACACCAAAATCTTCCGGTCGGTGTCCACATTGGTGGTAATCACCGACAGCGGTTCATCGCCGCTTAAAAAAACTAAATATTTATTTTTAAAGCTGGCTTTGCCGTAATTTTCATTGATCACATTCCAGTTCAGGATGCCGCCTTTGGCCGTATGAATTTGAAAGGTCGATTCGACCAGCGGCATAAAGACCTCCACCGTATCAGGATTAGCCGCTATTTTGGCGCTTCGGGTCTTATCATACAAGGTGCCTAAAAAGCCAGGGAATTCCTTTTTTTCATACTTATCCAAGGTAACCGGCGAAAAACCAGCCGCCTTAACAAAAGCCTCATAAGCATAATACGCTCCCCGCGCCGTCCAGTGATGATCCGACCGGAAATATAAATACTCCTGATAATGCGAAAGCAGTGAGCTTCTGGCATCAACCGGCGTAATCCGCGGGCTGAGATAGCTGTCAATGACCTGAATTGCTTCTTCCTGTGAAGCGCTCATTTCCCGGTATTTTTTATTTTGAATAAACTCAATATGACTGGGCGCAACCAGTGAAAAAATGCGCACCGATTCCGGCATTTTGGCGGCAAATTGATTGATGCTTTCGGCATAAAACTGACAAGAAGCCGTCCGATAGCCAAATATCTCATAAGCCGCGTCTTTTAGCACCAAAAAGTTGCTCTTGACCTCGCCGGTTTCATTATCCTGCGTATCGTCAATGACTGTTTCCATATTCGGTGTTGTCTGCTCCGAATCAGCCGGTTTGGTTTCTTCCGGGTGGCGCGCTAAATATGCCGCGATCTGCCGGCGGGCGTAAAGCCTGACCCGGTCATTTAAATCGCTGATACTGCTGACCAAGCCAGCTTTGGCGGCCTGTGCCTCCGTCTCATCGGCAGCGGATTCTTTTCCTTCGGCCGCTTTGTCCGCTTTTAGCTCTTTAGCCTGTTCCTGCGCTTTATCCGGATCAGCCGCAAATTGATCGCCCGTCTTTAAAGTAATAATTTCTGCTCCATCCTCGTCTGCCATACCTTTTAAGGCCATTAGCTTATCATTCAGACCGATCCAGCTATCGCGAAACATAAAACGGTCGGCATAGAATTCCTCAATTCCGCTGAAAAAAGCACCGCTTTTTAAAGCTTCGGCTGAAAATTCGGGAAATTTCGCCAGTGCCCTGTTTTCCGCCGCCGAAATTTCTCCTTTATTATATAAAAACAGGTTCAGCACTCCCATTATCAACAAGCCCAAAACAAACAATACCGCGTTCAGTTTCTTAATCATTTCTTTCTTGTCCTTCTTTCTGCCGTTTCTTCCTTAATTTTCCTTATTTTCCGTTATTTTCCGTTATTTTTCGTTATTTTTCGTTTTTCTCATTCCCCAAAGCTGATCTGACCACCGGTTAATTAATTTATTCCGCTTTTCCATATCGGTAGAACCGTTTTTTCACTGATCAGCTTGCAGAATACACGCCCGACCAAAAGGCCAGCCTTTCATCATGTGCGGCTGGCTAAAAGCCTGTATCTTTTCGCCTATCAAACTTCGGGCGGAGTAAGTTCTTTCTATATTAAAACGGAATTAAAATCGAAAATATAAAAACGGATTATAAGTTCGGCCGACCAGCATGGCCACTGAGGCAAAGAAAAGCCCGCTATTCAGCACCAGCAAAAGCGGCGTTTCCGCCAGCCGCAGCCGCCTCCAAATCATCGCAAACAGCGGCGTACAGGCAATCACCGCCAAAATAATAAAATAAAGATTATTCGTCAGCACGATCTCAAACTGCAAATTCCAGACAGGAAGCCCCGCCTGGCCAAACATCTGCCACAAATAACCGACTCCGTCCTTTAGGGATTCAAAATAAAAGAATACCCAGCCGATCAAAGTAATAAATACACAGTATATATGCCCCAAAAGCCTGGGCAGTTTCCAACCCGCCCGGCTAAGAATTCGTTCCAGTCCAATCAATACACCGTAATAAAGTCCCCAAACCACAAAGTTCCAGGAGGCGCCGTGCCAAAGTCCCGTTAAAAACCAAACAATAAACAAGTTGCGAAAAACATAACGGCGGTTTCCGCCCAACGGAATATACAGATAATCCCGGAAAAACGAGCCAAGGGAAATATGCCAGCGCCGCCAAAAATCCGTAGCCGACGTGGAAACATAGGGATAATTAAAGTTTTCCTTATAGGTAAAGCCAAACATCTTGCCCATACCAATCGCCATATCCGAATAACCGGAAAAATCAAAATAAATCTGAAAGGAAAAAAACAAGATCCCCAGCCATGAGCCCAGTACCGAAGCATTTTGCCCGCCGACCACTAACAACCCCTCGCCCAAAGCCCCGGCAGTATTGGCAATTATTACTTTTTTGGCTAAGCCAAAAATAAAGCGATTGACGCCATTACTGAAATCATCCAGTTTAAACACCCGATTATCAATTTCATCGGCAATATCGACATAGCGGACAATCGGCCCGGCGACCAGCTGATGAAACAGCGACACAAACAGCATAAATTTAGCAAATGAGCGCTGCGCCTTCGCTTCTCCCCGATAAACATCAATCGTATAGGAAATCGTTTGAAAGGTATAAAAAGAAATCCCAATCGGCAGAGAAAAACCCTTGTATTCAATGGGTAACCCGGTTAAAGCGGCAATCGTGCCGGCAATCATACCGGAATATTTAAAAATCGCCAAAAGCCCCAGGTTCAGGATCAAGGAACTCGCCACCGCCGCTTTGGCCTGCCACCGGCCGCGATGGCTTTCAATGATCAGGCCATGAAAATAATCGATCGTGGCGCTGAAAATAAGCAAGATAATCCAAACCGGTTCGCCCCACGCATAAAAAATCAGGGAAGCAATGATCAGAACCCAGTTTTTAGCGTTGCGGGTCGGCATTTGATAATACACCACCAGGCACACCGGCAAAAATAAAAAAATAAAAAAAAGACTTGAAAATACCATTATTTCCTCTTCCTGCTAAATATAACGCATTGCTTTCCCTGCTCACCGGAACAATTTTCCTTAGTAGATTCCCCGCCAAGCTATTTGCTCCGCGCAGAGAGCCTTATTCGTGTCGCGAAAAAAGCCTTGTTTGCCAAACCAGCTGCGCGTCAAAAAGACTGTCTCCTAAGGAATTGGAGTATAATTCTGACGCTGTTTTACCGCAACCGCCGCCTGACGACTGCGTTACTTTCCCTATTTTAGCCTATAAGAATTTACCTGTCAAGTTAAAAAACGATGATATCCCTCTATAAAAATACTATAAAATTACCCTGCTTTTCTATTCGCTTCGTCTTCTGTTTTTCCCTTTTCTGCCCGGCGCACGGCCTACATAGACTCCGCTCTTGAATTTTGCCTATCGTTACCGCCTGCACCGCAAAGTATAATCCGCCAAGCAAAATACCGCAGGCCTTTGGCAAGCCATTAATTAAAAAGGCTGTCCTGACGAACATGGAAAAGTTGAGTTTTTCGCTTGCCATTTCTGTTTTTTTGCTTTATACTGAATCTGTTCTTTATTAATGTTATTTAACATGATGACATTTAATATTTATTCCTCGCGGTTTTCAGCAACTTTTTTTGGTTAGTCAGGCATCTTGTGCGAAATCAAGACCAGTCGGTTCTGAAAACCCTAAGCAGATATTGACCCAGCCATTATTTTAAGGAGATTTTTATGAAAAAACTGCAAAAGCATATCGCAATCTGTCTGGTTTTAATCCTGACGCTTGGCTTTATTCAGCCCGTCAAAGCTTCCGATTATTCCAATTTTACGGTCAGCCAAACGTATTCCCCCTTTGCCGACGTCCCGGCGGATTCCTGGTTCTATCCGGGTGTTAAGACCGCCTATGAACTGGGGCTGATGAAAGGCACTTCCGCCACTACCTTTAATCCCAACGGCAATTTATCGGTGGCTGAAGCCGTTACCTTGGCGGTTCGCCTGTATCAAATCTATAATGAGTTCACGCCGACCGAACCCGCCCCAACCGGCCCCTGGTACCAAAACTATATTGACTTCGCTGTCAGCTTCGGGATTTTAAACGGTTCCTATTTTGCCGATTATAACGCTCCCATTAACCGGACGGATTTTGCTTCGATTTACAGTGGGATCATTCCAGATACTGACGAAATTATCAATCCGGAGATAACGCTTTTAAACATTCCGGACGTTGATAACGGCACTTTTGAGGCGGACAGCATTTTAACAATGTACGCCTACGGTATTATGACCGGCGATAACGCTTTGCGCTTTTTCCCCAAATCCACCATTACCCGGGCTGAAGTCGCTACCATTGCCGCCCGGATGGCGGTTCCGGCACAGCGCAAGCAGTTGACGCTGGCGGCACCTACTAATACTAATACTAATGCTAATGCCAATACCGCCATTGCCGAAAAGCATGTCAACCGCGATTATGAGTGGTTTGTCGATCAAAATCAAACCGGCACCTACAGCTATGAAAACTGTGGTCCGTCCGTTACCTCAATGATCCTGAAATGGTTCAGCCCAGCCAATAATGTCACTGCCGAAACGCTTCGTTCCTGGATTCGGCCAAACGGCGGCTGGTGGTTCACCGACGATATTGAATCGGTGATGAACAGCTATCAGGTGCCTTATGAAAGAAAACCTTTCAACGATATTTCCCAAATCACAGCGGATCTGAATAAGGATCGGATTATTTTGGTTTGTCTGGACGGCTACTATCTGAGCGATGATTATACCTCTGTCGGCTCCGGACATTTTCTCATCATCAAGGGCTATATCAATCAAAACGGTGCCATTGAGTTTGAAACCTATAATCCAGACAGCCGTAAAGATCACTATTATCCGGCCGATAAAATCTTCACAGCCTGTCAGAAATGGTGGGCATACTACTACGCCATCGGCTACTAGGCTGTTTTATGGCCTTAAAAAGCCTTTTTCACCCAGCCTCAAATCGTTAAGCCCACGACTGATTTTTAAGCGAAAAGGTTTAACGCCTCTAAACCATGTACTTGCAAAAAGGCGCTGCCGGCAATATCCGGCAACGCCTTTTTATTTTTATGATAAGATCCTGTCGCGACCAATTCGGTATCAGAACGAGTACCAAATACTTTTCGCCGCTGCGCCAAAGAGCAAAAGACCGCTCGCGTCGCCAGCACTTCGCTTATTTTTTAACCAGCTCTAAGGTATCTCTGGCAATCATCAATTCCTCATTGGTCGGAACCACCCAAATTGCTATTTTGGAGTCATCCGTCGAAATCAGGGCTTCGCTTCTGGTCTTATTTTTCTCCCGGTCTAGCTTAATCCCGAAAAACTCCAAATCGCCCACTAAGCGCTCTCTCATCTCAGCGGAGTTCTCACCGATTCCGCCGGCGAAGCAAATCGCGTCTACCCGGCCGAGCTCGGCCATATAACCGCCCAAATAGCGCTTAGTCCGATTAACAAACATATCCAGCGCCAGCTTTGCCCGTTCATTACCGTTAGCGGCGGCGTTTTCCAAATCCCTGGCGTCGCTGCTCAAACCGGAAACCCCCAAAAAGCCGGATTTTTTATTGAGCATTTGATTCATATCGTTCGGCTTGATGCCTTCCTTTTCCATTAAAAAGGTCAAGACGGTCGGATCCAAATCACCGCTTCGGGTTCCCATAACCAAGCCTTCCAACGGGGTCAGCCCCATCGAGGTATCTAAGCATTTGCCGTTTTTGACCGCCGACAGCGAAGAACCATTACCCAAATGAACAGTGATAATATTAATCTCATTTAACGGCTTTTTCAGCAGTTCAGCCGTCCGACGGGTAATATATTTGTGACTGGTTCCGTGAAAGCCAAACTTCCGAATCCGGTATTTTTCGTAGTATTCATAGGGAATTCCGTACATATAGCTGCTGGCCGGCATGGTTTGGTGGAAAGAGGTATCAAACACCGCCACGTTCGGCTTGCCCGGAACCAATTCCTCACAGGCTTCAATCCCCATCAGATTGGCCGGATTGTGCAGCGGCCCAAACTTAACATATTCCCGAATCACATCCTTCACATGCCCGTTAATCACCGTCGAATCGGTCAGCTCTTCTCCGCCGTGCAGCACCCGGTGGCCGATGGCGTTAATCTCATCCAGCGAGGAAATCAAGCCCTTTTCCGGGTCAAGCAAAGCGTCAAAGACATGCTTCATCGCCGCTTTGTGATCCTTCATATTTTCTTCCACTACATACTTTTCCTCACCAACCGTCTGCACCAATTTGGAACCATCAATCGCACTCCGCTCAACCAAGCCCTTGCCCAAAACGGTTTCATTAGTCATGTCAAATAATTGATATTTTAGTGACGAACTTCCGCAGTTAATAACTAATATTTTCATTCCTCTCTCCTTTTAAGCCTGTGCTTTTTTATATTGCGCCTGAACAGCCGTAATCGCTACTACCCCGGTAATATCCTCGGCGGTCGCGCCTCTGGATAAATCATTGATCGGCGCGGCGATTCCCTGTGTAATCGGACCGTAAGCTTCCGCCTTAGCCAAATACTGCACCAGCTTATAGGCGATATTGCCGGCATCCAAATCCGGAAATACCAATACATTGGCTTTGCCGGCCACCTTGCTGCCCGGCGCTTTGCTTTGGCCGACCTTGGCGATAATCGCCGCATCCGCCTGCAATTCGCCGTCAATTTGATACTGCGGATACTCTCTTTGCGCGATCTGGGTCGCTTCCACCACCTTATCGACATCGGGATGCGAGGCGCTCCCCTTGGTCGAGTGGCTGAGCATGGCAATCACCGGTTCGCCGCCAATCAGCATTTTAAAGCTTTCGGCCGAACTGCCGGCAATGGAGGATAATTCCTCGGCCGACGGACTTTGATTCAAGCCGCAGTCAGCAAACAGGAAAGTGCCGTTTACGCCCAAATCGCAGTTCGGAACGGAAATGATAAAGAAACTGGACACGATTTTAACATTCGGCGCGGTTTTTAAAATTTGCAGCGACGGCCGCAGTACATTGGCAGTGGAATTGACCGCTCCGGCTACCATGCCGTCCGCATCCTGCATTTTTACCATCATCACGCCCAAAAATAAAGGATCGCTCAACAGCAGTTCTCTGGCCTTTTCCCGGGTCATCCCTTTTTTCTCGCGCAGAGTAAACAGCTTTTCGGTATAATCGTCTAATTTCTCAAAGCTGTGCGGATCGACAATCCTCACGCCGTCCAAGTTTATCGCTCCCGCTTTTTCCCTGATTTCCTTTTCGTTTCCAATCAAAATAACCTTAGCCAGTCCTTCCTTCATCACCCGCTCGGCCGCGGTCAGGGTACGAATATCCATGGCTTCGGGCAGGACAATTGTCTGCGGGTCTTGCTTTGCCTTATTTTTAATTCCGTCAATAAAACTCATTTGCAACTCCTTTCAAGCTTTCTGTTTTGCGTATATCCGGCGCTTTTACCGCGCATTCTCTTTTATTATAGCACAAAGTATATGGGAATAAAAGTTTCTTTTGGATTTTTTGTGATGGACTCTCATCAATTTTTTACCTATTCCGGAAATTTGTTAAAATACGCAATTCCCCGAAGTAAAGTTCCGTGTACTGAAAAAACGCTGAAAAGTCAACCGAAAACAGCGCAAGATTTTCTCGCGCTTGGCTTAAATTTATGGTATGATATAAGCAACACATACCCGAAAGGAGGCGCTGCTAATGTTGTTTTTACAAACCGAGCGTTTGCTGCTGCGCGATGTGGAAGAAAAAGACGCCGCTATTATGCACGACTACCGAAATAATCCAGTCTGCGCCCGCTATCAGCGCGGTCAGTCCAAGTCGTTGGCGGATATTGAAAACCTGATCAAGCAGCATAAAAATGATCTCATGCAAACCGAACAAGCTTTTTTTATCGCGCTGGCTTTAGCGGAAAGCAATGAAATGATTGGTGAAATCGTCGTCATGCCCAACGGTCTGGATATCAACATGGGCTATACCATTTCCTATCAGTATCATCGCCGGGGCTACGCCTTTGAGGCTCTGACGGCACTGATCTCCGTTTTACAGGAAAAATACCCGGAGTATACCCTGACCGGCTTAACCGACCCGGAAAATCTGCCCAGTATGGCGCTCCTCAAAAAACTGGGCTTTCAGGACAGCGGCTATATTCCGGAGCTGACCTCGCAGCTATTTGAGAAAAAGAAAAGATAAACCCGCCGCTGGTAAGAGTAAAGACTATATAGACATGCCGCACAAAAACAGGCAGCTTTTCAGCAGACAAAAGCCAAATTATTAACGAAAGGAAAACCATGAAAACAGCCGCTATTATCGCCGAATATAACCCCTTTCATCTTGGTCACGCCTATCAGCTGGCCAACATCCAAGCGGACTTTGTGGTTGTCCTGATGAGCGGCAACTTTGTGCAAAGAGGCGAGCCGGCGGTAATCGACAAATGGCGGCGAGCGGAAATGGCTTTAGCCGGCGGTGTGGATTTGGTCTTAGAACTGCCGGTTTCGGCCGCTGCCGGCAGCGCCGAATACTTTGCGGCCGAAGCTATTTTTTTATTAGAGCAAAGCCAGATAATTGACGAACTTTCTTTTGGCGCGGAATGTCCGGATTTAGTGTCCCTGCAAGCCTTAGCCAAGATCATGACCAATGAAAGCGCCGGTTTTTCCGCCGCCTTAAAAAACAGCTTAAAAAACGGCCGTTCCTATGCCGCTGCCCGGCAAGAAGCGGTCGAAGCCCTGTTCCCTGACAGCGGCTACGGCCATATTCTGAAAGGCTCCAATAATATCCTGGCGATTGAGTATTTAAAAGCCCTGCTTACCTGCCGCAGCCAAATCACTCCCCATTTAATTCCAAGGCAGGGCCAAAGCTACTTAGACGAAAGCTATCAGCCTAATACTTTTTTGTCCGCCACCGCCATTCGCCAGCTGCTTCGGGAAAACGACCGAGCCAGACTAAGCGCCGCCCTGCCGGCCGCTTCTTTTCGGCTGCTGCAAACAGCCGCTGCACAAAAAAACGGACCGATCTTCCCGGAGGATATCTATCCGTTTATACAATTCCTATTAATGCAGCAGGACCTATCCGCTTTGCTCCGGCTGCGCGAGCAAAAGCCGGAACTGATGAACCGCCTGCTGGCCTCATTGGACTTTGATTTGTCCTTTGGGCAATACGTCGATGCCTGCCGCTCCCGCAATTTCCCCGCCGCCGCCGTTAAACGGGCGCTCCTAAATATTTTCTTAAATCAACGCCCGTCCTTGCCGCCAACCCAAGAAAACAGCTATCTGCGGATTCTCGGTTTGCGCCGCTCAGCCGCGCCGCTGCTGCGTCAGTTGCAAAAAAAATCACAAATCCCGGTCATTACCAATACCAGGCATGCCAAAAAGCTGCCCGCCGCCGCTTTCGCCCGCTGGCAGAATGAACTGCGCTGCGACCGGCTTTATGCCCAGCTAATCGCCCGCAAATACAGCCAGCCCTTTCAGCCGCCGGAACAAAAAAATCCAATTATCAATTAATAACTCCGTGCGTCAGAACAGTCTTTTTTATTTATTTGTTCGCCAAAAGACTGCGTCTTTTCGCTTGCTCGTTGCATGGCGGGAACGTTAGGCGAATTGCGATGCCGCCGGCCGATAGCGGAGTCTATGCACGTGATCCGCCGGCTATCATTCTTTTAAGACTTCTCGATTTTCATCAATCGTATCTAACTGACTAAGCAAGGTTTTCTCAAACTTAGAGTAGTCGGTATTGGACTGGTTGAGCAAAGCGGAAATCGTCTTTTGCGCTTTTTCCAAGAGTTCATCGGTATAGCGGTACGCCTCCCGGCGAATTTCCTCGCTTTGCTTATAGGCTTTATCCAAAATCGTCTCCGCCTTAGCCTGTGCCTGCCGGGTAATTTCATGCTCATCCACTAAGGCCTTGGCCCTGTTTACCGCTTCCTCCTCTATTTCCGCCAGTTTTTCCTGGGCAATTGACATCATATGCTCCCGATCGTCAATAATCGCGTTGGCTCTTTTGATTTCATCGGGCAGCGCCAGCCTGATCTGGGTGATAAACTCATCCATTACATCACTCCGCACCACTACTTTATTGGACTGAAACGGCAAGGCATTACTGTCATTTATATACACTTCCATATCATCAATAATATCAAATACTTTGCTGTTCATTCTTCGCTCCTATCTTTTTTAATACCGCCCGCTTAGATAATTCCGGCACCATATCGCCAATTTCCCCGCCAAAGAAAGCCGCTTCCTTCACAAAAGTCGAACTGATAAAGGAGTATTTGGCGTTTGAGACTAAAAACACCGTTTCCGTCTGCGGACTAAGCAGACTGTTGCCCTGCGCCAACTGCAATTCATATTCAAAATCAGACACCGCTCGAAATCCCCGAATAATCGCATCGGCGTTTTCCTTTTCCACAAAACGGACCAGCAGTCCGGTGAAAAATTCCACTCTGACATTTGGCATATCCTTAGTTAACTCTTTCAGCAGATCATTCCTTTCTTCCAAGCTTAATAATGATTTTTTATGCGGATTAACCGCTACGGCAACGATCAGTTCTTCCGTCAGCTTCGACGCCCTGGCGATAATATCCATATGCCCGTAAGTCGGCGGGTCAAAACTGCCGGCATACACTGCTTTTTTCATATTGTTTCTCCATTCCTATCCCGCAAACAAATACATTCGCATCCTGCCGGCATTTGTCTTTCTTGGCCGACCGCCATACGAAACTTAAACCTTTTTATTCCAGCCAAGCTGTTCATCAAACCAGTCTTTTTACCTGACGATTCGTCAAGAATCCGCGCCCTTTGGCTTGCTTATTTGTCAAAAGTCTGCACCCTTTCGCTTGTTTGTTCACCAAAAGTCTGGCTTTTCACTTTTCCGCGCAGAAAACAAGCTTTCACCGCAGGAAAGTTAGATTCATTATTTACGGACTTCCCTGCCAAATCGCATAAATATATATTGATTGGTTTTAAATCGCTTATATTTTTCGATTTTTATTGTATCATATTTTTCTAAAAAAGAAAAGTCAAAACCGCTCTTTGTTTCGGCAATGATCAAAGCGCCCTCCGCCAGCAGATTTTTTTCGGTTAAAGCGGCGATTGCCCGCTGGTACAGGCTTTCCTCCTGATAGGGCGGATCCAAAAAAACTAAGTCGGCCTGGATGCCGATCATTTGAATTTTTCCCAGTCCCCCTGAAAAATCACCGGCCAAGACCTGCGCCTTATCTTCCAGCTTCGTCCGGCGCAAGTTATCCCTAATCACCTCCATTGCCGTCCTGTCTTTTTCACAAAAATAAGCGCTGCGCGCTCCCCGGCTAAGCGCTTCAATGCCCAGCGCTCCGCTGCCGGCAAACACGTCCAATACTACCCGGTCATAAATCTCCGCCTGAATCATATTAAACAGCGTTTCCTTTAAACGATCGACGGTTGGCCTGACCTGATCGCCTTTCGGCGCTTTCAGCGGAATTCCTCTGGCCGTTCCTGCCACTACTCTCATCATCTTACTCCTATATTGATAAAATCTCCCGGCTGCCGCCGTAGTACAGTTCTAGCATTTGCCTGCGTTCCGGTGAGTCAGCGATTTCTTCGGCGGCCTGAGCCACCGTTTCCAGCACCGGCAAATCCTGATATAAATCAGCTAATTGCAGCAGCGGCAAACCATGCTGCTTGACACCGAACGCATCGCCCGGCCCTCTCATTTTTAAATCATATTCGGCAATCTCAAAACCCGACCGATGCGCCGCCACAAACTCCAGCTTCTCCCGCGTCGCCAGATCTTTGGTGTCCGACAAAAAAATACAGTAGCTCTGCCGGCTGCCCCGGCCAACCCGGCCTCTTAACTGATGCAGCTGAGCCAGCCCAAAGCGCTCGGCATTCTCAATCAGCATCACCGTTGCCCGCGGTACATTGACTCCGACTTCAACCACTGTCGTCGAAATCAAAATATCCGTTTCCCCGGCGGCAAACGCCCGCATGATTTCCTCTTTTTCCGGCTGACTGCCGTATAAATAAGCAATCCGCAGCTGCGGATATTTTTTTTGCAGCGCCTCGGCATAGCTGATCACTCCGGTCAGCGCCAGTTCTTCATTATCCTCGACCGCCGGACAAATAATATAGACGGCCGCGCCGCTTCTGATCTCTTTTTCCATAAAACGGTAAATCTTTTCGCGCGCGCCGCTGTTTCTTACAAAGGACTGTACCGGCAGCCGCTCCGCCGGCATGCTTTTTATCACCGAAATATCCATATCCTGATATAAAATCAAAGCTAATGTTCTGGGAATCGGCGTAGCGCTCATCACCAAAATATGCGGCAGTTTTTCCCGATCACCCTTGCGGCTTAACTTCTCCCGCTGCATTACGCCAAAGCGATGCTGTTCATCAGTAATTACCAGCCCCAAGCGGTGGTACTCGGCTTTTTCCTGAATCAAGGCATGCGTACCGATAATCAAATCCGCCTGCCCGCTTTTCATTTGCTCATAAATCTCTTTTTTTTCTTTGGCTTTAGCCGACCCCAAAAGCAAAACCGGCTTAATGCCAAGTACCGACAGTCTTTTTTCTGCTTCCTGAAAATGCTGGGCTGCCAGCACCTCGGTCGGCGCCATGAGTGCCGCCTGATAACCATTTTCAATCGTCATGACCGCCGCCGCCAAGGCCACTGCCGTCTTGCCGCTGCCGACGTCGCCCTGCACCAGGCGAACCATCCGCCGTCGGCTGCGCATATCCTGCTCCGCCGCGGTAATCGCCGCCGCTTGATCGGCCGTCAGAACAAAAGGCAGGCCGGCAATAAACCGCTGGGTCATTGCCGTTGACTGAATGGGAAAATCATTCGGCTGCTCCCGGTCAGCTTTGGTGATGCCGGCCCGAAAAAAATAAAACTCGTCAAAGACCAGTCTTTTCCGGGCAGCCTCCGCCTCCGCCCTGGTTTTGGGAAAATGCAGCTGCTGATAGCTTTGCCACAAGGGCGGAAGTCCGTATTTTTCCCGAACGGACGGCGCGATATATTCTTTCACCGGCTGCTCTGCTGCCGGCAGCGATAAAACTTGCTTTAAATACTGCTTCCACTTTTTCTCGCTGATCCCCTTAGGAACGGAATATCTGGCCACCACCGGAAACGCCGCCAGTTCCGCCAGCTCTTCCTCGCTGACCACCGCCGGATTTACCAACTGCCATCCTTCTTTCTGCCGGTGCGGGCGTCCCCGCAAGACCAAAATCCGTCCTACCAGCATAACCTTCGCCAAATACGGCTGCCGGAAATAGGTAACCTTTAGCCGCTCCCCCCGCGGATCAGCCGCCTGAAAATGAAGCGCCGTCAGTTTACCGAAATATTGAAGCTTCGGGGCGGAAACAATTTTCAGGCGCAAATAATTTTCCTCATTCTCTCGAATCTCGGCAATATCAGTGACGCCGGTGAAAAAATCATAGCCCTTGGGATAATGCGTCAGCAGGTCGTAAAAAGAAAAAATTCCCATGCCTTGCAGCAGCTTTTCCGTCTTATCGCCGACTCCTTTTAATGCCTTGACCGCCTGCATATCCGCCTCCGCTTCCTTTTCATTAAAAATTCTTCTCCGCTTTTTCCGTCCGGCGCCGTTTCAGCCGCCGGTGTTTGGCCGTAAGCGCCAAGCTTTCCGCCCGCGGAAAACACCGCCTTTTGAAAAAGCAAGCTTCTTCCTTTTGAAAAAGCTTGCCTGAATTGTTCCTTTTGCCTTTTTACCTGTCTTCCTTCGCTCTGCCATAACCGCCAAAGCTTCCCTTATTCACACGGCTTTTCCTGTTCTGTAAACCGAAAATCGCCTTTTTAGACGGCTTACCGCTCAAACCGAAAAACCAGCGCCTTTTCGCTTAACTGTTCACCAAAAGGCTGCATTTTTTCACTGGATTATACCAAAAGGCTTCGTTTTTCACTTGGATTGGCCGAAAGACTGCGCCTTTTGCTTAACTATTCGCCAAAAGGCTCCGCCTTTTGGCTTACTCTACCGAAATAAAGTAGTAGTACAAGGGCTGTCCGCCAAACTGAACCGCGACATCGGCCGCCGGATATTTTTCCCGCAGGAACTCGGCTGTCCGCTCCGCCGCCTCCGGCTGCACGTCCTCGCCATAATAAAGGGTAATAATTTCGCTGTCCTCGTCCACCAAAACGGCTGCCAATTCCTTAACTGCCGTATCAACATCCCCGGCTACCGCTAAAATCTTATTTTCATCCAAAGCGATAATATCGCCGGTTTTAATCGTTTTCCCCTCAAACTGCGTATCTCTGACCGCATAGGTAACCTGACCGGATTTGATCGCCGCCATCGCCTCGATCATGGTTTCCTTATTTTCCTCCGGCGCCGCTCCTTCCTCAAAAGCAATCAGCGCGCCGATCCCCTGCGGAATCGTCTTAGACGGAATTACTACCACTTTTCTGTCTTTAACCAAATGCACCGCCTGTTCCGCCGCTAAAATAATATTTTTGTTGTTGGGGAATAAAAACACCGCATCAGCATTAATTTTTTCAATCGCCCGCACAAAATCATCCGTGCTGGGATTCATTGTCTGGCCGCCAGTAATGACCACGTCAACGCCCAAATCCTTAAATACATTATCAATCCCCTGACCGGCAGAAACCGCCACAAAGCCGTTTTCCTTCTTTTCGGCCGGCTGTTTCGGTTCGGTTTTCGTTTCCGCTTTCATTTCCGCCTGTCTGGCAGCAATCTCATGACCATGCTTCAGCAGCTGCTCGGTATGCTGAATCCGCATATTCTCAATTTTTAAATTAGATAAATAACCCAGCGTCAATGCCTTTTGCAAAGCTAAGCCCGGATTTTCAGTATGAACATGGATTTTAATCAAATCATCATCGCATACCGCAACAATCGAATCACCGATCGTTTCCAAATAGCCTTTCAGTTCTTCCGAATCCTTCTCATTGTCTGCGCCTTCTTTGGTATTGATAATAAATTCAGTGCAATAGCCAAATTCGATCGAATCCGTTGCTTCCTGAAAAGCATGGTTAAACCCTTTTTCCTTGCTGCCGGTCACCTGTCCGCCGCCAAAATCAAAACTGACCTCGCCGCCGCCGGCCAAGGCTTTATATGCGCCCTCTAAAACATAGCACAAACCCTGCCCGCCGGCGTCGACAACACCCGCTTCCTTTAATACCGGCAATTGATTAGGCGTATTTTCCAGCGCTTTTTGCGCATGCTCTAAAACCTTGGGAAAGTTCTCCAAAATATCATTATTCTCCAAAGCCAATTCCGCCGCTTTATTGGCAATTTCCTTGGCCACCGTCAAGATCGTACCTTCTTTCGGTTTCATCACTGCTTTATAGGCTGTTTCTACACCGCGGTTTAAAGCACCGGCGATAATCATCGCGTCCAGTTCCTGATGCTGCTCAATTCCTTTGGCAAAGCCCCGCAAAAGCTGCGATAAAATCACGCCGGAATTGCCTCTGGCTCCCCGCAGCGAACCGGAAGAAATTGCCTTGGCAAGCGCCTTCATATCGCCGTTTTCCACCTGCTCCACTTCCCGCGCCGCCGACAAAATAGTCATCGTCATATTCGTTCCGGTATCGCCATCCGGTACCGGGAAAACGTTTAACTCGTTTACATATTCCTTTTGTATTTCCAGTAACTTCGCACCCGCAAGGAACATCTTCCTGAAGGTTTTCGCATCAATTTTTTGAACTTTCATTCCATCCTCCTGCTTACTCATCAACCCGGACG
>CAUVDV010000023.1:0-21183 GCA_963550755.1 uncultured Lachnospiraceae bacterium
GATAAGAGAACCTTGAAAATGAGGATATGTGGATAAATCTGCGGAAACTCAAGAATGTTAAAATGGTATTTACATTATTTTGGCGACCGTTGTTTGGAGTCCTTGGTTTTTGATAAAAAACAGCCTCTCTTTTTAATGGTAAATATAAATAAGTATTTGTATTTCTTTTCCTGAAAATATGTATTGACATTTCTTGCGAAAAGGAATATAGTAAAGCCAAGAACTTCTTTTATATAAAATTTAAAAAATATTTATGTATTTTGCTCAACTTCTCCGTTCCGCGAAATTAAAATCATTTTGGAACAGATGCTCGGCAGCCATGCATTTTGACTATACGTTTCCCCCAAACGGGTCAGGCAAGCGGCGGGGCACGCAGGCATGTGGTCTATATTAGCTAGGTCAGCCAAGGCAAAGTTGCTAACTGGTTACCCGGCGGGACAGGAAAATAGTTAGCCATGTCGCCGGGCGATGGGCGGTGCCACTAGCTGCGCACTTCCGCGGCCGGGCGAAACTCCCCGAACGGGAAAAGCTGAGTAATTTGAGAGTTAGTGTGAAAGAAAGCAAAGGAAAACCATAAATTGGCGCACTTAACTATAGCATAACGTATAGAGTTGAAACCCTTTCATCACTACCGCCAGTCAAAGGCGGCGGAATGGAGTTTATTATGATCGGAATTATTATATTGGGGCATGGGCATTTTGCAGATGGAATCAGTGACAGCCTGGAGATGTTGCTGGGACCGACCGAAAACTACGAGAAAATCAATTATTTGCCGGATGACTCCTTGGAAGATTTAAATGTTAAATTAGAAAAAGCCGTTGAATGTCTATCCGCTTGCAATGGATTGCTGGTTTTTACGGATATTGCCGGCGGAACGCCTTTTAATAGGGCGATTCAGCTGAAAATGCGAAGCGGCCGGGTAATGGAGGTGATAGGAGGAACGAACGTAGCCGCAGTTTTATATGGTTATATGTCACGAATAAACTGTGAAAGTCTTTCAACTTTAGCCGAAGAATGTATATCGGCCGGTCAGGGCGCATTACTTCAGTTTAAGGAAACGGAAACGCCGGAAAACTCAGACGATTATGAGGAATAGGCAAAAGCCCATATCTTTTTACGAAATTGGTTTTATTCCGTAAAAGGCGGTTTTTTAAGGAACGGTTACCGATCAATGCTCTTTCGGAATCTTGAGTAACCATGCCGATGAATCATGCCGGTGAAATTCTGGCCGGGGAGGTCGAAAGGGAAATATTAGCGGAGGAACGGAAACAAAGCAAACGGAATCGAAAGCCCTTGATTTTATTGGGCTAAAAATTCCGAGAGATTATATCAACATTAGGGAGGCGAAACTATGAGTTTAATACAGGCTTTATTAATTGGATTATTTGCATATCTGGGAAGCAAGCGAACCCCTTGGTTTTTTGGCGTTACCGGCGGATGGAATATGATCGGCCGGCCGCTGGTCGCGGGCCTGGTTGTCGGTATTATTTTGGGCGACGTCAAAAACGGCGTAATTGCCGGAGCCATGGTTCAGGCTTTGTTTATCGGTCAAATCACCCCGGGCGGAGCCATGCCGTCGGATGTTAACTGGGCGGCTTATATCGGAATTCCGCTGGCTTTGGCAGCCGGCGGAACCGGTGAACAAGCGGTTGCTTTAGCGGTGCCTTTAAGCATGTTGGGTTTAGGATTATTTAACTTTATCATGACCATCAACGCCTATTTCCCGCATATGGGCGATAAAGCCGCCGCCCAGGGCGATGGCGCCGGAATTCATCGGGCAACCTATTTGGCCGCGGTGCCGAGCTTTATTCTGCGCGCCGGGTCAGCCATGCTTATTTGCTATTTAGGTGCGCCGGTAGCGGAAATGGCGATAAAAAGCATGCCGCCCCAATTGCTGCATTTCTTTGCCGTTGCCGGCCGAATGCTGCCGGCTGTTGGTTTTGCCATGCTCTTAAAACAATCCTTATCTAAAAACTGGATGATTGTTTTGTTTTTAATGGGATGGATCATTATTGGCGCGACCAGTATGACGGTTACGGCTCTGGCCGTTTTTGCCACCGGTATTGCTGTCCTGTTTGTGATGGCCCAGGGAGTTTCCAAATCGGCGCCAGCTGCCGAACAAAATAAGGAGGGCGACTGCTATGAAGAATAAAAACACATTACTCACTAAAAAAGACATTAACAAAGCTGCCTGGTCCTATATTTTCTTTTCGCAGGCAACGCAAAACTTTGAGCGGATGATGGGATTGGCGTTTTGCCATGTGCTTGAGCCAATTTTAAAAAAATTATATAAGGATAACCCGGCCGAATATCAAAAGGCTCTGCAGCGGCATATGCAGTTTTATAATACAGAGCCTCAGCTGGGCGCGCTGATTCCCGGAATCACGATCGCCATGGAAGAAGCCAGGGCGCAGGGGGAAGATGTCAGTGAAGAATTAATTGTCAACACAAAAAACGCCTTAATGGGGCCATTCGCCGGTATCGGCGACTCTATGATTATCGGTACTTACAGTCCGATTTTATTGAGCATTGCCATGAGTATGTGCCTACAGGACGGCAACCCCGTCGGTCCCCTCTTTTTCTGTGCGGTATGGCTGACGACCATTGTCGGCATGCAGTGGTACTTATTCCATAAAGGATATACTATGGGCATCGGAGCAGCTAATTTGTTTTTTACCCAAAAAGATTTGGCCGATAAGATTACCACCGGCCTGACCATGATGGGATTGATGGTCATTGGCGGGGTAGCCGCCACCACAGTTAAGGCCGGCATCATTTATCAATTTGTCAGCGGAGAAATGAGTATTTCCCTTCAGGCCACTATCTTTGATAAAATTATGCCGGGGATTTTACCGTTGATTTTAACCTTACTTTCCTGGTATTTTTTAGATAAGAAAAAATGGAGCGCCGCCAAACTGATTGTAGCGATTGTTTTATTTGCTGCGGTCATGGTGCTTTTAGGAATTATGTAAGATCTATCACGGCATATAGGCCGCAGGATCTTTGCCTGCGCGGGTTTCTGCGGCCGGCAGCAGACAAGAAACGTAAAACCGATGATGCAAGGAGGAGTCAAATGAAAATTGTCAATATTCGAATTGATGACCGCTTGATTCACGGACAAGTAGCCGCTGTGTGGAGTCTTTTTACCAAAGCCACCCGAATCATGGTGATTGATGACTTGGCCGTCAAAGACCCCATTCAAAAGGAAGCACTCAAAATCGCCTGTCCCAAGCAATGCAAGCTGTCTATTTTAACCGCCGAAAAAGCTGCTCAAAATCTTAAGGAGCAAAAATACGAAGGCGAAGCGGTTTTTATTATTGTTAAAAGTCCGAAAACTCTCAGAAAATTATATGATCTGGGTTTTGTTATGGAGACAGTTAATGTCGGCAACATGGGCGGCAAACAAAATACCAAAATGGTCAAGAAAGCGGTCAGCGTCAGCCCGGAGGATGTGGAAGATTTTATCTGTTTGGCTGAACATGGCGTTCAGTTTACTGCGCAAATGGTGCCGGATGATGATAATATTGATTTGATTCCGCTGTTAACGCAGTAGCTTAGCTTTTCCTTGCTGAAAAGCCTTGTCTTTGCAAATTTGACCGAGAATTAATAATTAATCCGCGGAAAAACTGCAACTGGTGGCAGGAATAGTTTTTCGTGATTATATAACCCCGATTTTTCAATGGAAAAGTTTCAGCGGCTGATTTTCTTTTAATAGTATATCTCCCAGAAAGAAGGATAGTATGGACAAGACAATAGTAAAAAATAAATATGGAATTTTTACGGCCATGGTTCCCAAGGAAGTGACTGCCAGCGGCGAAATTGGCTGGCATATCCGGTTTGAACTAACTGCGCCGATAGCGGCCGGCGGCGGGATCCGCATTTTGTTCCCGGCCTATACCCATCAGCGTTCGTCTGAATATGTGCAGAATATCGATTACTGGCAGCCGCATTTTTTATACGCTTATTTTGAGGAAGAAGATGCCCGCTTAACCACCCGGATTGAAAAAATCAAGACGGAGTTCAGCCATATTCTGCGCTGGAAAGACAGCGACCGGATTGCGGTGATTGCAGCCGATGAGGAATGGCCGGCCGGAGCAGTGCTGCATATTGTGTACGGCGGAATTGACCGCATGTGGCTGAAAGGCTGCGCCGCGCCAACCAGAGCGCCTCATCAGGCGGCGCTGTCAAGCGGTAATTTTTTAGCTTATGAGCTTTCCCTGGATGCCGCCGGTAGCGGCGAATATCAAAAACTGGCGGTTTTGCCGCCGGTTAAAGTCGTGCCGGAACAGGCGTATTATTTAACGATTACTGCTCCGACCTGTGTCCGGCCGGGAAAAGAATATTTCATTCGCTATGTCGTCAGCGACCGGTTTCGGAATCCGCTTCATGATTTTTCCCTGCCTTCGGTTTTTACCTTAAGAAACCTAAAGACCGGCGAAGAACGTCTCCTGCCGGATGGGCGCTTGACCGTAAATGAGGAAGGTTTTTATGAAATTGACTGCCAAAGCCATGAGCTGCATACGGAAAAAGCAGTCTTTGCCTGCAAAAAAGAGGCTTGTTCTATTTTTTGGGGCGATACCCACTGCCATACCGTCTTAACGCCCAATATCCGGGATAATAACAACGGCGCTACGCCTCAGGACGCTTATCAGTATGCCCGGGAAACGGCCTGCCTTGACTTTGCGGCATTGATTGAGCAGACCTTCCTGTTTGACAATAATGATCGGCTAAACGTAACGCCGGCGCTGTGGCAAACAATCCGAAAGTTCGCCGAGCAAAATTATCAGCCCGGACGATTTGTGACGTTTCCCGGTTTTGAGCTGCACAGCCAGCGGGGCGATACGGTAGTGCTTTTGGCCGAGGATATGGCAAACTTTGAATATCCGGCCGGCGCCGAAGATATTTATGATATTTGGCGGCTGTACCGGGAAAAAAAATATCTGTCGATTCCGCATTTTCATCGTTACTGCGGCGGGCGGCCGCAGAAAGACCAGCAGGAACAACAGCACAGCGGTTTTGACTTAAAAAACTGGGAGCCGGCCGATGAAGCCGAAGCATTGTGCGAGTTTTACTCAGCGCAGTGGGGGCGGTTTGAGTATCCGCACAATCCCATGCTTTTAAAGGCCATGTCCAATATCGCGGAAAATGATGTCGTTTCTTTTTTAAACCGGGGAAAACGCTGGGGGATGACAGCCGGGAGCGATGATCATGACTCCATGCCCGGTCATGGCGGTCTGACGGCGGTTTATGCCGATGAGCTGACCAGGGACAGCCTGTATAGCGGCTTAAAAGCGCGGCGCACCTATGCTACCACCCATACCCGAATTTATTTGGATTACCGGCTAAACGGCATGCCGATGGGCAGCAGCCTGGCGGCAGGCAGCGCCGGCGAAGCAGATTTTATCCTGCATACGGAAATAGCTGCGCCCGAACGGATTCGGTCGGTTTCTTTGATTATAAACGGTCAAGCCTATCAAAAAATCGCACCCGGTCAAGCCTTCTGGCAGGCGGAGTTAAAACTGCCTAAGTCCTGCCTCGCTCCCGGAAGCTATCTCTATTTGCGGGTGACGCTCGAAGATGAGAACATCATTGTCGGCAGCCCGATTTGGGTGGAATAGGCGGCTTTTTATTGGCGAAAAGCAAGAAAAAGCAAAGGAAAAATCAGCAGAAACAGTCGGTAAAAATCGGAACACAGCAAAGCACGACGAACGCATGAACATACAAAATGCACAATGAATATTTTTATACATCCATTTTACCATTCGCAAAAGTGTATAATTCTAAGAAACAAAGTTCTTGAAAAAGAAAAAAATCTATTTTCCAAAATATTTTTATGCAACTTTGCATTTAGGTGCTAATATTTTTTGTGCAAAATTACATTCATGCGTTTGTCGTGCACAGCAAAGAAGGCGGTATTGACATTTTTGACAAAAAGGAATATATTAAAGTCGAAAAAAGCAGAGCTTCAGGCAAAAGAGAAGGCATACAGCCAAAACGTTCTGCGCAGTTGGAGTTAGACGGCAAAATGGGGAAAGGAAACTACTATGATAGGAATTATTGTATTGGGTCATGATAATTTTGCGAATGGAATCAGCGGCAGTCTGGAAATGCTGCTGGGTAAAATGGAAAATTATGAAAAAGTCAATTATTTGCAGGATGACTCTTTGGATGACTTGGCGTTTAAGCTGGCAGAAGCAGTTAAACGTTTATCTAGCTGCAGCGGTTTTTTATTTTTTGCGGATATTACGGGCGGAACCCCTTTTAATACAGCAATTGAGCTAAAAGAGCACAGCAGCCGGCCGATAGAAGTAATTGGCGGCGCCAATATAGCGGCCGTTTTACATGGTTATATGTCCAGAGCCAAAGAGGGGAGCCTTTCTGTTTTGGCTGAGGAATGTGTAGCCTCTGGACAAAGCGCCTTACACCATTTTAAGGAAGATGACGACGATTCTTTAAAAAAATAAAGCAGACCAAAACCAGAAAAAGAAAAGCCGTTTCCGCTGAGAGCAGGGCGGCTTTTGTTTTGGACTTATTTTTCCCGGCAGTAGGCTCTTTTGGCCGCAAAGAAATAAATTTGAGCCACAGACCGTTTAATTGCCGCCGACGATTGACAGACAGGCCGATTAGTGGTATTCTATAAGTTCAAGAGATAGGAGCGCAAAGCGCTTTGTAATCATCATCTTTGGATACCTACAAGGAGGCAATTATGGCAATTTTAGTGACCGGCGGCGCCGGCTACATTGGCACGCATACCTGTATTGAACTGATCAAGGCAGGCTATGAAGTAATTATTTATGATAATTTCAGCAATTCTTCCCCGGAAGCGGTGCGCCGTACCGAAAAAATCGCGGGGCACGCGATTCCCTTAGTGGAAGGGGATATTTTAGATAAAGAAAAATTAAAGAGCGTTTTTCGGGAAAATAAAATCGAATCTGTCATTCACTTTGCCGGCTTAAAGGCGGTCGGCGAATCGGTCAGCATGCCGCTCAAATACTACCATAACAACATCACCGGTACTTTAACGCTGCTGGAAGTGATGCAGGAGTGCGGCGTCAAGAAAATCGTGTTCAGCTCCTCGGCCACGGTTTACGGCATGAATAATCCCGTTCCGTTTCAGGAGGATATGCCGACTTCCGCCACCAATCCCTATGGCTGGACCAAGCAAATGATTGAAATCATTTTAAAAGATCTTTATACGGCCGACCAGGCGTGGAGCATTGTCCTGCTTCGTTACTTTAATCCCTTGGGCGCGCACGAAAGCGGAACGATCGGCGAAAATCCCAATGGTATTCCCAATAACTTAATGCCATACTTAACCCAGGTTGCTGTCGGCAAAAGAGAATTTTTAACGGTTTACGGCAATGATTATGATACGGCAGACGGTACCGGCGTCAGAGATTATATTCATGTCATGGATCTGGCCAGCGGCCACGTGCAGGCGGTGAAATATAACGAAACCCATACCGGCGTGGAAATCGTCAATCTGGGGACGGGAAAAGGCTTTTCGGTGCTGGAGGTGATTCATACCTTTGAGCGGGTCAATCAGGTACCGGTACCGTATAAAATTGCCGGCCGCCGGCCGGGCGATATTGCATCCTGCTATGCCGACGTTGCCAAGGCGAAGCGGTTGTTTGGCTGGGAAACGCAGAAAACACTGGAAGATATGTGCCGGGATTCCTGGCACTGGCAAAGCAAAAACCCGGAAGGATATTAATTTATGATTAACGACGTATTTAATGAACAGCTAGTCAAAAAACAAAGAACACCGGCCGATACCTTAAAGCTGGTAGCGATTTGGAGCGGAGCGGTACTGCTTAGCGCAGCGCTGTCTGTTTTTGTCCCGTACATCGGCGTTATGCTGGCGGTACTGGTCATTTGGGGTGCTACCGTCCTTAGCGGGCGGCTAAATCAAGAATTTGAGTATTCTTTTACCAACGGCGATTTGGATATTGACGTGATTTATAATCGCTCCCGCCGGAAACGGATCGTCACGATCGATACCAAAAAACTTTTGGCCATGGAAAAGGTGCAAAATAAGGAACAAGCGGCCAAAGGCTATGACAAGGTGCTGGATCTTTCTTCCGGAACCGAATCCGATGCGCTTTACGGGCTGGTTTATGATCTTGACCACAAAAAGACCCGGATTTTTATTGAACCAAATGAGTCGATCCTCAAAGGCATCTTTGCCTTTGCGCCCCGCTCTGTTACCGGCCGTTACGGCGCGGTTAAAAACGATTAAGTATTTTCTCAGTTTTCGAGCAATTTTTCCGAGGGATACGCTTTGACCAAGGAAGCGGAGATTACTTGCCTTTTCTGAAGCTGCGGCTGTTAATCCCAATCGGAAAGCACATTCCATAAGGGGGAAAAATGGATAATAATTTATATTTGTCGGAATATGAGGAAGCCAGAAGAATTGGGATAAGGGAAGCCAACCGGGCCAGAATCTCCGGCGGCAGCCCTTATTTGACGCCGCTCGAGCAAAGCGTTCCCTCCGATCGGATTTTGTCGGAGGTAGAGCTGGAAACCCAGGAAATCATGATTAAAAAAATTGCCGGCACCAAGAATCAAGGCCGGTCTACCTCTTTTTCCTGCGGGTTTATGCCGCTTTTGGACGAGGAAAGCGAATTTGCCTCCAAATGGATTGCGCTGTGCCAGGCGCATAATGAGGAGGGCATTCGCGATCCGATCATCGCTTACGAATATTTGGGCCGCTATTATGTGCTGGAAGGCAACAAAAGAGTCAGCGTTTTAAAATATTATCACGCGGTCCAAATCATGGCTAAGGTCATCCGGCTGGTACCGAAGTTTGAGTATGTTACGGAAGAACTGCGGATCTATCGGCAGTATCTGGATTTTTACAAAAAGACCAAGGTTAATTTTTTGTGGTTCTCCAAAATCGGGAGCTTTCCCAAATGCTACCGCTATATTGAAAAGTTTAATTGGAGCGGGGAAAACATTATCCAGTTTAAATCTTTTTATTTTCAATTTCGGTCGGCTTATTATTCCCTAAGCGGAAATACCCTGCCGATTACCACGGGCGATGCTTTTTTGCATTATTTGGATATTTACGGCTACGAGCAGGATTTAGTTAATTCCCAGATTACCAGGCAGCTAAAGGCGCTGTGGACAGAGCTGGAGAATCTGTCCAAACCCAGTCAGCTGGATCTGACTCAAAGCGAGCGGCACGAGCCCAAGTCTGTCAGTTTTTTATCGGAACTTAATCCCTTCGGCACCGGCCGCCGGCATTTAAAAGTGGCTTTTATTCACGCCGGCAGCGCCGATAGCTCAGAATGGGTCTATCAGCATGAATTAGGAAAAAATCATGTTGAGTCCAAATTGGCAGGCCGGATTGAGGCGGAATCCTTTTTTAACGTGCCGGAGGATGAAAGCGCCTATGATACCATTAAAGCCGTTGCCCAAAAAGGCTTTGACGTTATTTTTACCACCTCGCCAACCTTTATTTTTTCTACTTTAAAGGCGGCGCTGGAATATAAAAATATCATTTTCCTGAACTGTTCGGAAGCAATGTCCTATCAAAACGTCCGTTCTTATTTTGGCCGCATTTATGAGGCTCATTTTTTGGCGGGCATTGTGGCCGGAGCGATGACCGAAACCAATATCATTGGATATGCCGCCACCTATCCGATTCCGGAATTTATCAGTTCCATCAACGCTTATGCACTGGGGGCTCGCTTTGTTAATCCCCGTGCCGAGGTGTATTTAAAATGGGTGTCGGAATGCAAAGAAAACTGTCTGCCGCGGATTCAAGCGACCGATGAACAGTTTTCCAGTCTGGGCGCGGATATCGTCATGCACCAGGAATCCAATGTATTGGCCAATAAGCTTCAATCCAACGGCCTTTATTTTATCCGCGACCGCTATCGGCCGGATCGGGAGCCGGATCCGGAGTTTAAAAATTATCTGGCCATTCCCTTATGGAATTGGGGGGTATTTTATGAAAAAATCCTGGTCAGTATTATTAACGGCGATTACAGCCGCTCCAAATTATTCGGTTCTGGGGAAAACGCCGTCAATTACTGGTGGGGTTTAAGCTCCGGGGTAGTGGAGTTTTTTTATTCGCAAAGTCTTTTGCCCAAAGAATTGAAAAATACGGTTGAATTTATGAAAAAAATGATTAGTTTGGGTAATTTTCAGCCGTTTTCCGGGCTTATTTATGATAACAAGGGAAATAAAATTCAGGGTGACGATCAGATCATGACCGGACAAGAGATCATGTCCATGGATTTCCTAATAGAAGGCGTCCTGGGCAGCATTCCGAATATTACTATCCGAAAGGGACAGGACGCCTTTTTGGATTTACTTGGTGTGAAAAAACGATATGAATCTTGATTTTCTTTGGTACTGAAAGCCATTGGGCTCATAGTCGAAAATATAATATTGATAGCCGTTAATAGCGGTGGTTTGCATGATTTGCTGCCGCCGCTTTATTTTATGGGAATAATTCATATGCACATGGCCATGCAGAAAATAAGAGGGCTTATAAGTTTCCAATATTTGATTAAAGCTGTCAAAGCCCCGGTGCGGCAAATCCGTTGTTTCATACAGGCCAAGGCTGGGTGAGTGCGTAACCATCAAATCAATACCGCCGGCTTTTTCGATTTTGCGGGAAATGGCCTTGACCCGCTTGGTCATTTCGGCTTCATTATACTGAAACGGCCCCGGCTTATAGCGATAGGAACCGCCCAGCCCCATAATTCGCAGCCCCTTAACCGTCACCACCTGATCGTCAATCGAGTCGCACCCCAGCGGCGGATTGCGCAGATAATCCGAATCGTGGTTGCCCGGCACATAAAGCAGGGGAACCGGGAGCATGGTGACAATAAAAGAAAGATAAGAAGCTTTCAAATCACCGCAGGAAATAACGAGGTCAACCCCGGCAAAAGCTTCCGGATCAAAGTGATCCCAAATGTAAGTAGATTCAGCATCCGCTAAAACTAATATTTTCATAAATTACCGCCTTGTTTCGTAAAATTTAACCCTTACCGAAAAATCGCATAGTCCCGAATGATAAAAACGCGGCCGCAAACCGTTCCGGTAAACACAGAAGTTAGTAATCAGTATACCATAATCAAGAAAAATTACAAGTAGCTGCCGGCTGAAAATCAAGTTTTTCAAAGTTCGGCACCATGAATATTACTCATAATTCACTGAAAGCTAATTATACATGCTTTGTCTGAACGTCCGCTTTTTAAAAACACAATATTTTCCGGTGGTTTAATGACTTTTAAGTTGACACCGGCCGCCGGCATGCGTTATTATAAGTTTGACCGAACCAAACTCTTTTCCCGGTGGCAGCGTTTTTATTCAGCGGCTGTTAATGCCCGCAGAGTTTCGCTTGGCTGTGCGGCATTTCGGTCTGCTCGCGGGGCAGGGCGCATGCTGGAAACTTCTGGTGATCACGAAACAGGTAAAGATATGGCAACGCAATACAAAACAGGAGGGACAGGATGCGACTACAAAAAGGAAAATGGATAATGACCGCCCTACTGGGAATAACGATGATCTACGGGCTTTTGGGCTGTGACGATTCGGCCAAGTCCCACCCAGAGGAAGGGCTTCCCGGCGGGGTACTTGATCGTACCGATCCCGGCACACCGAAAGTGATAAACTCCAAGGAGATCTCGGCGTTTTACGCTCGCTTTTACTTAGCCACCCGCTGGACCGATGTGGAACGGGAGAAGCATATGTTTGAGTTCCGGGTTCAGCCGGATGAAAACGGCGTCTTAACGGCGTCGGAATACATTTCCGGAATCCGTTTTCCGGCAGACCAAAAATTGCTGACGGCTTTGCAGCGGGTGATCGAGCAGGAAAAACTGGCGGGCCAAAACGGACTTTACCGCCTGACCGCCGGCCTGCCGCCGGAGTATCAGGAATGTAATCTGAAAGTCAATTACGCTTCCGGAGAAACCCTCAGTTTTACGGTCAATAATGACCCTTACGCCGCATGGACGGAGAAGATTTATACCGTCTTCGCGGACTGGTTTGCCGATCATGGGAATCGTGACCTGTACCCACCGAATGAGGCTTCGTCCGTCAGCTGGTTTGAGCTGGAATATATGGAAAACGGCAAGCGCGTAATGTATGAAAACCGGAAAGTCAGCGAAGATGAGGCCATTGGCGGCCAGATGCATCTGCTCAGCAAAGAGGTCTGGGATGAGGAGGCGGGAACTATTATTTCCGAACAGCAGATCGCTTTGCCGGAAGGTTATTTCGCCGGCCTGACAGCGATTTTGGTTGAATATAATTTTTCCGTTAGCTATGACTTTAGTCATTTTAATCACGCGACCAAGCGCTTAGATAACCATGAAGCCGGCTATTACGGTATGGGCAGCCGGACAGCGGCGGATGACGAAGCAGATGCCGAAAACTTGTCACTTTTCCTGTATATGGAATACGAAAGCGGCCGAAGAGTCAGCGTCCAGACTCAAAAAGCCAGTGAAATCGAAGGCATGAAACCGATGCTGACTGAGCTTTTAGAATACAATGCATCGTTTTTTGACGGAATGGTAGATTGATCGGCATTTAGCTATTAGCGGGGATCCTGGCTTTTCCGGACAAAGGAGCGGCTTTGGCGCTGACCTGATTGCCGCCCGCCGGAAAACGCCAAAAATCAGACAGAAAGAGTATATCTTATGAAAACACCGGAAAAAAAAGATATCAATCAATTTAAGGCAATGGAGTACCGGGAAAGCGCCAAAGAAAAAGTCAACCGGCATATTCCGATCAGTATTTTTTTCTTTAGCATCGTTTTGATATACGGGATATTTATCATTTATCATTCCCTGAGCACCAAGTCAATTAAGGCGGTGACGGTGGAAGCCGGAAGCCTGACGGAAAGCGATATTTTTAACGCCATGGTGCTGCGCCGGGAAACCAATGTTTACGCCGCCGAAAGCGGTATTGTTGATACTTTTCTGCCGGCCGGCACGACCGCCAAAAAAGGGGAAGCGGTTTGCAGCGTAACGCGTGATGCGGCTAAGAGAGAGCAAATCTTAGCCAACCTCAGCGCCGAGAAAGCGAGAATGACCTCAGCCATTGAATATGACACGCAAACGGAAAAAGAGTTGCAGGCTTTTTTGCGTGAGTATGCCGTCAATATTAACTATCGCCAGTTGGCGTATACGGCTCAGGCAATGCTGGAATTAGAAAATATGTTAAATAGCGGTAGTTTTGCTTATACTATTCAGGACAACGGCAGTTACCAGAAAAGTGTGGATAACCTGGATCTGTACCGGCAGCAGATTGCCTCGATCGGCAAGGTTTATACCGTACCGCAGTCTTCTACCATTTCCTACTATACTGACGGCTTGGAGGAAATTACCGCTCAGGATTTCCAACTCTCCGACTTAAAAAAACAAGAGCAGCCAATGCACCGCTTAGAAAAAAAAGAAGTAACCGCCAACGATTTTTTATTTAAAGCGATTGACAATCTTTATTATTATTTTGGAGTTGAGGTTAATGCTGCGGCATACAGTTATCTGGAAGATATGTCCGGCGATTATATTACTTTATTTTTTCCCTCCAAAAACTTATCAATGACCGCGCACTTAGAACGGTTAGAGCCTTATACGGATGGCTACTTGGCTGTTTTTCAGGCTGACCGCTTTATCAATCGATTTTTAGAGGATCGATTTGTACCGGTTCAAATTACTTATGATCAGCACAGCGGACTGAAAGTCCCCAATTCAGCGATCACGGCCAAACAGGTGCTGGTCATTCCCAAAACAGCCGTCAATAAGAACGAACGCGGCGATTATTTTGTCCGGAAAAGGACGATCAATGAAAAAAAGCAGGAAACGGGCGTTTTTGTCCGAGTCAAGGTTTACGGTGAAGATGAGGAAAATCATTACTATGTTTTGGCGGTTGACGATCCGCGGGAGTTAGCCAAAGAGGATGTTATTTTTACTTCCGACTTGCCAACTTCCGATGAATACGAGCGGTATACGATTTCCCAGGAAGAAAAAATTTTAGGCGTTTATGTTTTAAATAAGGGCTATGCTGATTTTAAGCGAATTCGCCGGTTGTATCAATCCGACCATTTCAGCATTGTCCAGAAATTTTTTCCTTACAGCATTAAAATTTATGATCAAATTGCCGGGGAGGCGCAGGGCATTAAAGAGTTCTCGATCGTTAAATAATTTGTTTCCCCAAGTCGGAAAAGGAAGAACAGTCAACCGCAGAAAGGAACTACAATGGAACTGGAAAAAAACTTAAATCAGGTTTGGCAAACCATTTACGAGCATTTGGCCAAAGCCGGGCGGAATAAAGATGAACTGCATTTAATCGCGGTCAGCAAAACCCGAAGCGCAGAGGAGATTCGGCAGCTTTATGTCCTGGGGCAGCTTGATTTTGGGGAGAATAAGCCGCAGGAGATTAGAGATAAGCAGCCGCTTTTGCCGCCGGAGCTGCGCTGGCATATGATTGGCCACTTACAGGCCAATAAGCTGAAATATGTGGCCGGCAAATGCGTGTTGATTCATTCCGTCGATTCCCTGAAATTAGCGCAGGAGCTTGAAGCTTATGCCGACCGGCATGACCTGAGCGTTGACATCTTACTGCAGCTGGACATTGCCCGAGATGGTCAAAAACAAGGATTTCTGGAAACGGAAATTCACGAAGCCGTCAAGCGTATCACCGAATATCACCATTTAAGCGTAAAAGGACTGATGACTGTGGCGCCCTATGTCAGCGCTGCCGAAAAAAACCGCAGCATATTTCAAAAAATTCGGCAAATTTCTGTTGACATTCAAGCCAAAAACTATGATAATGTAGCTATGAATGTCTTGTCAATGGGGATGAGCAATGATTATCCCATTGCGATTGAAGAAGGAGCGACCCATATTCGCGTGGGCACGGCTATTTTCGGAGAAAGAAGTTATACATAAGGAGAAAAAATTTATGGCAAATATAATCGATAAATTAATGAATGTAATGAAGCTGGGCGACACCGATGCGGTAGAAGACGAGATGGACATAAACACCGGCGATACCGGAGAATGGCCGGATGAGGAATCGTCTGCTCCAAACATTCGCCCGGCCAAGCGGGAAACAAAATCAGACAACTATGAACGCCTGGAGCGGAGCGAACGGGAGCGGCCGCTTCGTTCTTTGGACAGCAGTTACTCGGCCAAACATGACCGCAGCAGCCGGCCGCAAAGCAGTAATGTCGTCAATTTTCACGCCAGCGTACAGATGGAAGTAGTCGTGATTCAGCCGGCGACCTATGACGAAGCGCAGGTTATTGCTGATCATATCCGCAGTCAAAGACCGGTGATTGTTAATTTGGAAAAAATGGATTACAGTATTGCCCAGCGGATTATGGACTTTGTTTCCGGTGCGGTCTATACTTTAGGCGGCAATTTGGAACGGGTAACCCAAAACATCTTTATTATTGCACCGGAAAATGTGGATATCGCGGGGCATTTTCAGGAAGAATTAAAATCAAATGGTATTATTTTGCCATGGAAGAGTGAATAAAATGGAATTCGTTATCAGATTAGTTATTCAAACAATTTCTTGGTTTTTAACGGCGATTGAAATCGCTTTATTTGCTCGTGTCCTTTTGTCATGGCTGCCGGCCGCTTTGCCCCTGGTAGCTAAGCTAAAGGGCTTTTTGTATGAACTGACAGAGCCGTTATTAGCACCGATCCGCAAATTAATTGAACGTTCTATTTTTCAAGGCAATGGCAATATTTTTGATATTTCGCCTTTGATTGCTTTTATTATAATCGACGCACTAAAAACGATTTTATAGGCGCTGCCATGACTGGACTGGTTCGGCCTTTTTGGTGCCGTAAAATTATCTGGCCCGCTTGCTCTGCCGGGCGAGCCTGTACAAATGATGAGGAAAAGTTGACTTACTTAGATAAGAAAATGGAGATCAAACATGTTAACACCCTTAGATATTGAATCAAAAAAGTTTGACAAATCGCTGATGGGCTTTAGCACCAGGGAAGTCCGAAAGTTTTTAAAAGAAATTATCGCCAACTATGAGGTGCTGTACCGGGAAAATATTGAATTAAAAGATAAGCTCAATGTTTTAAGTGAGGGCATTCAATATTATAAAACCATGGAGGAAACCCTGCAAAATACCTTGATTTTAGCTGAGAAAACAGCGGAGGAGGCCAAGAAGCGGGCCAGGGAACAGGCAGAACTCATTGAGCGCGAAGCGGAACTGAAGGCGGAAGAAATTTTAGGCAATACCAAAGATGAACTAAATCATTTGCGCCTGCAGAAGAAGAACTTGATGCGTTCCTTTGAAACCGCCAAAATTCAAGTTCAGCAGTATTTGCAGCTGCAATTGGATATGATTGGCAAGGAAGATGTAAACTTCGCCGATGAGCTGATCGAAAAAGATGAGCCCCGCCCCCAAGAAGAAGTCAAAGAGTCTTGGGCTAAGGCCAAAGAAATATTAAGCAAAAAGGATGATTAGACATGAAGTCGATATTATTTGTGGCGCTATTGGTGCTGCTGGATCAGGGCACAAAACTGCTGACCGTTTTAAAATTAAAAGGAAATCCGCCGCTAACCATCTTAAACGGAATTTTTGAATTGACCTATGTGGAAAACACGGGGGTGGCTTTTGGCATTTTGGCCAATAAGCAATACGGGCCGATACTGCTTTCGGTTTTTACTATTATTATTTTTCTGCTGATTCTGTATTTTTGGTATAAGTTGCCGCTAACCAGAAAGTATAACGCCATTCGTTTTATTCTGCTGTTTTTAATTGCCGGAGCGCTGGGCAATTTGATTGACCGAATTCGCCTGGGCTATGTCATTGATATGCTGCATTTTTACTGGTTTGAATTTCCGGTCTTTAATTTGGCAGACACCTTTGTCGTGACCGGATCATTGGTTTTAATCCTGCTGGTTATGACCAAATATAAGGATTTGGAATTTTAAATGAATTGGTTTTATGATTTAGGGGAAAAAATCCGAATTGATAAGTTTTTAAGTCTTCAGCTGCCGGAAGAAAGCCGAAGTTTTCTGCAAAAGCTGGTGAAAGAAGGCGGCTGTCTGGTAAACGACCAACCGGTAAAGCCGAATTATCTGTGCAGCCAAGGCGATCAAATTCATTTAGCCTTGCCGGCAAGGGAATTTCCCCAAGCCGCTGCGGCTGAGGAAATTGCGCTGGATATTGTATTTGAGGATGATGATTTTTTAGTTATCAATAAACCGCGCGGGATGGTGGTTCATCCCGCGCCGGGGCATATGACCGGAACCTTGGTTAACGCCATCCTTCATCATTGCCGGGGGCAGCTCTCTGGCGTGGGCGGCGGTTTCCGGCCCGGCATTGTGCACCGCATTGATAAAGACACGACCGGTCTTTTGCTGATTGCCAAAAATGATGAAATGCATGAAAAAATTGCCGAGCAGTTAAAAACGCATCAATTATTCCGGCGCTATGAAGCCATCGTCCAAAATAATATCAAAGAGGAAGAAGGAACGATTTCGACCTTTTTAAGCAGGGCTTCTTCTGATCGGAAAAAAAGAGCCGTGACTCCCACCGGAAAATGGGCCGTTACGCATTACGAGGTGCTGGAACGGCTAAAAGGCGGGCAGTTTACCTATATCAGCTGCCGCTTGGAAACCGGCCGGACCCATCAAATTCGGGTGCATATGGCTTATCATGGCAATCCGGTACTGGGTGACAAACTATACGGCCCGAAAAAATCCTTGTTTCATTTAGATGGGCAGCTCCTGCACGCTCGGGAACTGGGCTTTACTCATCCGCGAACCGGCCTTACTATGCGCTTTTCCAGTGATTTGCCGGCAGATTTTAAAAATATCTTGACAGTCCTGCGAAATTATGATAATCTAATCAATTAGATAAGCGTTTGGAGATTATCATAATGAAATCCTGCCATGGGCAAGCGTAAATATCCACTTACCGAAATGGCCGTTAATAACTTCATAATGCTTTCGACACAACTGAGATTAAGTAAACCACTTAATCTTTTTTTTGGGCAAAAAGGAGAATAAAATGAACGAAATCAGTACCAGCAAAAAAATGATTTTAGGTGTACAGCATGTTTTAGCCATGTTTGGCGCGACCGTTTTAGTTCCTTTCCTAACGGGCTTAAATCCTGCCATCGCTATTTTTTCCGCCGGCGTCGGCACCCTGCTGTTTCATCTGGTCACCAAACGAATCGTTCCGGTTTTTCTGGGATCATCCTTCGCATTTATTGGCGCGATTGCTTTGACTTTAAACCCGCAAGGCTTTCCGTCAGCTGAATTAACATCCGCCGCCAACTGGCCGCTGTATTTGCAAAATCTGGCAAATGTCAAAGGCGGAATTATCGCCGCCGGTTTGGTGTACGTCTTTCTTTCTATTCTGATTTATTTCGTCGGCGTCGATGCCGTGAAAAAGTTCTTTCCACCCATCATTACCGGACCAATCATCATTGTCATTGGCCTTAGACTTTCCCCAACCGCTATTAACAGCGCGCTTTATACCAATGGCCAGTTTGACCCAAAGGCCGCTTTTATTGCTTTAATCGTGGTCATTACCATGATTGTTGTTTCTATCTTTGCCAAAGGCTTTTTCCAACTGGTACCGATTTTGATTTCCGTTATTGTTGGGTATATTGTTTCCATTCCGTTGCATTTTGTTGATCTGTCCGGTTTTGCCAGCGCCAATTTATTTACTTTTTCTTCGCCGGCCATTCGGGAGCAGATCTTTCTTTTGCCAAACTTTTCCTGGAGCAATATCATCGCGATCGCACCAATTGCACTGGTTGTCTTTATTGAGCATATTGGCGATATCACTACCAATGGAGCAGTCGTCAGTAAAAACTTTTTTGAAAATCCCGGTATTCACCGCACTCTGCTGGGCGATGGTCTGGCCACCGTTATTGCCGGTCTGGTCGGCGGCCCGGCCAATACGACTTATAGTGAAAACACCGGCGTTTTAGCGGTAACCAAAGTTTACGACCCGGCTATCCTGCGGATTGCCGCCGTCTTTGCTGTCATCTTCAGCATGTCCGGACATCTGGCTTATTTGGTTCAATCCATTCCCGGGCCGGTTATGGGCGGCGTCAGCATTATCTTATTCGGCATGATCGCTTCGGTTGGCGTCCGCATCCTGATTAACTCCAACCTGGATTTTGCTTATAGCCGCAATCTTTTAATTTCAGCAGTCATTTTGGTGCTGGGAATTGGCATCGGCGAATTGCCACTGGGCGGAAACCTGTCCATCAGCGGCCTGGCGATCGCAGCTCTAATTGGCATTATTATCAATCAGGTGCTGCCGCAGGAGATTTAGGCAATAAAAAATCCTCTTTTTCCCATGTTTAGGGAAAAAAGGGGATTTTTTATTGCCGTCTATATACTCATGATATTTAGCCGATGTAGTTTCATTGCTTTGTGCCATCGCGGTTTGAGCGGAAACGTTGGTCGCCGGCCAGGATAAAGATAAAATGAAATTTAAAAGATTGACATATTTTTTGGGAATGTTATAATAAAGGGCATAGCTTAGCGGATTTTCGCCGATCAGAATGGAGCGTAAACTAAAAATGGAAAACAAAATAAATCTGCAAAAACGAACCGTTTTAAATGAAGCGGAAAAAAATCAAATTGATGACTTAGTTAAGCTTTGTAATCAGCATGACGCTACCTATACCGACATTTATTTAAGCAATCAGTTTAATTATTATCCCGATTTACCGGCTTTTTTCCTGGCTTATGACGGTGAAACCCTGATCGGCGTTTTAAATATTTACGCCGATGCGGCCGATGAGGCGGAGATTAAGGCCTTAGTTCGGCCGGAAAAACGGCGGCAGGGAATTTTTCGCTTTTTGCTTCAGGCGGCGCGGGAGGAGTTAAGGCAAAAAAATTATATCTCCCTTCTTTATGTAGTCGATCGCGGTTTGGCCGGCTATGAAAAGCTGATGGCGGCCAGCGGCGGAACCTATACCGAAGCCGAATACTATATGGTATGGCAAGCTTCGACTCAAGCGGCGCTGGACAGCCCAAGGGCAAAAACACAAATAAAGTCCAAAAATACGGATTCCAATCCGGCACAAGAAACCGCGGCTAAAGGATTTCCGGCAGTAACAGCAACCAATCAGCCAAACAATAGCCGCAGGGTACGCCTGGCTAAAGAAGAAGATATTTCGGTATCAGCCCAAATCGCGGCAGAAGCCTTTGACGAGGATATGGCCATTCAATTGCAATATGAAACGGAGACTTTTCATGACCCGGAGATTTATAAATTTGTGATAGAAGAGGACGGACAAATCGTTGGCGGCTGTTCGGTCAGTGTTCGGCCGGAGTTAAATTATATTTTTGGACTATGCGTGGCGAAAGCAAAGCAGCGTCAAGGACTGGGCAAAGCTTTGCTGGCAGGGACGCTTACTTATTTGCAGGCCGAAGGCCGGGAGAATATCGCGTTGTCGGTTGTAACCGATAATGAAAACGCACTGCGGTTATATCAAAGCTGTGGTTTTGTCACCAAGACCGCTAATTTATATTATAAAGTCAAGCTTTCTCTGGTTTGTTAACAGTTAACGACACCCCGTAACGGAGCTTATACCGAAGCAATACGAATGCTGCGGTAATTACCGGAGCAAGCACCGGTAGTCTAATTAATTTCAAAAGTGCTGATAAAGTCAAGCAATACGGCTCACAGTCTGCCAAAGAAAAAACTTTCCTTGTTCGCTGTTTTTTCCGTTTGGCGTACACGCCATGAAAAAGGAAATGATAAAAAGAAATGAATTAAAGAGGTGTTTATGCCGTTAGAATTATTAATTTACAGTTTGCTGCAGCTATGTGTCGCTGCTTTTTATGGGTTAGACAAATACAAGGCAATCAGCCGAGCGCGGCGAAGAATTCCTGAAAAGTTTTTGTTATTTCTGGCCATGATTGGCCCGTTTGGGGCTTATATCGGCATTTTTGCGTTTCGGCATAAAACCAGAAAATGGTATTTTATTGCCGTTGCTTTTCTGTTTATGCTGATTCATCTTGGGCTTTACCTGCTAATCCTTAAGGCCGGCCAGCTTTAATAACCCCAAAAAACGCTATAATAATTGTAATTTGATATGCCCAAAGTTCATTTACCCGTTTGGAAATTGATGAAGTGGCCAGACTGATAGACGAAGTCGAAAGCGGCGAACTAGTGAAAAAATAATAAAACTAGACAAAAATAAATACAAATAATGAAAT
>CAUVDV010000024.1:0-20997 GCA_963550755.1 uncultured Lachnospiraceae bacterium
ATTATAAAAATAATAAATTTCTCTTTGCTTTTGCTAAATAATTGTTTATAATGTATTTGATGATAAAAAGTTATTACAGAAAGGAGAAAAAATTATGCTTTATCGTCCCTATGTCAAAGCCGCGCCCGGCTTACTTGCTTTTACCTCCGGTCAGCTGCCGGTTGTGCCTGATCAGGAAGATCTGCCCGGCAGTTTTGCCGAACAAGCCGCCGCGGCTTTGGCCAATGTCTTAAAATTAGTAGAAAGCGAAAACGGCTCTAAAAGTAATTTTGTTAAACTTACTATTTTCATGACCGACTTATCTTATTTTGATGAATTTAATCAAATATACGCCAAGTTCTTCGAGGGCATCACCCCGCCGGCGCGTACCTGCATTGAAGTCAGCCGCCTGCCGCGCAACGCTCTGCTGGAAATCGAGGCGGTTTTCAGCTTGTAATTTTCAGCAGACAGGCTTCGCGGCCTGAGCATTCTACGTCTGAAGCAAGGCGCGGTCAAGGCCGAAGACCTGGCTGCCAAAAAGGAAGAAATCGTCCGGCGCGCCATTGAAGACACCGCCACCGATGAAGCGGAAACTGTTTGATTGCTCTTGCCGTTTTGGGCTCATTGTGTTATGCTAATGCGTATAGAAACCAATTGAAAGGCTTTTGCCGGAAAAGGAGAATTTTTATGAAATATGATTTTACTTCCATCTTAGACCGCCATGGCAAAGATGCCATCGCTGTTGACGGCCTCGGGTCGCTTCCCGGTTTTTCCCCGGAGCCGCCCAAAGAAGGCTATGACATCATCCCCATGTGGGTGGCGGATATGAACTTTCCTACCGTGCCTACTGTTCCAGAGGCGATTATTGAGCGGGCAAAGCATCCGGCTTACGGCTATTTCCAGCCGACGGATGAATATTTCAACTCCATTATCAAATGGCACGAGGTTCATAATAAGGTTACCGGCCTGACCCGCGAATGTATCGGCTACGAAAACGGCGTGCTGGGCGGCGTGATTTCTACCCTGACCAGCTATGCCGCTCCCGGCGATGCTGTCTTGCTGCATAGCCCGACCTACATTGGTTTTACCATGTGTATCGGCAACAACGGTTATAAGATTGTTCATAGCCCGCTGAAAAAGGATGAAAACGGTACCTGGCGCATGGACTATGAGGATATGGACGCTAAAATCAAGGCCAATCATATCCATGTAGCGGTATTTTGCAGCCCGCACAATCCCTGCGGCCGGGTATGGGAACGCTGGGAAATTGAAAAAGCAATGGAAGTCTACAAGGCTAACGATTGTATCGTCATTTCCGATGAGATCTGGTCTGATATTATTTTAAACGGACATCAGCACATTCCCACCCAATCGGTCAGTGAGGATGCCAAGATGCGGACGGTAGCCGTTTACGCGCCGAGTAAAACCTTTAATCTGGCCGGATTGGTTGGCAGCTATCATATTATTTATAACCCGGCCATGCGGGACCGGGTGACCGCCAAAGGCTCCAAGCCCCATTATAACGATATGAACGTGCTGTCAATGCACGCCCTGATCGGCGCGTATAAACCCGAAGGTTATGAGTGGGTAAGTGAGCTTTGTCAGGTTATCACCGGCAATGTAGATTTTGCCTGCAATTATATTGCCGAGCATTTTAAAGGAGTGGATGTTTTTAAACCTGAGGGCACCTATATGCTGTTTCTGGACTGCACCAAGTGGTGCGAAGCTCACGGCAAAACCATCGACGAATTAGAAAAAGCCGGATGGAACGTTGGCGTAGCCTGGCAGGATGGCCGGATGTTCCATGGTCCGTGCGCTATCCGGATAAATCTGGCTTTGCCGCTGTCGCGTGTTCAGGAAGCCTTTGACCGTCTGGACAAGTATGTGTTTAATGGCGAATGGGTGTAAGCTATGATTAGCTAAACTCGCTAAGGCGAAAGCGGCCGGACACAAGCATGGCGCTTATGAGGGCCAACGGGCTTGGCCGGGAAAGCTGAGGAAATATGCTTTATTTGATTGAGAAAGGCTTTAATCATGAAATTCAAAAAATCGGAACAGGAAAATACCAAAGAGTATTTATTGGCAAAATATTTGCCTTTGATTGATTTTCTGGCCGAAGTTCTGGGCAAAGATACGGAAATTGTTTTACATAACGCCAAAGAACTGGATAAGTCAATCATTGCAATCCGCAACGGACACGTAACCGGCCGGCAAGTTGGTTACCCTGCTACCAATCTGGTTCTAAAGCTGATCAAGCAAGGTCACAGCCAAGAAACGCCTTATATCTGCAATTATACTTCCAGAAGCAAGCTGACCAGCGGCGGCAACCAAATCCGCTCCTCCAGCTACTTTATTAAAAAAGACGGCGATATCATCGGCATCCTTTGCATCAATCGGGATATCACCAAATACCAGCAGCTATTTGACAATATCGCCGATATTC
Source organism: uncultured Lachnospiraceae bacterium (assembly GCA_963550755.1). Taxonomy (GTDB): domain Bacteria; phylum Bacillota; class Clostridia; order Lachnospirales; family Vallitaleaceae; genus W11650. The sequence goes on from CAUVDV010000024.1 coordinate 2,423, forward strand.
AAAAGGATTTTTTGATTGATGATTTTGCTTTTAATGAGGAAATTAAAGAAACCTTTACCTCCAATATTCATGACGTAATCGCCAATGAATTAGCCGTTTTTCATAAAGATGTAACGAATATTTCCCTGAATCAGGCCGAAAAAATGACCATTGTCAAAGAACTGCAAAAGCAGGGAATTTTCCTTTTAAAAGGTGCGGTAAAAGAAGTAGCGAAGGCACTGAATACATCCGAGCCCAGTATTTACCGTTACTTGCAAAACCTTTCCCAAAAATGAATTAGCTTACACGGATCATGATTTATCGAGTTTTTCCCTGTTGCGGGGTTTTCCGTTCCGTGCAGGCATTGCGTAAGGCGTTAAGTAAAAAAGGCTGTTCTGCTGAGAGAAAGCCAAGCAAATATTCAAAATAATTTCAGAAAGGAGCAGGCGGCGGCTTTATAATCCCGCCGCTCACTAAGATTATGTATATCGGAGGAATTGAAGCCGGCGGCACCAAGGTAAACTGCGCCATCGGCACCACAGACGGCCGGATCATCGACCAGGCGCAGTTTCCGACTACCACGCCGGAGAAAACTATCGCCCGCATGCTGGATTATTTCACGGATAAGGAGATTGGCTCGCTGGGCGTGGCCAGCTTTGGCCCGATCGACCCCAATCCTGCTTCTCCGACCTACGGCAGTATCTTAGATACGCCCAAAGCCCATTGGTCGCAGTATAATTTATTGGCTGACCTGAAGCGGGCGCTGCCGGTTCCCATCTTTTTTGATACCGACGTCAACGGCGCCGCTTTGGCCGAACATTATTGGGGTGCCGCTAAGGGGCTGTCCGCCTGCGTTTACCTGACTGTCGGCACCGGCATCGGCGGCGGCGCTTATATTGACGGTAAGCTGGTGCATGGCCTGCTCCATCCGGAAATGGGGCATATTTATGTCCGCCGCCACGAGGGCGACAGCTTTGCCGGGGCTTGTCCTTTTCACGGCGACTGCTTAGAGGGTATGGCCGCCGGACCGTCGATTCAAAAACGGCTGGGCGTGGCCGGTAAGGAACTGCCGGAGGAACATGAGGTTTGGGATTTTATCAGTTATTATTTAGCGCAGGCGCTGATTAACTACACGATGATCCTATCGCCGGAAATTATTCTCTTAGGCGGCGGCGTCATGAAGCAGCAGCAGCTTTTCCCCAAAATCCGGGCGCAGTTCGCCAATCTTTTGGGCGGCTATATTAAGCGTTCGCCGCTGCCGGATGATTTGGAGAAATATATCCGCTTCCCGGAGCTGGGCGACTTTGCCGGACTTTACGGCGCACTGGCGCTGGCTGTGCCGGCAGAAGGCAAATAAAACCAACCGCTAAATGCTACTAAATGTTTTGCAAAATACCGGCAAATGTTAATTTCTGCCAACACAAAAATACCCCAAAGCAACATAAAATAGCACAAAACAACATACAAAAGCAAAGCTGCCCGCCTCCGCTGTTATGCGGCCGGCTGGCAGCTTTTGCTTTTGCCTTATATCATCTCATTTCAAGGAATACATCAACAATTAAAGATAAAAATTCAGCCAATAATCCTTTTTTTCGCTCCTCCTCTTTCCGAATTCGCTCCATGGCCCCGTCTAAAATCTGATCCGAACGCTCCCTTTCCCTTTTGTCCTGCTCTGATTCATACATAATCTTTACGTGTCGCCCCATCTCCATTTCCCATCCATTTTTATATTATTCTCCCAAATTTCCTGTGCTTGTTTCAAAATAGTAGGATATGGTATCGTAAACGGATATGCTAACGCTGTTATTTTCCATTGAGGATTTTTATAATATTGCCCATTCCAATCCCATGCCATTGAAATTCTCCCATTTCCACACTCCGTCTTAACACTTACATCTCTTTTTCTTTCAATATAGTCGTACACTGTCCCTTGACGCAATGCCAAAAAATCATAATCTTCCGAAAAATAATACGTGACTGCTTCCTTTAATCGCCATACTTTGCCTACAAATTGTAATAAGCCTGCCAAGGAACCTTCAACAACATATCTTGGCAATTGAAAAGCTGCCATAATAACCGAAACAGCTTTTCCCTGAGCAAACCACTGTGATGTTTTTCTCTTAGGTGTATAGCTATACATGCTATCCTTTGCTTTAATTTTCAAATATTCCTTGCAAACCGTTGAATATGGACTGGCTTCACTTTTAGCCTGATACATATACTCCGGATACGTTTGTTTTACATCTCTGTATGGCTTAACTACTTTTTCGCCCCATGTCATAACCGGCTCAACAATGCTATTTCCCTCAGTTTCCGTAATTATGTACCTTCCTTTTAATTCTTCGGGCAAGGTTTCATCACTTCATTTTTCTCCTGCTTCCAATCTATTTTTAGTATATTCATTAAACAGTCTTTCATCTTCTTCCGGCATTTCCCATACTTTTATTGTATTTCTGATTTCATTTAAATCATGTGTTTCTATGATTTTTCCATCTACAATTACATAGCCCATACCCGTCGCAAAATCTTCCACAAATGCGGAATCCCCTTGATCTGTCTTTGTAATCATAATCCTATATGCTTCCGTAAAAATATCTTCTGTAACAGAATGAATACCGTCCACTTCTAAAACAGATTCTTCCTTATACAAAATGTCCTTGGTATCACCTTGCATGATTTTATCTAATTGTTCCATCATAAGCTGCTCTTTTTTGCGTAAAATACTACTGCCTTCAACAACGCTTGATAATATCCCCGCCAACAACGCAATCACTAAACTACTAGCTATTATTTTAGACAGCCTACTTTTCATTGCTAAAACCTCCCTCCTATTTCATCTCATTTTATAGTTTCTCTTTGCACCTGTTCTTTATCCAATGGAATCATCTCCTTACCAAAGTATAAATCTATAATATTAACAAAATATTTTTTCTTCCTATTTTAATATTATCACAACCATCTTATTCAGTCAATATTTTGAATATTTTTTCTTTTTTTGATCATTTTTTCTATTTTTAAGGCCTTGCAAATGCACTTATTCATAGAAGTTATCTGCAGACCGGAGCTCATAGCCAGGTGGATATTTATGATGACATATTACTTCTTCTAAAGGAAAATCCGTCATTGACACAAGTAGAACTATCTGAAATGATGGACAGATCCCGTCGTACTGTGCAGTTGCTAATGAAGGAACTGCTTGATGAGGGTGTGATAGAAAGAATTGGTTCCAAGAAAAAGGGATCATGGCTCGTGAAGTAATGAAATAATAACAGAGATGATTGGGATGGAAGATTTTACTATAAACGAGGTGCAGGAAATGCAAAGAAACTTACAGGAGAAGTATAAAGACAAATGGGAAAACATCGGCCCGAAGACTGGATCCTTTTAAAAAAAAATAACCCCTTGCCTTTTTCAGATTTTTCAAATCAAAAAAGAACAAGAGGTTATTTTTCTTTTGTTATTTATGTTTATTTCTTTGGTGTAAAATAGTAATACTCGCCGGCTGCTTCTCCGGTTTCCTCCGCCGGCACAATCAGCAGCCCGCTGTCACCTTGAATTTTAAACTGTGCGCTTGCTTTCGGCAAATCCTTAAAGAGCAAAAAGCAGTTCTGCGTGACGGAGTAAAGGAGCGGTCTTTCCTCGCCATCCACTTGCCACCAGACATAGTAGGCATTATTATTTAAAGCCGTAATCGCTTCATCCGTATACAAAAGTTCCTTACCGGAAAGCAGGTCATAGAGCGTATTCACCGCTGCTCCTAAGCTTTTATTGATGATCGGCTTAATTTCAAAAATACCGCTGTCATTAGCGCTGACCTGCCCGATATCCGGCGGCAGCAGCTCTATCTCCTGGCCGCTTAAACGGTACAGTCCATGAAAACCTTCCGTTCGGCTCTTGGCAATCACCGCCGGTTCCTGTTGATAGCACACGAGTTTTTGATAGTCTTCTTTTACTTTCTCTGTTTTTTGCGCTTTTCTGTCATACTCATAAAGACAACGCTGCGTGCCGTTTTGGTTTAATGTCTCAAAATACAGCTTATCTTCCCACAGCATAGCCTCGCCGAATGTTTCTGCCGCCTGATATTCATAAATCATCCGCTCCTGCGCCTGCCGCCTGTCAAATAACCACAGCTGGACAACCGGTGGCTGGGAATTCTGACCGGCATTGTCCGGGGACGGACTGTCATACCGCCAGTAGGCGATAGATCCGTCCCGATAATCGCCAATCGCCGCGACCCTTTGCGCCGGCATTGCCTCCACCAGCGGCTGATAACGCGCTTCTCTCCAGTTCCAAAGCCCAATTTCATTTGGCTCCTGACCACGCTCAGCCCCTAAGCCAACCAGCAGATTATCCTGCTCGGCCAGCTGCCAGACCTGCAAAAATTTATCTCTGACTTTCTCCGGTAAATTAATTGGCTGATAGGTCAGCGCTTCGGCGGCGGAAATCACCGGTTCGCGAAAATGGTAACCGCGCCCCTTTTTTTCCACCACTATTTGCCTTTCGCTCTCTCGGCTTTGCCTTTCCGGCAGCCGCTCCTGATCAGGCATCCCGGCCGGATCGAGCTGATCCGGTATCAAGACCTCTTCCTCGGCCTGCTTGCGCGTCTGCTTTCCGGCAATATAAGCAATCAATAAAAAAACGATTATGCCTAAAATAAAGTATTGTTGCCGCTTCATTGACAGTCCTCCTTCCAGCTTTCGCATTGATGACAGGATTTACGCGGCTGTAGCCGTCCTGTTTTTAGTACCTTTCCACCGCCAAAATTACTGTTTCGCCGTTAATATCCCATTCCTTCCGGTACGCCGACTGCGGTCCGCTGCCGGCTTTTAATTTATCTGCCAGCACTTCGTCTTGAATCAGCTCGGCGTGCTTTTCGACAATCCTTGTCAGTTTGGGATTTTCTCCATAATAAAAAGTAATATGGTCTGTCACCTCAAAATCCGCTTCTTTGCGCATCGTTTGTACTTTACTGATCAGCTCGCGGACATAGCCCTCCTCAATTAGTTCCGGCGTCAGCTTGGTATCCAGTACGACCGTTATTTCCTGATCCCCGGCCGACTCATAGCCCTCCTGCTTGACCGACTCAATCAAAAGGTCTTCCTCCGTCAGCTTCACCTCCTCGCCGTCAAAGTCAAAGCGCAAGCTACCATTGGCTTTCAGTTCATCCATAGCGGCATTGCCGTCCACTTCTTTCAGGGCTTTTTGAATCTTACCCAAGATCTTGCCGTATTTTGGCCCGACCGTCCGCAGCTGCGGCTTAAACTGATAGGTGGTAAACGCCCGCACATCATTCGTTATGAAAATTTCCTTAACATTCAGCTCATCCCGGATAATATCCAAAAACTCCGGATCTAAGTTTTCTTTCAGCTTCAGATACATTTTAGCCAGCGGCTGCCGGTTCTTAATATTGGCATTGTTACGGCAGGCACGGCTTAAAACAACCGCATCCAGCACGATCTCCATCTGCTGCTCAATATCCGGATGCAGCAGGCTTTGGTCAACTGTCGGAAAATCGCATAAATGCACGCTGACCGGCGCATTTTTATCCAATCCCGCTACCAAATTGCGGTAAATATCTTCGGCCATAAAAGGCACAAACGGCGCTGATAGCTTAGCTAAGGTGACCAGTGTCATATATAAGGTCATATAGGCGTCAATCTTATCCTGCGGCATGCCCTTTTGCCAAAAACGCTCCCGGCTGCGGCGAACATACCAGTTACTCAGCTCATCGACAAAATCCGTCAGCGCCCGGGTACATTCCGTAATCCGGTACTGCTCCATTTGCTGATCGACATAGCCAATTAAAGTATTTAACTTGGAAAGCAGCCATTTATCCATGCAGCCGACTGCCGTCTTATCCCAATTCGGGTAGGCCAGCGGATTAAACTGATCAATTTCCGCATACAGCACATAAAAAGCATAGGTGTTCCACAGCGTCCCCATGAACTTGCGCTGTCCCTCGATTACCGCTTCGCCGCTGAACTTATTGGGCAGCCATGGCATGCTGTTGTTATAAAAATACCAGCGAATTGCATCCGCGCCGTAAGTGGCCAGCGCTTCAAACGGATCAACCGCGTTGCCTTTGGATTTGGACATCTTCTGTCCGTTTTCATCCTGAACATGACCTAAGACAATGACATTTTTATACGGCGCCTGATTAAACACCAGGGTGGAAATCGCCAGCAGTGAATAAAACCAGCCTCTGGTCTGGTCAACCGCCTCACTGATAAAATCCGCCGGAAAGCTTTGCTTAAACTGCTCCTGATTTTCAAAGGGATAATGCCACTGAGCAAAGGGCATTGCACCGGAATCATACCAGCAGTCAATCACCGGCAGCACCCGGGTCATCTGTTTGCCACATTTTTCACAGGTAATATGCACCTCATCAATAAACGGCCGGTGCAGCTCAATGTTTTCCGGGCAGTCTTTACTCATGCTCTTTAGTTCGGCAATACTGCCAATCGCATGACGGTGCCCGCATTCGCATTCCCATACCGGCAGCGGTGTTCCCCAGAAGCGGTCGCGGCTCAAGCCCCAGTCAACCACATTCTCCAGCCAGTCGCCGAACCGGCGTTTGCCGATATTTTCCGGAATCCAGTTAATCGTGTTGTTGTTGCGGATCAAATCCTCCCGCACCTTGGTCATGGCAATAAACCAAGTATCCTTGGCATAATACAGCAGCGGCGTATCGCATCGCCAGCAATGCGGATAACTATGCGTATGCTCATGAGCGGCCAAGAGCTTGCCTTCTTCTTTTAGCTGCTTAATGATCAAGGGATCGGCTTTTTTAACAAACATCCCCGCCCACGGCGTACCGGTCGGAAACTCACCTTTTTCTGTTACCAGCTGAACAAGCGGCAGCCCGTATGCTTTGCCGACCTTGGAGTCATCCTCGCCGAAGGCCGGCGCAATGTGAACGATACCGGTACCATCGGTCAGCGTAACAAAATCGGCGCAGGTGACATAAAAGGCTTTGTCCTTAACCGTCGTATAGGGAAAAAGCAGTTCGTACTGCCGGTACTCTAATTCCTTGCCGGTATAGCGTTCCGCCACCTTGGCCTCTTCACCCAGCACCGCCGGCAGCAGCGCTTCTGCTAAAATATAATAGCTGCCGTCTTTTTCCGCTTTGACATAGCTTTCCTCCGGGTTAACCGCCAGCGCCACATTGCTCGGCAGCGTCCACGGCGTGGTCGTCCACGCCAGAAAATAGGTATTTTCCTCATCCTTGGCCTTAAACTTAACAATCACGGTTTCTTCCGTGACGTCCTTATAGCCCAGCGCTACCTCATGCGAAGACAGCGCCGTTCCGCAGCGCGGGCAGTAGGGCACGATTTTGTGGCCTTTGTACAGCAGCCCTTTTTCCCAAATTTGCTTGAGCGACCACCAGACAGACTCAATATATTCGTTGTGATAGGTGACGTAAGGATTTTCCATGTCCGCCCAAAAACCGACGGTACCGCTGAAATCTTCCCACATGCCCTTATATTTCCAGACACTTTCCTTGCATTTTTGAATAAATGGCTCAAGACCATAATCCAAAATCTGCTCCTTGCCGTCAATTCCCAGCTCCCGCTCCACTTCCAGCTCGACCGGCAGGCCATGAGTATCCCAACCGGCTTTACGCGGCACATACTGTCCTTTCATCGTATGATAACGGGGTACCAAATCTTTTATTACCCGGGTCAGCACATGGCCAATATGGGGCTTGCCGTTAGCGGTCGGCGGTCCGTCGTAAAAAGTGTAAATCGGACAGCCTTCTTTTTCCTCAATGCTTTTTTCAAAAATATGATTTTTCTGCCAAAAATCCAGAATTGCCTTTTCTCTGTCAACAAAGTTCAGCTTTGTTGAAACCTTTTGATACATATCTTCCTCCTAAATTTGTTATTTTTCTCAATTATTCGCGATTTTCCCCTGCCGCCGAAGGCGATTTTGCAGGCCTTCCAGCCGTATTAAGCGCGGCTCATTTGCTTTCTCTTTCCGGGGAATGGGTTCCGGCAGCCATTCGTAATTCGCCGCAGCAGCGAATCAACCGCGCTTTGCCGCACTGGCTTTGACCGAGTTACTCCTGTGCGCACTTGCCGCCGCTGCCTGCCGGAACTTTTAACAAAAATCGCCCTTCATATTGCTATGAAAAGGGCGATTGCTCGCGGTACCACCTTTTTTTCCGATCTTGTCAGCTCTGCCCTTGCCGCTGGCAAGGAATTCCGTTAACGGAGAATTACCCCGGAAGTCCTTAATCGCCAGCCATTTCCTGGCCGCTAAAATACCGCGCCAAATGATGGCTTTCAAGACTTCTCCTAAAAGAGGATATCCCTTAAGTTCCCTGCGCGGCTTCTCAGCAACGGCGCCGCTCTCTGTATCAGTTCCCTTAATTTCATTTCTTTATCATCGGAGTTTTTTATCTGCCGCTTACGCGGCTGAAATCTTTTTTATCTTAATATACTTTTGCCAAATTGTCAATGGCCGTGGGAAATAATTATGCCATTCATTTATGCTTGCGCGCTTCAAATTCTCTTTATCATCCACTTTTCACCGCCAGACCAAATGCTTCGCATTTGCCTCACTTCGTGCTCCCCCTCTGGCGGTGAAGCGCCGCAAAATGAATATGCCCGCTCCGCGGTCGCATTCATTTATGCTTGCGCGCTTCAAATTCCACAAATTGCGGACGACTTTTAACTTCTTTTTTGCTAAAATAGTTGTAGGAAATAAAATATTTTAGTATAATGAAAGGAGAAAGAAAATGTCCCAGAATAAAACACCTAAAATACTTAAGACGCAGGAATTAACGGAAGCGGCGGAAAATTGGAAAAATGAGAAAACCGCTGAAAGCATCGAAACTATTGAAAATATGCGTTTTACCGCCCGCAATGATTATGCTTTTAAAAAGCTGTTCGGCCGGCCGGAAAACATTATTATCCTGCAGGACTTCCTATCGGCGGTACTGGAACTGAATAAAAACAAATTTCAAGATATTGTGATTGAAAATCCACTGGTCGGCAATTCTTATTCCGGGGAAAAGCAAGGGATTTTGGATATTAAATTGACCCTGCGGGATAGCCGAAAAATTAATATTGAAATGCAGAACCTATGGGAACCCCACTATGAAAAGCGAACCTACTTCTACTGGGCAAGCCGGTACTTGGAATATTTTAAGCAGGGAGAGCCCTATGAATGCTTGGCTAAGTGTATTCATATCAGTATTTTAAATACTGCTTTTCCTCTGACATCGGAAATTCATTCGATTTATCAGGTTCTAAATATTAAAGACCATCGACCATTTGGCGATGATTTGGAGTTTCATTTTTTGGATTTAACCAAGCTGAAAGCAAACGATACGACGGATTTAGAAAAATGGCTGCGATTTATTCAAACCGATGACTTTAAAATCCGCGAACGCCTGGGAAAGGAGAATGCCGTTATGGAGTATGCCAATGGAATTATGAATCAATTTTTTAGCAGCAAAGAAGAACGCCTGAAATATGAAGCTGCCTTTCGCTATGACTGCGACCGGGCTTCGCTGTTTGCCGCTGGGCAGGAAACTGGTGTACTGCAAACCGCCCGTAATATGAAAGCTAAAAACTTCGATGCAAAAACTATTCAGGAAATTACTGGCCTGACTGCCGAGCAGATTGCAGCACTGTAATGATTTGAAATAAGAAATAAAGCAAAATAAAAGCTTATTCCCGCGGATTATAAAAGGGACTGTTGCAAAATAGAACTTCTTATCAAGATATTGTATTAATGCCAACAAATTTTTTCAATATCTAATGAACGGAAAACGCAACAGTCCCTTTATATATATTAGCTGCCAAAAATGAAAAATCCTACATTTTTTCGCTCTTTTTAGCTCTGGGCGCAATCAGTTTTTTAACCGCCAAGTCCAAAATCCCAACTAAAGCCACACAAATGATCGCCCAGGCAAAAACGCCGGCCGTATTTAAATTGGCTTTTTCGATCTGAAAAGCGCTGCCGATACCATATCGCGGCTGGCACAGCACTTCCGCCCCAATACAGACCTTAAATCCCAGCCCCAGCGCCGAAGATACCCCCGCCCAAACATAGGGACGGGCAGTCGGCAAATAAATTTCCCATAACCGACGGGAAAAGCTGACCCGAAAAACAGCGGCCATTTCCAAAAACTTCCGGTCGGTTTCCTCCATTCCTGTTTTCCAACTCCAGTACAGCACCGGAAAAGAAATTAAAAATACAACCAACACCGGCGCGGCATTGGATTTGAGCCAAATGATCGCCAGCAAAATAATTGCCATCGTCGGGATCGCCTTAATCAGCGTGATAAATGGCGAAAATAATGCCGCTGCCTCCCGCCGCAAGCCGGCCGCCGCTCCCAGCAGCATGGCCAGCAGCGCTGTCAGCCCAAAGCCAAGCACAAAGCGCAGGCCTGTCACCGCAATCGTTCGCACAAAATCCGCGCCGCTGACGATCCGCGCCAGCTCCCGATAAGTCGCCACCGGGCTCGGCACTAAAATCGGCTGTTTTAAGCAATAAGAAACCAGGCTCCAGCTAAACAGCAAGAGCCCGATTCCCAGCCAAAAGAAAATTTTATCCTTGCCGCCGGCGCCTGGCTGTCCGCCAAGATCATCGGAACTGTCCGGCGATAAACTTTGCCTATTTTTGATAATAGAAGGCTTCATCCGGCATCTTTCCTCCGATATTGTCGGCGCCGAAGTTCATCAGTTCCGTATAATAGGTTTCCAGTGCCGCTTTTGCCTCAGCCGCGTCTTTATACATCAAATTACAGTTAGGAATCGCCTTGGCCACCACCGGTGCTTTCAGGCTGTCGCTTAGCTCCTCCATATAAGCGCCCACCGTCTGCGGGTCGGTATTGGCAAACTCCACGCTCTCGGCCAGCTTATCTAAAAATGCTTTGGTTAGTTCCGGATAACTGTCGGCTACTTCTTTTTTGACCAAAACAGCTGTCTGCGGATAGCTGTCGTCACTCCCGGTCGCCTTTTTCCATTCGGCCTGAATATCAAATACCACTTTGGTTTCCGGTTTCTTGGTCAGTACCTGCGTCAGCATTGGCTCCGGCAGGAGAGCAATCCCGGCCTTGCCCGATAAAAACATCGGCGCCAGCTCGGTCGCGCCGGCCACATATTCAAAAGTAACATCCGTATCCGGCGTTAAGCCGTTCTTCGTCAGCAAATAGCGGAGTGTTAGGTCCGGCGTTAAGCCCCGGCCAATCAGCACTATCGTCTTGCCCTTTAAATCCGCCCAGGTCTTAATCGAATCATCGGCCGCCGCCAAGTAAAGCACGCCCCAAACCGTCGAACCGGCATATTGATAAGCCGCTCCCTTGTTATAGACCTTAATTGCCAAATTAGACGGCACCACCGCAAAATCCGCCTCGCCGGAAATCAGCTTCGGTGCCAAGGTATCGGTCGCCACAATGCTGTCATAAGCAAACTTAGCTCCGTTGATTTCCGGGCTTTCCTTAATCATCTTGGCTAAGCCGATGGTCGGCACACCGGCCGGCATAACCACCTGGAAGGTTCTGTCGCCATAATCCTCCGCTGTCTTTTCCGCTGGCTTGGTTTCTTCCGTCTTATTTTCCTTTTGTTCCTCGGGCTTCGTTTCGTCCTTCTTTTCTTCTGGCTTGCTTTCATCTTTTTTCTCTGCCGCCAGTGTCTGCTGATTGGCATATGCCGAATCGGTCGGCGTAGTTTTAGACGTGCCGCAGGCCGCCATTAAAACCATTAAAACCAAGCCTAAACTCATAATTTTTAAAAACTTTGTCTTCATAAGATCCCCTTTCGTTGCTTTTCATTCAAATGTCCTTTGCCTTTGCCGCTTCCGTCAGCAGTTTTCCCTGCCCGCCGGTAAAATCTTTATTCCGGCAAAAGCTCTGCTTCTATTTCCTGTTTCAGCCCCCTGTACTCTTCTAATCGCCTTTCCGCCGGAGCCGGCTCGACCGCAAACTCCTTTTTAATCCTGGCCGGCGCCGCCGATAACACGAATATCCGGTGCCCCAGCAAGATTGCTTCCTCTAAATTATGCGTCACAAAAAAAATAGTATTTCTTCTCACCTCCCATAAACCAATCAATTCCTTGATTAAACGCAGTCTAAGTTCCATATCCAGCGACTGAAACGGTTCATCCATCAGCAGCAAATCGCCCCCGGCATAAAACGCCCGGGCAATTGCCGCCCGCTGGCGCATACCGCCGCTCAGCTGAGCCGGATAATAATTAACAAATGAAAGCAAACCTAATTTTCCCAGAATTTCTCTGGCTCTGGCCTCATCCCGCCTGCTGTCCGGAAACATCACATTTTGCAGGACATTTTTCCACGGCAGCAGCCGATCCTCCTGAAAAACATACGCCACCCTCCCGAAAATCCGGCAGCTCCCCGCCGACGGCGCGCTAAGTCCCGCCATGATGTTGAGCAGCGTGGTTTTTCCGGCTCCGGACGGCCCCAGCAGGCAAACAATTTCATCTTTTTTTAAAGTAAAATCAAGACCGGACAGGACTTTAAAACCATTATATTCTTTTTCCAGTTTTTGAATTTCCGCGATCATTATTTAAATCTTCCATCAATTCTTTCTACTATTTTATTCGATTTTACCAACTATGTCAACTTTTCTCCGCTCTGGCATTCCCACATAATAATCCTATGCATCAGCCAATATCCGCTGTTTCTCTCCTTTATTGCAGCAGCAGTAAATAATAAACTAAAAAATTATACTCGTACAGATACTTGGCCGCTGCCGACTGCCGAATCAGCACCAAAATCTCCAAATGCTGACCGGTGCTGAACCAATAATTTAAAAACAGCATGCCCATCCAAAGCAGCAGCAGACTGAAGACCCCGCCCAAAATCGCTCCCGCCGCCTTATTGACCTGGCGGATCAGCGGAAGCCTAGCTACCCCCAAAAGCAGCCGGCTAATCAGCGCGAATAAAATCAGCACCAGCACAAAGCCGATAAAAAACGACAAAATCTGCATGGCAATTCCGGCTAAGTTCTGTCCAATCTGCATTTGGGCATTTTCTAACAGTCCCGTTTTCCCCAATTTTTTACCCAAAAGCGCCAACACCTGCGGGCTGATTTCCAGGCCGGCCGGCGCCGCCGTCGGATTGGTCAGTTTTTCGCTCATTGCCGCCAAATCAACATTGCGCAAAATGATCTCCAGCAAGGTATCTTGGAGTTTGGTGTGTTTTATTAGCAGCGGCAGCAACAAGGGCTGAATAAAAAAAGCTACCACTACCGCCGCAAAAGAGGATAAAAGCGAAAGCACCATCCGAATCGCCCCCCATGCTACTCCCAGCCCTATGCCCAAAAGCAGCACGCCTATCACCACCAAATCCGCCATGTTAATCATCGTTTCTTTCCTTCCTATCATGTCAAGCCCGGCGCTAATCCATTTCCGCCTTTTTCCAAACAGTATAACCTCTTGGCTGAATCAGCAAATAGCGGTCGGCCGCAACCTCATAAAAAGCATCCAGCCGTTCATGAAAGGGATATTGCCAAATCAGCCGGCTGCCCTGATACTTGCTGATCTTCTCTTGATCGGCCACAAAGTATTCCTCGGCCTGGGCGCTGATCAGATTGGGCGCCTGGGCGAAGGCAAACTCCTGCAATAACTCACCGCTTGCCCGGTATACCTTTAGCCGGTAACGGCGCTCGCCAATTTCTTTAGTATCGGTATAAAGCAGCGTTTCCTTTTCGGTATAATGCACCGCCAGCAGATCTCCCTCTAAAGCAATCACGGACGGCGCGGTATAAATTTCTTTGCTGCCCGACATCGGATATAGGTAAGCGGAACGGCTGCCGATCACCCATAACATTTTCTGGCCAAAATAATGCAGTTCCGGCATCAGTTCTGCTTCATAAACATCCGCCCGAATAATAAATTCATCCAAATCCTCATGATAATCGGCAAAACCAAACATCGTTATTTTCGAGCGAATATCGCCGTTTAACGCATCAACATAGGAAGTCGCCAGATTGAGGCCATCATCAGAGAGCGCCGCCGCTACCGGATAACCGTCCTGCCTCAAAATCGAGCCCCGTTCAATCAGCGGCACGCCATCCTTATTATATATCTTGATCCGGTTTTCCAAATCCGCTTCCAGCACCAAAACTAACTGCCCGCTTTCGCTTAGCCAAGCGCTGACAATCGGAAAGTTTTCCCGCACGCTGGTCAAAAAACCATTCTTATGAAAAAGCAGCGCGTCATGCCCTAAAATATCAGCTACCACCAGGTAATCGCCCGCCTGCTTCAGGAATGGAGCCAGCATTTGAAAAGGTTTCGTCCACTGGCTGCTGCCGTCTAAATTCTTTTTTTCCAAACCCTCCCGGCTGCAAAAATAAAGAGCGTTCTCATAGGGCAAAATTTGCGTATACTGCCCCTGAATCAATTCCTGCCGCAGCTCCGGTGTGAACTTAATCTTTCCGCCATTAAACAAATAATAATGCGGCCGGACATAAAAAATATAACCGGCCAAAAGCAGCAGCAGGATACCCACCGCCGCCACAGTTAGCGCTTTCTTCACTGTTTTCTCCGTTCTTAAACCTTAACTTAGCTTTCCCCTGTCAAACGCCGCGTATTTCAGCGTGAGTACCCCGCCAGCTAAGCGCAAATACAGGCTTTTGGCGAACAAAAATCGTCTTTTCCTGCTTTTACTATTCTTCCGCCTTTAAAATCTCCTGGTACAAGGCCAAATACTCCTTGGCGCTGCCGTCCCATGAAAAGCGAGTTTCCATGCCTCTTTGCATAATCTCGCGCCATACTTCCGGCTCCTTAAAGCAGCTGATCGCCCGCCGGATCGCCTCAATAAAATCATTGGAAAAATAATTAGCAAAACGAAAACCGGTAGCCCGCTCCGGATCGTCCTCATATCCGATAATCGTATCGCTTAATCCTCCGGTATTGCGGACAATCGGCACCGCACCGTAACGCAGACTGTACATCTGCGACAGGCCGCAAGGCTCAAACAAGGACGGCATTAAAAACATATCAATCGACCCGTAAATCTGGCGGGCAACCGCCGGATTAAACTCGGTGATCACTACAATCTGGCCGGGATATTGCTTGGCCATCTCTTTTAAAGCCACCTCATAATAAATTTCGCCCGATCCCAAAACCACAAATTGAATGCCCTCCCTGGCCAGTTTTTTCATGGCCGCCAAAATGAGGTCAATTCCCTTTTGTTCGGCCAGCCTTGTAACCACGCCCATCAGCGGTTCCGCCGACGGCATCAGGCCGATCTGCTCCCGAAAGGCTTTCTGCTGTTTAATTCTTTCCTGTTTATAATTTTTGATATTGAACGGAAACGCCAGCGCTTCATCGGTGGCCGGATCGTACTTATCATAATAAATTCCGTTGATGATGCCGTAGATCTTATGCGAGTATTTGCGCAGCAGTCCATCCAGACCATAGCCAAACTCCGGCGTTTGGATTTCCTTGGCATATGTTTGACTGACCGTGGTGATGGCGTTGGAATAAACAATGCCCGCCTTCATAAAGCAAACCTTGCCGTAATACTCGACTGCCTCGCTGTTGAAATATTTCGGCGATAAGTTCAGCTTTTCCAGCACATCCCGTTCAAACACGCCCTGATACTGCAAGTTATGAATGGTAAAGACCATTTTGATATCCCGGTAAAAGTCCAGCGAAGCATAATCCTGCTTTAAAAAAATGCCAATCAGCGCCGTCTGCCAGTCATTAGCATGGATGACGTCCGGTTTTAAACCAATGGAAATCAGCATTTCTACCACCGCCTTGCAAAAAAAGCCAAAGCGCACGCTGTCGTCCTCATAGCCATACAGCTTTTCCCTTTCAAAAAAAGGCGCGTTGCCGATAAAATAAGTCTTGATCCCA
Source organism: uncultured Lachnospiraceae bacterium (assembly GCA_963550755.1). Lineage (GTDB taxonomy): Bacteria > Bacillota > Clostridia > Lachnospirales > Vallitaleaceae > W11650. Next base: position 18,239 of record CAUVDV010000024.1, read on the forward strand.
TCCAGCTCATGCTCATACACTGCCGCTACCATCGGCCGGTTAGTGATCTCAACGATAAACTCATGAAGCTTGGTCAGCTGATACTTTTCCTCAATTCCTTTATACTTGGGCATGACCCTGACCATATTGACATGTCGTTTTTGAAACGCCACTGGCAGTGCCTCCGCCACATCAGCCAGCCCGCCGGAAGCTTTATACGGGCCGCTCTCTGAGGTAACAAACAAAATCGTTTTTTTTGCTTTTTGCTCCATGATATTCTCCTTTCTGATATTTTAAATAATTGCTCCGTTTTCTCCTATGCCAAAGCCGTTCGGCAAGCTGCGCATTTGCACCAAGTACCAAAACTTCCCGGCGGAAAATTAAGTATATTCTCCAATTTTTGACTAAAGCACCGGCCAATATTGCCGCTTGCGGCGCTTGATAAAGCGGCAGCCAAAGTTTTGCTCTATATATTATTCCTGCGGATTTGACCCTTGCAGCTTACCGGCCGCCAGTTTCAGCAGCCGCTCTCTGGTATTGGCCGCCGGATCGCGCAGAACAATCTGCAAAAGCTGATTTAAGCATTCGCCGACCCGTTTGCCCTCGCCGATCCCCAAAGTCATAATATCCCGGCCATCTACCGCCAAATCCGCAATCCGCACCGGCTGGCGCCTGGCTCTGGCCAGATAGGCTTCCGCCTCCGGCCGGGAAACCCGGCCGCCTGCTGCGGCCAAGCGCAGCAAAATCGTAAACACATCCTCTCCCAGCCGGGAAAGCTGGCAGCGAAAAAAATAATCCTCTAACTGAATTTCTAAATCATGATGCTGTACGACTGCCGTGACAATACCCACCGTCCGGTTATCAAAGGTCAGACGGCGCAAAATCAGCTTTACGGCCGGCGCCGGCAGTTTTTTCTCCCCAGCGCAAAATAAATAGGTAAGTCTGGTTAATCCCTCCGGCTCCAGTGTTTTTAGCCGCCGGTAAAAATCGGCTGCCGCATTCGGCGGGAGCGGGAGCTCCGGGATAAAATAAGCCGCCAGACCATACCACGCAAAATAGGACAAATACTCCGGATGATTACTGGCTAAAGTTTTAACGAACTCTACCCGAATTCTCTCCTGACTGACCGCCTGAAGCAATTCTTTTTTCTGACAAATCGCCGCCGCTGTCGCTTCCTCAATCTGAAAGTGAAGCGCGGCGGCAAAGCGAACCGCCCGGAGCATCCGCAAAGCGTCCTCCTCAAAACGTTCCTCAGCCTGGCCGACGCAGCGGATCAAGCCTTTTTTTAAATCCGCTTGCCCGCCGAAATAGTCAATCACACCCCGCTGCGGCGAATAGGCCATGGCATTGACCGTAAAATCGCGCCGGGCCACATCCTCTTTCAAAGAATCGGTAAAACTAACCGCTTTGGGGTGACGATGATCCTCATACTGCCCGTCCACTCGAAAAGTCGTTACCTCAATCGCTTCCCGCCGGTGCAGCACCGTAACGGTGCCATGTTTAATCCCGGTGTCCACTGTTTTGGGAAAAAGCTGCTTAATCCGCGGCGGCCGGGCCGACGTAGTAATATCCCAGTCCTTCGGCTCCTGCCCCATGATACTGTCCCGCACGCAGCCGCCAACGATATAAGCCTGCTCGCCGCCGGCCTGTAAAATCGCCAGCACCTCGGCTACGGCCAGCGGTATTTTAATCTTGTTCAAAACTTTCGCCTCTCCGTTCTATCGATAACACTAAACAAGTGCAAGGTTTTATCGCTCTTATATTAAAGGTATTATAGCACAGCTTGATAATATCTTTCAATGTTTAAATTCCTACTTATCCGTAATAACCACCACCTTATTTTTGCTATCCCATTCCACAGCCTTATTAAAAACCTTTTCCGCCAACTCCCGAATGCCGACATAGTTTTTGTTGTCGATCATCTGGCCGGCCAGCTCGTACATCTGACCATTATAACCCACCTTAACCACATTGGCGGCTTTTTTTGCTTCATCCACCAGTTTATAAATCCCAGCCGTAAAGTCCTGCCATCCGTTCGGCCGACTTAAAATCCTCCGCGGGCAGAACTTGCCGCTCCAATCCTGATGTTTAAAGACTTTCAGTTGCGGATAGGTCAAAAGCAAAGCCGCGTTTAGCTTTTGCGCATTTTTTTCCGCTTGCATATAGTTCCGGTTCTCGCAAATCTCAATCGCAATCGTCTTGCGATTGCCGTCCCCACCCCCATCCCCGGCATGATAGCAAAACTCATCGAGCGGCACACATTGCGTGATACTATCATCATCAACAAATAGATGAACCGATATGTAAGCACTGTCGGTATTTTCTATGTTTTGCAAATATCTTGCGTGCGCCTTATCTCCTGCCGTTGGTGCGGTGTTGGCGGTGTTATGATTGGTAATGCCGATAACTTCCCGCATTTTTACCAGTGTCCGCACATTCGCTTTGCCTCTTGGCTGCACGATAGCGATTTTAATGGGTATTCCATCAATCTCCTCATCTTGAATGATGCCGTCAATGATGGTTAATGATTTCAGCATTTTTTATCTCCCCCTTTGGCTTTACCTTGCTTGACTGGTTAATTCGGCCATCATCCAGCAGGTCTTTTACCAAATCAAACCACGCCTGAACTACGGCCTTTAGTAATTTTACGGAAATAAAAGCGTTAAACGGCGCCGGAATATTTTCTCGTGCTAAAGCAACAACGTATTCAAATTTCTTTTCATTGTCACCATGTTTAAAACAATTTTCCGCAGTGATAAATCCCTGATAAACGATTTTCC
>CAUVDV010000025.1:0-20507 GCA_963550755.1 uncultured Lachnospiraceae bacterium
TGGACGTTAGAAGACAGGAGCGGAGGGCGATAATTTGAAGCTTTAATTATCACCAAATAGCAAAATGGGGATTTTAACAAAGATTAGGAATACAGTAGTTGAGGGAGTCAATAAAATAGCCGGGGCAGCGGCTGATGGTGTGACATCTTTATCTAAACTTAGTCCGTCTCAAGTGGAAGAAATAGATGAAAAGAGAAAAAAATATTTATCAGAAATGCCGAACAATAGTGAAATCAATACATTTAGGAACTTAGAAGCGGCAGGCATTGAAATCTTTAATACTTATTTTCCCCAAATTTCCAATTTATATTTGCCGATAGAAGAAGCCCCTTATTTTAAGGCAAATGATCGAATTACTTATTTTGAAATTTGCAAATGGGTAAAAGATCCAAGTGAGGACAATATTGAAAAGCTGATGAATATTTATCAGGTTTTAAGTGAGGAAGAATGCAATATTGCTTTGATTTATTATAGAAAGATAGAGGGATGTTCCGTTTATCTGGCGGTTGTTAATAATGGCGACGAATCGGATATTAATGAGGTAAGATCCTATAAAGAGAGAATTATAGGCGCGTTAAAAGGGAATTTTCCGGGAGCAGAGATTATTGATAAAAATTCGGAAAATGTTCCGGAATGTTTACAGGATCAAGATGATCTGGAAGAAGAATGGACGGATAAAACTTGTAAAACAGTAGCGTTGGTATCAAATCTGGCCACGGAAAAATCAGAGAAATATAAAAGCCAAACAATTGAAAAATTATTGGATGGAATTGTACCGACAAAAAAAGAAGAAGAATATGTTTTGGTTTTATTAGCAACACCGGTTAGAGAACAAACAAAGCGAAAAAATAGATTATTCGAATTGTATAATGCTCTTTCGCCTTATGCCAATTGGCAAACTAATTATACCGTAACAGAAATGGAAGGAAACAGTTCGTCTGCAACGGTAGGCTTTAATTTAGGACTAAGCGCCGGAAATCAATCGGGGAGCACGAATAGTGATAGTATAAGTGAATCAGTCGGTAACGCAGAGTCTACAACCAGATCAGTAACCGGATCAATAGAAGTTAATGCCGTTGTGATCGGCGGGGGTAAATCGGAGACAAAATCGGATACAACGTCAGTTATAAAAACTGCTGGAAAAGCAGTTAGTAATGGAGTTAGTAATATATTTAATTTTGGGATTAATGGCGGAGTTAATTTTGCCAGAGGATCCAGCGTTACAGTTACATTAGGGAAAAATGAAGGAATTACGCAGAACTATGTAAATTATGGCGTAAAACATGCGCTGGAATTATTGGAAAAGCAATTGTTTCGCTTGGAGCAAAGCGCCGCTTTGGGGTTATGGGATTTTGCTGCTTATGTCATTTCAGAAGATTCTATGGTGACGAACAATGTGGCTCATACATATTTAGCGCTTTCGCAGGGAGAGGAATCTTTTTTGGCACAGTCAGCGGTTAATATATGGCGCGGTGATCTGCCGCCCAAAAGAGATTTTAGGAAAGAAAAAGAGCAGGCAATGTCAATTTTAAAATCAGTTTTCAGACTCCAGCATCCGGAATTTTGCCTGAATGATGCGGGAAACAGTAGTTCGGAAAGATTTGTTTACCCATCTTGGGTGACGGCGACGACGAGTTTATCAGGAAAAGAATTGGCGAGAGCGTTAAACTTTCCGAGTAAATCAATTAATGGATTATCGGTTGTAGAAACAGCCGCTTTTGGCCGAAATATTTCTTCCTACAATGAGATAGACAGAGATTTGATGTTGGGAAAAGTTTATCATATGCATAAAGAGGAAAACAATTCCAAGGTAGATTTATCGAAAAAAAATCTAACCTCTCATGTCTTCGTAACAGGTTCCACCGGCACTGGCAAGACTAATACAGTGGCAGGCATGATCCAAAAACTTTGTTTGCAAAACGATGGAACGGCATCTCCTAAATTTATGGTGATTGAGCCGGCAAAAGGGGAATATAAAAATATACTGGGTGGGTACGAACGGGTCAAGGTATATGGAACGAATCCGCAATACACACTGCTTTTAAGATTAAATCCATTTGCTTTTCCTAAGAATATTTCAGTGAGTGAGCATATTGACCGGTTGGCGGAGATATTTAATGTATGTTGGCCGATGTATGCCGCCATGCCGGCAATTTTAAAAGATGCGGTCATCAAGGCGTATGAAGCGGCTGGCTGGGATATTTGTTTTTCTCAAAACAAATATTCAGATAGATTATTCCCAAGCTTTGTTGATGTTATGGAGCAAGTAAAATTTATTTTAAGGAGTAGTGATTATTCTGACGAAACCAGAGGGGATTATACGGGGGCATTAATATCTAGGCTTAATTCATTGACTAACGGAGTAACTGGTCAAATTTTTTCAAATAATGCTCTATCGGATGAGGATTTATTTGATGAAAATGTAATTGTTGATTTAAGCCGGGTAGGGTCGGTAGAAACAAAATCTTTAATTATGGGGGTTTTGCTTTTAAAATTGCAGGAATATCGGTTATCGGAGAAAGAGCCGAATGTAGAAAATTTAGAACATATTATGGTTTTGGAAGAAGCTCATAATTTGTTACGCCGAACATCTTTAGAGCAAACAGCGGAGTCTTCAAACTTACTTGGGAAATCTGTGGAAATGCTGACGAATGCAATTGCAGAGTTAAGAGCTTTTGGAGAAAGCTTCATTATTGTGGATCAAGCGCCTGAACTCTTAGACAAGGCGGTTATTCGCAATACGAATACCAAAATCGTGCATCGGCTGCCGGAACAAGCAGATCGCGAATTGGTGGGGAAAGCAATGGCGTTAAAAGAGGATCAAGTTATGGAGTTAGCCAAACTGGAGCTTGGAATTGCGGCAGTGTATCAAAATGATTGGATTGAGGCGGTATTATGCAAGGTTGATAAAGCACAAAAAAACGAGCGTAAAAATGAAAATATCATAGAAATCAATCAGCCGTTTATAAATGCGAAGGAAGTTTTATTGGATTGGCTGATGACAGGAGAAATCCGACATCCAAAAAATCAAGCGGAAGATTTTAAATTAAGGGACATTGTACTTACCTCCAATCTAAATGCAAAAATCAAGTGTAGTTTTCTGGACTATCTGAAAACGGATAAAAGGAATGCTTTTAAAATGTTAGGACACTTTGCCTATGAGTTTTTTGAAGCAGAGAAGGCGGTGAAAGCGGCAAGAGAGATTGATGACATCTCGTTATGGGTGAGAGAGGTGGTTGATAAATTAAATCCTTCTATTAAAAGCTATTCCGGAGAACAGATTGATTTGCTGTTAGCGCATATTATGAATGAGCAGTCGTTGAGAAACCGAGAATATACGAATATTTTTCTTAGATTTACAGAAATATATAGTAAAGAAGGGAGAGTGTTTTAGCGGTGTATATTAGAAAAGCATTGGATGCGGCGGAACAAGGTTTATTAAAGGTAGAAATCGGTAATTTCAAAAACATAAAACCCCAGAATGAGATTAGTTTAGCAGAAGCCCAAGAGTTCTGGAATAAAAAATTTATGGTTGATTCAGTAGAAAATCTAAGCCCAAGTTCGCAGGGGGAGATAAGTGAGAACTTATTAGTATCAGAAAAGCCAGAACATGTACAGCAACCGTCAAACGAGGGAGTTTTCCGAGAAAAGATAGTAGAAAAACTGAATGAAATTTTTGGCAATATGGAATATGAGAGAAATGGTAGTAAATATTACTTAGATGATAAAGGCCGGATTATCAAATGTGAAGCCAAACCTCAATACACAGAAGATGGGATCCGCAATATAAAAGACCAAATTGAAGCCGGTGGGAGTGAAAGAAGAAATGATGATGACGGCGGACATATTGTCGGCAGGGTGCTGGGCGGTCCTGAGGGAATTGAGAATCTTGTTCCCATGCGCCGAACGATTAACCGCGGTGATTATAAAAAAATGGAAAATGAAATATTACGTGGCTTAAAAGAGGAAAAAGAAGTTAAACTGGAAGTCCAGTTGCAATATAAAGAGGATTCTAACCGGCCGTCAAAGATAACGGCAAATTACAAAATAGAAGATAAGGCAGTCCAAGTCCAATTTGAAAATGAGCCAAAGTCTTTGGAACTGCTAAATGACGTCCGGAATAAAATACCAGAAGAAGATTATCAAGCATTAAAGAAAGAGTTTGATGATATGTATGATGAGGGCAGTACCATGACAATTACTTCGGTTAAGACCGAATATGATGACATGGGTAGTCCATATAAGGTAACGGTTGGAGTGCTGGAAGAAGAAAACTGTGAAAAATCGTATAAGGTATATGAAGTGAAATAGGAGGCTCGGATGAAGTTAGAAACTAAAATATATGATAAGCTGAAGAAGGTTTTACCACCTGTGTTTGATAAAGCTGTGCTTTATGCCAATGTGACAGAAAGCAGTTTTGACATTCATTATTATTTGTTTGAAGAGCAGTCACTTACTCCGAAACAATGCTATACATTGGCCGAAGAAGGAGAGTTGGACGCCAATTTGCTTGATCAAATCTTTGCGGAACTGGCTTATTTTATTAGGCAGGATGATAGATTTCAAAAGCAGAAGGTAAATCTGGTGACGGAAGTAATAACAAAGACTGAGTTAGTGCTGGATTATCAGGAGCTGGAGCGGTTGGAGAATATGGCTAAGGTAAAAAAAGAATGGAAGATAAGGTATTTAAAATAAGGTATATTCTCTATTAAATCAAGACAGCGGTAGTATAAAAGGAGGAAAATTAAGAACTATTCGCGAAAGCTTTGCAGCGGGGATTATAAATGAAAGATGTTTTGGGCTTACCTGAATTGCTGCAATTTGATAGGAAAAAAGGAGAAATCATGATTGATTTTTTAATCGAACAGGGAATCAGTGATCACTTAATTGAAGATTTAAAGGCCTTTCGCCGGTTTTATCAAACGGCCGATCGGGTCAAAGACCGGATTCCGCAGCCGCGTTATCGCTACCATGGCCGGGAGATTTGGGAAATGGCGCTGGCGGCATTGCTGGACGGGGATAATCTGCTTTTGTCCGGCATGAAAGCAACCGGTAAAAACGTATTGGCGGAAAACCTGGCGGCGGCCTTCGGCCGGCCGCAGTGGACGGTTTCCTTTCACACCAATACCGATCACAGCGATTTAATCGGCACAGATACGTTTACCGGCGGGGAGGTGCGGTTTCGGCCGGGCAGTATTTATCAGTGCGCGCTTTACGGTGGGTTTGGGGTGCTGGATGAGGTTAATATGGCGAAAAACGAGGCGATTGCCGTACTTTATCCGGCGCTTGACCATCGGCGGCAAATGGATGTGCCGGGCTATCATGCCGTCAAGCTCCATGAAGCCGCCCGTTTTATCGGCACCATGAACTATGGCTATATCGGCACCAAGGAAATGAATGAGGCTTTTGCTTCTCGGTTTATGGTGATTGACGTGCCGCCGCTGTCGGCCGAGACGATTCAGATCATCTTACAAACGGAGTTTCCGGATTTAACGCCTGAAGCGGTGGCCGCCTTGGCCGGGATTTTTTTGGATCTGCAAAAGAAATCGCTCCATTCGGAAATTTCAACGAAAGCCATTGACTTTCGCGGTCTTTTGGGAGCGATCCGGGCAATGAAACGGGGCTTAGCGCCGCGAATTGCTTTAAAAATGGGAATCGTGGATCGGGTTTTTGATGAATTTGAAAAGGAGCTGGTGCAGGACGTGATTGATTTGCGCCTGCCGCAAAGTAGTGCGAAAATGTTTACTTCCTAAAAAAGAGCGGCTGTTTACTGGGGGCGCTCAGCCGGCGGGCGTTGAACGGAAAAGAACTTTTGGTATTTGCTGCTTGCGGGAACTGGACTTGTGTTTGGCAAAAGAGCGGCCGTTTGCTGGGGATTGTTCGGCAGGCCGGTCGCTGAGCGGAAAGAAAGTTTTTAGCATTTGCTGCTTGCGGGAACCGGACTTATGTTTGGCAAAAGAGCGGCCGTTTGTTTGGCGCTTGTCGGCAGGCATGCGCTGAGCGAAAAAGCGAGGGTCTTAACAGGGAAAATAAGCAGACGGCGGAAAGAAAAAAATGGGGAATACAGAATTAACAAAAGAACAAATCGAAGAATTAAAGCTGCGCAGTCAAAATATTTTTTGGACAGTACAGGACGATTACGGGCAAACGCTGCCGGAGACTTTTTGGCTGCCGGAATGGATTCGGGCCAGGCATGACGCAATTTTATGGGCGGCGGTTTTTTTATATGCCGATGCGGCTTTGATTAACCGGTTTCTTGGCTATTTAGCAGCTAAGCCTAATTTTTATCCGGTTTTTTCCCGGATTTTGTGGATTGCCCTGGAAGAATACTGTATGCCTAAGCTGTACCGGAAAAGGCCGGCAATTAAGGAGCTTTCTGGCTTATACTATCAGACAGCGGCGCAGCCGAAAGAGGGGGCGTTGGCCGGTGCCGCCGAAATGGTGGAATGGGCTTACGGAGCAGAAAAATTAGGGAAATTATCGAAAGAGGAGCGCTGGCTGAAAGCTTTGCTGGCCGATATTTTTCAGATAGCGGCGGCAGCGCCGGATACGGCCGGACTGCTGGCGGCTTTAGAGGAACTTTACGCCCGGTATTTCCGGGAAAAACATTGGACGGACGCACTGACCGGCAGCGCAGCGGAAGGCCCGGCCGTTCAGACCATGCCGTTCGGGTATCAGCCGGAGGAGTGCTTTTTTCAGAAAAAACGTACCAGTGCCGGAACGGAAGCCGAACAAATTAAAATTGTCGATGCCGAGTTTAATCCCAACAGCTACCGCGGCAAAGCGTCGGCTGAATATTTGGAGCGGGAGCGGGAAAAGAGCGCTCTGCTGGGGGATCCGCCGAAGAAAAAGAAACTGACGGATCGGGAAAAGGTCTGGCAGTTTTTTGGCGATTTGCTCTTACCCAGGGCGGAAATAGAGCAAATTGAACAGCGAATTTGCACCGGCATTCATCAGTCTAAGCGGTTATATATCAGCGACGGCAGTTTTGCCACAGTGGCCAGTGAATATCAGCTTCGTTTTGTGCAGGAGCAAAGGCGTTTGAACGTGGAATATTGGGAACAAAATTATCATATCTGCCGCCGCCATACTGAAAATATGCGGCTGCTTTTACTAAGCGCTTTGCAGCCGGACAGTCAGGAAGAAAGCTATCGCGCCGAGAATGGCCGTTTTCAGGCAGGGCTGGCCTGGCGGGCGGAGCGGCTGCGTGACAGCGCGATTTTTCAGCGGCAAATCAAAAATGAAATCGGCAATTTTGCGGTTGAGCTTTTGCTGGACGGGAGCGGCTCACAAAGCGAAAGGCAGGCGCAGGTGGCTTTTCAGGGCTATATTATTGCCGAAGCGCTAAGCCTATGCAAAATTCCTTGCCGGATCAGCGCTTATGCTACTTTTTTGGATTATACGATTTTAAGGCAGTATAAGGATTATGATTCGCCCCGTGAGCAAAATAAAAAAATATTTGACTTTTTCGGAACGGGTATGAACCGGGATGGCTTTGCCCTGCGGGCAGTCGCCGAGCGAATGTCCAAACGGCCGGAGGAAAATAAGATTTTAATTGTTTTAAGCGACGGCAAGCCCAATGATGTCAGAGTTTTTAAAAAGGCCGCCGAAAGCATTGAAATCCATGAATACAGCGGCGAGGCCGCAGTGAAAGACACCGCCGCCGAAGTCAGGAAACTGCGGCTGCAAGGCATTTCCGTCCTTGGCATCTTCACCGGCCTGGAAACCGATCTTCCCGCCCAGCAAAAAATATACGGTCAGGACTTTGCCTATATTAAGGATTTAAAAAACTTTGCGAAAACAGTTGGCACCTACCTGAAAAAAGAACTGCGTAAGTTTAGTTGATTAACTCATCCAGTTCTTCATAATATCCCAGCAGCTTTTCCTCCAGCTGCTCTTTTTGCATGGAAATTTCATGCGCCTTTTCATAGTCGGTAAAAACCTCCTCACTGGCCAGCAAAAGATCCAGTTCACCGATGCGCTGCTCGGTTTGATCAATCATTTCCTCCAGCTTTTTTTGCCGGCTGATCCGTTTTTGACTGCGGGCTTTTTCTTCTTTTTCCTGAAGCCAGTCCTTTTTGGCGCGGCTTTCCTCGGATTTGCTGCTGCCGACTCGGTTGGAAGGTGCCAAGTCTAAAAAGCTGGCCGGCCGGGTCGGAGCGACGGCCATTTCGCCGGCCGCCGCCAAACCTTGACGTTCGCTTTTTTTGGCTATGAAATCGTCATAATTACCCAAATACTCAGTTAAGCATTGATTTTCTAGTTCTGCAACCTTGGTGGCAATCTGATTGATAAAGTAGCGGTCATGAGAAATAAATAAAATCGTGCCGCTGTAATGCGCCAGCGCGTTTTCCAAGACCTCGCGGCTAACCAGGTCAAGATGGTTGGTCGGTTCGTCCAGCAGCAGGAAGTTTCCCTCGGCCAGCATCATCTTAGCGAGGGACAAACGACCCTTTTCTCCGCCGGACAGAGAACTGATTTTTTGAAAAACATCATCGCCGGTAAATAAAAAGGCAGCTAAAAGGTTCCGGATTTCGGCGTTGGTCATTTTGGGGAACTGATCGGAGATTTCGTCAAACAGGCTGTTATTCGGGTTTAAGTTGCTGTGCTCTTGGTCATAATAGCTGATTTGCACATTTTTACCCAAACGGACAGTACCGGCATCCGGCGCGATTTCACTTTGCAGGATGCGCAGCAGCGTGGTCTTGCCGCTGCCGTTCTCGCCGACCAGCGCTATCCGGTCGCCTTTAAAAACCTGATAATTTAAGTCCCGAAATAAAGTTAATTTCCCAAAGGCTTTGTTAATATGTTCCAGCGCCAGCACGTCATGACCGGATTCTTGTTTAGGCGAAAAGGAAATTTGCATGGCTTCGCCGGCGGAAAGCGGTTTTTCTAAGCGCTCTATTTTATTTAAAAGTTTTTCCCGGCTTTCCGCCCGGCGCACGAACTTTTCCCGGTTGCGCGCCCGCAGGGTATCAATGATATTCTGCTGCCGGTCGATTTCTTTTTGCTGATTGAGATAAGCTTTTTCCGCGAGCTCCTGCCGAATCTCCCGCTGCGCCAAATAATAAGAATAATTGCCCTCATAAAAATCTAATTGCCCGAAAGCCAGCTCAAAAACCCGGTTGACTACTTTATCTAAAAAATAACGGTCATGACTGATAATAAACAAAGCTCCCTGATATTCCGCTAAAAAGCTTTCCAGCCAGGTGATGGCCTTTAAATCCAAATGGTTGGTCGGCTCGTCCAGCAGCAATAAATCCGGTTTTTGCAGCAGGAGCTTGGCCAGTGCCAAGCGGGTCTTTTGACCGCCGGACAGGGTGGCGACCGGCTGGCTAAAGCGGTCTTCTTCAAAGCCCAAACCGCGCAGAATGCCGTGAACGAAGCTTTTGTAGCTGTAACCGTCTAATTGGTCAAAACGCTGATGCAGTTCGTCATATTCATGAACTAAGCGGAGCTGCGTTTCTTCGTCATTAGCCGGGGAAGCCAATTGTTCATTGAGCCGGGCCAGTTTTTTTTCCAGAGCAACAATTTCAGCATTGGCTGAGTACAGCTCGTCATACAGAGTTTTAACCGATTCAAACTCAGCGTTTTGCGCCAAATAGCCAAGCTGCATACCGGATTTTTGATAAATTTGACCGGCAGTAGGCGTCAGCTCGCCGGTTAGAATCTTGAATAAAGTGGTTTTTCCGGCGCCGTTATTGCCAATCAGGGCGATTTTTTCATTTTCGTTAATATGGCAGGATAGATCCTTTAAAATCCAATCTTCAACATACGCAAAGGATAGGTCTTTGACCGACAGCAGCATAATGGAGTCCTCATTTCTATATTTTCTTTATATCTTAGATAAGCCACTGGCTAAAGCTAACTATTTGCTTGCGGGAGCAGCAGCTTATTTTCTTCGCCTATTTTATCATCAATTTAGCGGAAAGTCAAAAAAATCAGCGGTGGGGGGCTGCATTATGATAAAAGACGAGGAAAATTGCCGATCAAAGCTTTTCGTAAAATTAGTAAAAATGAGAATTGAAAAATTAGAATTTTTTTTATATAATATAAAGATATAATACCTGCCGAGGCATTCGCCGCAGCCATCCGATAATAAAAATACCATAGCGTAAGAGCAAAAGGACAGAGTCGATTTGTCAGTATGACATAGGAAAAATAAGCCAAAAAGGAGAAAAAATGATTTATCAAATTAAAAACGACAAGCTGCAAGTAGAGATTAATTCACGGGGCGCGGAGCTGTGGTCGATTAAAGCTCAAACCGGTCAGGAATATTTATGGCAGGGCGAAGAAAGTATCTGGAAAAACCGGGCGACCAATTTATTTCCCTTTTGCGGCCGCATGACGGACGGCGTTTATACCTATCAGGGGCAAAGCTATCCGATGGAAATTCACGGCTTTGCCAAGGGAATGGAATTTACAGCTGAGGGGCAAAAGCCGGATGCCGTAACCTTGGCCATCACCGATAATGCGGAAACCTATGCGGTATATCCCTTTCATTTTCGCTTTTTGGTGCGCTATGAATTATCCGGTCAAACCATTAAATACAGCTATATTGTGGAAAATAAAGATGACAAGACCATGTATTTTGCGGTCGGCGGCCATCCCGGATTTCAACTGCCGATTGACAAAGGGCTGTCTTTTGAGGATTATGAGATTAGCTTCACCAGGGAAGAAGTTAAGCAAATCCTGCTGTCGCCGCAATATTTTATGACCAGGGAAGAAGTGGTTTGTCCGGCGGTTAAAAACGGCCGGATGGCTTTGCGCCATGATTTGTTTGATCAGGACGCTTTGATTTTAAGGGAGATGGGCAAAGAGGTTTTGATCCGGAGCGAAAAAGCGGCGGCTAAAATCAGGGTCGCTTTTCCAGATATGACCTATTTGGCGATTTGGCACCGGCCGCATACTGAAGCCGGTTTTGTCTGCATTGAGCCGTGGAGTTCGCTGCCGGCCGAGCAGGGAGTGATTGAGGATTTGGAAAAGAAGGCGGATTTGATTGCCCTATCAGCGGGCAAGGCGTATCAAAATCACTGGGAGATTGAGATTATCCCCGAATAATCCGGTCGGAGAAAAAGCGCGTTTTTGCAGGCGCATGGAAAAAACAAGGAAAAATAAGGGGAAAATGGAAAAGTTTTCAGTTGGAAATTGACGGCCGGAAAAATTTATATTATAATTAAACATGACACAGATAATTTCGCGGAATACCCGGCAGGAGGTTTGTTTTTATGAGAAAACGGACGGAAGCGGAAATGGCTAAAATAAGAGTCGTTTCAGAGGGATAAGCGAAATTATTTTTTTGAGGGTTGTTTTAAAGGAGGTATTTCTATGAGGAAGTATGCAGCAATACTGATGGCGCTTATTTTGTGCCTGTCGGCGCCGGGTTTTGTGCGGGCGGCGGAAAGAGACGCAGTAAACAGCTTGCAGGAATTGAACTTATTGGACAAAGAGGGGAATACGGCGGAAAAATTAGACGCTCAGCTTTCCCGGGCGGAAGGCCTGGCCATGGTGCTAAAAGCCATCGGCTATTCGCAGGTCGAGGCGGAAAAGGAAGAATATGTTAAATTAAATACTTTCGAAGATGTGCCGGAATGGTTTAAAGGCTACGCCGGTTTGGGACTTTCCCTGAATATCACGACCGGCAAGAACGAAAAAGAGTTTGACCCGCAGGCCAAGCTGACGCAGCATGATTTTATTACTTTCCTGCTGCGGGCGTTAAAGCATAACGGCAAAAAAGCTTGGGAAGCAGCGGACAGCTTAGCCAAGGAGTTTGGGCTGGTAGCGGCCGATACCGATATTGAAACACCGCTCAGCAAAAGAGCGGCGGCAGCCATTATTTTAAACGCGTTAAATGCGCCGATGCAGGCCGGCGTGGCCAATGAAACCTTGGGCCAGTTCTTAATTTACCGCGGCCTTATTTCCAAGGAAAAGGCCAAAGAGCTGGGTTTAAAGGAATTGACCCAAGCCGAGAACCGGGTCGACATCATTTATTTTAATGATTTTCACGGTAATATTAAAGAAGAAATTACCGGCCGTAAGAGAAATATGGGCATGAGCAAATTGGTGGGCTTTGTCAATGAATATATGGCGCAAAACCCCAATTCCTTTGTGCTTTCCGGTGGCGATAACTATCAGGGCACAGCCGAGTCCAATTTGACATACGGTAAGCCGGTCAGCGCCATGATGAAAGGCATGCAGGTCGTCGCTTCGGCCGTCGGCAACCATGAGTTTGACTGGGGCTCGGAAAGAATTCCCAAATGGGCGGAAGAGGGCAATTTTAAATATGTAGCCGCCAATATCATTGATCAGAAAACCGGCAAACCGGCCGCATGGACAGAGCCGTATATGATTGTGGAAAAAGCCGGGATTAAAATTGGTTTGATTGGGCTGGCGCATCCTGATACGCCTTCCCTGGTCAGTAAGGGCGCAACCGCCGGTTATACCTTTGCCGATCCGGTCAAGACGGCGCAGGAATGGGTGGATTATTTAAAGGCCGGCAAAGCCAAAGAGGGTAAGCCGGATGTCATCATTGCCTTGACCCATATTGACTCCGATCAGGACAGCAAGACCAATGAAATTACCGGTAACGCGGTAACTTTGGCCAATCAGGTCAAAGGGCTGGACGGTATTTTATCGGCGCACAGCCACCGGCCGGTGTCCGGTAAGGTCAACGGCGTTGAGATTATGCAGGCCTTTTGCTACGGCAGAACAGTCGGCATTATGAGTATTGAAAAGAAAGACGGGAAATTTGTCATTAGTTCCAAGCTAAATCAGGGCGCTGATATTAAGGACGTGATCTTAAAGGATAGCGCCACCGAAAAGTTTTATGCGGATTTGCAAAAGGAACTGGAACCGATCACCAAGGAAGTGATTGGTCAGGCAACGGAAGCCTTTACCCATAACCGGGGAGATAAGGGCGGCGTTACTTTGCTGGGCAGATGGGCGTGCGAAGTCATGGCGGAAAAAACCGGCGCGCAGATTGCCATTCAAAATGGCGGCGGCCTGCGCCGGACTCTGGAAAAGGGCGATATTACCATGGGCGATATGTACGAGATTATGCCGTTTGACAATTATTTGGTGGTAATGGATTTGCCGGGCGAAGATATTAAGAAAGCAATCGACCACGGCCTCATCAATCCGAATGTAACCGACGGCGCGTTCAGCGGTTTGATTGTGGAATATGACTCTTCCAAGGAGTTTGAAAACCGGATCACCAAGATTACGTTATCTGACGGGACGCCTTTGGATATGAAAAAGACCTATCGGGTAGTGGTAAATGACTTTATGTTTACTGGCGGCGATAACTATAACTTTAAAAATGCGACCAATGTCGATGAAACCTATGTTCCGGTCAGGGATGTTTTTGTGGAAACCATTAAAAAAGCAAAACAAATTACGCCGAAAAAGGTCGATTACATCAAAGATGTAAAAGAGGCGGCTATGGTTTTGGCTCCGGCCGCATAGTGCCGGCTGTCAGGTAAAAAGGAAAATAAAGACGCGGGGAAGACCGTCAGGTCTTCCTCGCCTTTATAAAGGAGACTAATTTGAGAAAATACAGACGACAGGCGGTTTGGGGCTGGCTGCTTTTGCTGCTTTGGGGAATCTTTGGCGGTCAAGCGGCGGCCCAGAACGATGATACTGATCTGCGGGCGTTTTATGAAGCCAAAATGCAGGAAAAGGATTATGTGATCGCCAAAGCGGTTGTGCGTGAAATCCAGTATGACGATACGGCGGAGATCCGCAGTAATGTGCCGGCCGAAGCGGATATTCGTTATCAGCATTTGGTTTTGGAGATTTTAACCGGCGAGCACCGCGGCGAGGTGCTGACAGTTCGCCATACGATTGAAATGATTATGCCGGGAAATTATATATTTAAAGTTAATGATCAGGTTTTAATCCGGCTGACAGAAAATGCCGAACATGAGATTGAAACGGTTAAAATTGAAGAAAGGGTAAGAGATACCCCGATTTATGTTATTACTGCTTTATTTGCGGCGCTGATGATTTTTATTGGCCGCCGGCAGGGATTAAAAGCGCTGCTGTCGCTGATTGTAACGGTCGGTCTGATTTTTTTTGCGTATATTCCCTTGATTTTAAAGGGCTTTTCGCCGATTTTTCTGTCTATCATTATTTCAGCCGCAGCAATTACGGTTACGTTGGCCATTATCAGCGGCTGGCATAAAAAAACGGCGGCGGCGATCTTAGGAACGATCAGCGGCGTGATGATTGCGGGGTTTTTGGCGGTGATTTTCGGCGCGGCCGGGCAGCTGACCGGCTTAGCGGCCGATACAGCCATTAGTCTGGCCTATATCCCGCATTTTCGCTGGCTGGATTATCGGGGGCTTTTGTTCGGCACGATCATTATCGGCTCGATCGGAGCGATTATGGATGTGGCGCTGTCGATTGCTTCTTCGCTTTGGGAAATCTGGGAGCTGAATCCGGCAATATCGGCCAAGCAGTTGATCCGCTCCGGCATGAACATCGGCCGCGATATTATGGGCTCAATGTCCAATACGCTGATATTGGCCTATGTCGGTACGTCGCTGCATTTGATTATTTTATTTATGGTCTATCATATTAGTTTTACGGAAATTATTAATTATGATTCAGTTAGTTCTGAAGTATTAAGGGCAATGGCGGGCAGCATTGGTTTGATGTTTACGATTCCGGCTACGGTTTGGATTTCGGCGGCGCTTTACCCCGGTTTAAAAAGAATGGGAGAAAAGAAAAATGGATAAGGGACAAGATTTTTTTCAGTATATGCAAAAGGCGACGGTAGCGGTCTGCACGGTTCGGGAAACCAAAAACCGGCTGAAACAGGCGGGTTTTGAGGAATTGCCGCTGACTGAGGAATGGCGGCTGCAAGCCGGAGGGAGTTACTATACGCAGACGTCGCCGTCGATGCTGCTGGCCTTTCAGACAGCGGCGGCCGGTAATTATGAAAGCTTACGCATTATCGGGGCGCATACCGACAATCCGGCTTTAAAGCTCAAGCCCGCGCCGGAAGTGGATAATGACGGCTATCGCCGCTTAAATATAGAAATATACGGCGGTCCGATTTTTTATACCTGGTTTGACCGGCCGCTGAGTATTGCCGGTACGGTTGCCTTGCGCAGCGACCGGCCGCTGGTTCCGGAGCTTAGAATTGTTGATTTGCAAAAGCCGGTGGTCACTCTTCCGTCCCTGGCGATTCATATGAACCGGGAAGTAAATAAGGGCGCAGCCATAAGCGCCCAGAAAGAAATGCTGCCGCTGGTGGCTACGCTAAAAGCGGGAATGGAAAAGGAAAACTATTTGCTTCGTCTGTTGGCGGATGAGCTCAAGGTCGAGCCGGCGGCGATTTTGGACTTTGATTTATTTGTGTATTGCGCTGAAACCGGGCAATTAGTGGGAGCGGACGAGGAGTTTATTTCCTGCCCGCGAATTGATGATACGGCCATGGTTTACGCCGCCATGCAGGCGCTGATTGCCGGAACGCCGCAGACCGGCGTAAATGCGGCGCTGTTTGTCGATCATGAGGAAATCGGCAGTCTTAGCCGGCAGGGCGCTGATTCGATGAACTTTAACCTGCTGCTGGAAAAGTTGCGCCGGGGCCTTGGCATAGAAAAAGCGGCCTGGACGGATTGTCTGCTCCGCTCCTTCTTTATCTCGGCGGACGGAGCGCATGCCTGCCATCCGGCTTATCCGGAAAAATGCGACCCGACTAACCGGCCGAAGATTAACGGCGGGCTGGTGATTAAACAAAGCGGCAACAAGGCTTATGCCTCGGAGGCATTTAGTACCGCCGCTTGGCAGCAGGTGTGCGAGCGGGCGCAGGTGCCATATCAAAAATTTGTCAATCATGCCGATATTCCAGGCGGAAAGACGATAGGCTCTTTGATCAGCCGGTATTTGCCGATTCCGATTGTTGATACAGGCTTAGCGATGTTAGCCATGCATTCGGCCAGAGAATTGGCCGGCTGGCAGGATATGGAGGATATGATCCAGGCGATGACGGCTTTTTACAGCTTGTAGAGCTGGTGTTTTTAAGCTTTGTTAAGAATAAATTATATTTTCTATAAAAAGGCTTGAAAGCTGGGGAAAAATAACATATAATAAGTTCAGTTTTTTCGCGCTGGTTAACCTATCAATGTGCAAAACACTTGCCTTTTTGGATTTTATTCTAAAAAGCTTTCCTATGTTCCGTAAAAGCCAAGCCTTTTTAAATGGGCTGTTTGCACGGAAAGCAAAGCTGCCGCAGGGAAAAGCTGGGCAAAAGGGATAACTTTTGCTTACGAAAAAGGCGGAGTTTTTGGGCGGGTTTTTGATTTGAGCGGGTGCTTGGCGGAAATTAAAGCTTTTAGCAGGGAAATATGAGAAAAATAAAACAGCAGTTTGACAAATGAGCAGACACTTCTTTAAAAAAGGAGCAAGATATGGCATATAAAATTGTAGCAGACAGTAGCTGTGATGTTACTGATAAAATGAAGAGAGAAATGGGGATTACTTTAGTTCCGCTGACCTTGGAGGTTGACGGCGAGTTTTTTGTCGATGATGATACGATGGATGTGGACACTTTTTTAAAAAAGCAGGCGGCTTCTAAAAAACTGTCAAAATCAGCCTGCCCGTCGCCGGAGGCTTATATCCAGTCGTATCAGGGAGAAGAAGAGGTGTTTTGCATTACCCTTTCTTCTAAACTAAGCGGCAGTTACGCCTCGGCGGTGCTGGCTAAGGATTTATATTTGGAAGAAAACCCGGCTAAAAACATTCATGTTTTTGACAGCAAGGGGGCCTCGTCTACGCAGGTAGCAGTTGCTTTTAAGCTGGAAGAATTGATCAAAAAGGGACTGAATTTTGAGCAAATTGTAGAGAAAGTGGAGAAGTATATCAGCGAGTTAAAAACGGTTTTTGTGCTGCAAAAATTGGATAATTTGGAGCGCTCCGGCCGGCTTAGCCTGCTGCAAAGCAAGATTGCCAGCGTGCTGAATATCAATTTAATTTTGGGCAGTAATGACGGTGAGATTGAACTGCTGCAAAAAGCCCGGGGAGTAAAAAAAGCAATTGAAAAAATGGTGGCGATGATTGCTGATTTGGGCGGGGACGTAACCGAAAAACGATTGGTGATCGCGCATTGTCAGGCGGCCGAATATGCCAAGCTGGTCATGGACCGGGCCAAGGAGCTTTATAATTTTAAGGATATTATCGTGGTCGCGACCAGAGGCTTAAGCTCCAATTACGCCAATTCTGGCGGCTTGATTTTGGCGTATTAAACGCCGACGAAAATAACCGGCGCAAGTTTGTTTTAAAAATTTTGAGGTAGAAATGAATAAAAGTACAGAGTTAAATCGGGAACAAAAAGAAGCGGTGGAATGCACCGAGGGGCCTTTGCTGCTGCTGGCCGGGGCGGGTTCCGGCAAGACCAAGGTGCTGACGCATCGGATTGCCTATTTAATAGAAGAAAAAGGGGTCAGGCCATGGCATATCATGGCGATTACCTTTACCAACAAAGCGGCCAAGGAAATGCGGGAGCGTATCGACCGGCTGATTGGCGGGGCGGCGGCAGACATTTGGGTCAGCACCTTCCACAGCAGCTGCGTTCGTATTTTAAGACGGCACGCTGACGCGGTTGGCTTTGACCGGAGCTTCAGCATATACGATACGGAAGATTCCAAAAAGCTGATCAAGCAGGTATTAAAGGAAATGAATATCGACACCAAGGCGCTGTCGGAGTCCTATGTTGCTAATTTGATCAGCTCGGCCAAAAACCGCAAGCTGACGCCGCCGGAGCTGGCCAGAGAGGTCAGAGGGGATTTTCGCCGGGAAATGGCGGCCAGAGTGTATGAAAACTATCAGCAGCAGCTCCATCAAAATAACGCCATGGACTTTGATGATCTTTTAATGATGACGGTGCAGCTGTTTGAGTCAAATCCGGATATTTTGGCGGTTTATCAGGAAAAGTTTCATTATATTATGGTCGATGAATATCAGGACACCAATGGCGTGCAGTTTGAACTGGTCAGTTTGCTGGCCGGAAAGTATAAGAATTTATGCGTGGTCGGCGACGATGATCAGTCGATCTACGCTTTTCGGGGAGCCGATATTACCAATATTTTAAACTTTGAAGAGGTTTATCCGCAGGCTAAGGTCATCCGGCTGGAGCAGAATTACCGCTCGACCAAAAATATTTTAGCGGCGGCCAATGCGGTGATCGCCAATAATAACAGCCGGAAAGACAAGGCGCTGTGGACGGAAAACACGACCGGTCATAAACTGAAATATAAAAGAGCGGAAAATGAGAAGGAAGAAGCCCGTTTTTTAACGGACGAGATCAGCCGGCAGCGGCAAGAAGGCCGGGAGTACAGTGACTTTGCCGTTCTTTATCGGACGAATGCCCAATCCAGAAGTGTGGAGGAAGCCTTTGTCAAGGCCGGGATTGCCTATACGCTGATTGGCGGCGTTGCCTTTTATCAACGCAAAGAGATTAAGGATATTATCGCCTATTTAAGAATGATCAGTAATCCCAAGGATAATGTTTCTTTCTTGCGGATTATCAATGAGCCAAGACGCGGCATCGGCGATAAAAGTCTGGAAGAACTGCAAAAGCTGGCGCTGCAAAAGGGCTGCGCCTTGCTGGAGGCGGCCGGTCAGTGTCGGGGCGCCGGCTTTCGGGGCGCGGCAGCGGTGCAGGATTTTTATGAAATTATCCAGTATTTAAAGGCTAAGCTGGCCGAAGGCATGGTTTTGGATGACTGGATTCGGCTGGTGCTGGAAAAGACCAAATACACGGCCGAGCTTCTCAAGGAAGGCACACCGGAAAGCCTGAGCCGGATTGATAATATTAACGAGTTGGTTTCCAAGGCCAAGGAATATAGCATTCAAAACGAGGAGCCGACCTTGGACGGCTTTTTGGAGGACGTGGCTTTGGTGGCGTCGGTTGATACTTTGGAAGAAGCCGCGGAAAGAGTAGTGCTGATGACGATTCACTCGGCTAAAGGGCTGGAGTTTCCGGTTGTTTTTATGATCGGTATGGAGGAAAACCTATTCCCCAGCTATATGAGCGTTAATTCCGGCCTGGACAGGGATGTCGAGGAAGAACGGCGGCTGGCCTATGTCGGCATCACCCGGGCGAAAGAGGAACTGTTTTTGACCAATGCCAAGGAAAGGTTGATGTACGGCAAAACGCAGATCAACGCGCCATCCCGCTTTTTAAAGGAAATTCCGGTGGAATATGTGGAAGAAATTGTGCCGGTAAAAGAAAAAACACCGCTTTTTACGGTGGAAAGCAAAGCCGGGCGGGATTTTGGCCGGAGCAAGGCGGCGATGAACCGCAAGCCTTATGCTGCCGGCAAAGCGGAAATTCCGGCGCCGCAGGGCAAGGGGCTGGATTATGGAGTCGGCGATTTGGTTAAGCATAAGAAATATGGGATTGGCCAGGTGCTGAGCATTGAAAACGGCGGAGCCGATTATCAGGTCAAGGTGTTGTTTCCGGGACATGGTGAGAAAAAGCTGCTGGCGCTCTTAGCGGGGCTGACCAAGCAGGAATAGGGCTTTGATAGGGCTGTACCGCTGAAATCAGGCAAGGCAGCGGCCGGCAGCAGTGCGTCAGAAAAGCAAGTATGAAGCAGAAGCAACAGATACCAAGCAGGTTTCCAAGCTTCTGCTTTTTGCTTATCGCTTAAGCAAGCAGGTATTTATTCTTGATATGACCGAGAGCTTGCTCTCATGGGAAATATCAAGAATAAATATCTATTGGCGCGGGCGCCACACTCGTAATTCGCTTCCGCGAATTACGAGTGCCTTGAATTAAAATTTGATTATTATTTGAAACAAAATTCGGTATGCATGACGCTTAAAGAACAGAGAATTCTCATTCGAAAGGGGGCAGGACAAGTGGAAAAACGGCAAGAGGTAGAATGTTTTGACCAAATCTACGCGCAGACGCGGGAAGCGGTTTTGACTCAGATTACCGCTAAATGCGGCAATCCGGCCGATATTCAGGATATTTTTCAGGATACCTATACGGAAGTTTTTACGATTATTTGCCGCAAAGGAATAGATTATATCAAGCAGCCGGAGGCCTTTGTCCGGCAGGTTGCCCGGCAAAAGATTTACCGCTATTACCGGCTGGCTGACCGCCTGAAAAGCCTGTTTTTATGGCCGAAGGCAGCGGGGCCGGATGAGGACGAACCGGATATGACGGAACTGGCGATAGATACCTTTGAAATCGAGGACTGGCTCGATCAAAAGGATATGAGCCGAAAAATTGAAACTTTTCTGGCGGAACGGCCGGCAGAGATTCAAAAAATTTTTTATTTGTTTTATTCCCGGGAAATGCGGATTGCCGAAATCGCCGAATTAATGGAGATTAGTCAGTCAAATGTCAAAAATAAGCTTTACCGGACAATTAAGGAAATGAGAAAACAGTATCACACAGCAGAAAAAGAGGAGGTGAGCGGGTATGAAGGAAAAAGCGCTGATTAAAGCGGTATTAGATAAAAATATGCCGGATTTTGCCGAAGTCCGGCGGC
>CAUVDV010000026.1:0-20483 GCA_963550755.1 uncultured Lachnospiraceae bacterium
CTATTGTATTTGCTATACAGAGGAGAGTTTATCATGACTATTGATTACACCTATTTATGCAAGAAAATCGGCGATATGTCTGGTGTGCCCATCAGGCTTTACCAAAATGATCAGTTAATTTATTTTTACTCCTTATTTGAACTCATAAAAGACCCTCTCTGTCTTTACAAACAACAAATCAAACAGGTTCTTTCCGAAGTTGGCTATTTTATAACACCGGAGTTTGATTATTACGGAGTACTTAACGGCCATGGCCTGACTTTGGTCATCGGTCCGACCAGACTTACCAATAGGACGACACAGGAATATAAACGTTTGGCCTTTATGCTGGAAATACCGCCGGAAGATATCGCTCCATTTGTACAAGCCTTATCCGCCATCAACCATATTCCCCTCGAAAGCATCCTTCAGATACTATGTGCCATGAACTATATTTTAAACGGAACTAAGCTGGAGCTTACGGATATAGATGTAACCGATACAATCCAAAACGATATTACCCGGCAGTCTCAAATCAATATTACCTCTGAAATGACTCGAAATGATGAGGTCTCTTTCCAGGATATGCTGAAAACATATTATGTTGAACAAACATTAACCGATATCGTTCGGCGCGGCGATACAGCCACGTTAGACAAGTGGCTGCAAACTCCGCCTGCTATCCACCCGGGCACCTTATCCTCCAACTTGCTCCGGCAATACAAAAATAACATTATCATTTCCGTATCCTTGTATACCAGAGCAGCCATCCGGGGGGGCATGGATCTGACCGACGCAATGCGGCTAAGTGACTCTTATATTCAAAAAATCGAGCATCTTCAGTCGCTTGAGCAAATTTCCAATATCGCCTTTCACATTATTAAAGAGTTCACGGCCCGAGTAGCCACGGCCAGATTCAACAACCATCAGTCAGAACTGGTCAAACAGGTAAACAGCTATGTCCGCCGCCACATTTCCGAAAAAATTAAAACGGAGGATCTGGCTAAAAATCTATATCTTAGCCGAAGTCATCTTTCCGCTAAATTTAAAAAAGAGAGCGGTGTAAACTTAAATGAATACATCGCTCTCCTAAAAATATCAGAAGCAAAGCATCTGCTGGCACACACCGACAAGAATCTTTTACTCATAAGTTCTTATCTGGGGTATTCTTCTCAAAGCTATTTTTGCAACACATTTAAAAAATATACCGGAAAAACCCCGAAAGAATATCGGGATTCTCTTTAATTTAGGCCGGCCGCTGACCAATAAATTCAGGAGGTCTTAACTTTTTTATCCGGGCAGCCTAAAGTTTCCGCCCCTGTAAAAAGCATTAAAACTCTCTCAAATCCATACTATTCATTTCCGCCAAAATAGTGTATAATATAGTTGTCCGAAGCGTATGCCTGATGAGGAGGTATTTTATGTATATTACTGCGAAAATGAATCGAAATATCATTTCCGTTTTTCCCGAAGCATCAATTTCTCTGGCTTTTAAATTGATGCGCGAGCAATCCGTGCGCCAGCTCCCGGTGGTTGAAAACGGCAGGCTGGTCGGCATGGTGACCGAAACCCTGCTCAGCGAGGTTTCCCCGTCGAAGGCCACATCCTTAAGTGTCTATGAATTAAATTATATTCTGGACAAAACCAAAGTCGCTGACATTATGGACAAAAATGTCGTCACCTGTACCGAGAATATGTCAATCGAAGATGTCGCCTTGTTAATGAACGAAAAGGATGTCAACATGATTCCGGTCGTTGATGAAAATCACATGATCAAAGGCATTATCACCCGAAACGATATTATTGCGTCCTTTTTGGATATTTTAGCCGCCCGCGGCAAAGGCTCGCGCATCGTCCTGATCGCTAAAGACCGCCCCGGCACTTTGGCTGATATCGGCACCTTATTAAAAGAAAGAAATTATAATATCGTTCATATCCTCAACCTGCCGACCGATAATCCGGAGGAAAGCGAGCTGATCATTCGGGTCGACACGGTCGCCGATGACAGTCTTTTGCAGCTTTTAACCGAAAAAGGCTACCGGATTGAAAAAGTGGAGAACAAATAACAAAGCCAAAATTTTAGTTTGTTCCGGCTGTTTCGGCTGTTTGTCCATCCTTTCCATCCCGGCAAAATACATGGTTCTCCGCCGGGAAAATGAATAAGCAGCGCAAATCAAAAGCGCCGGCCAAGGACTTTCTATCCCTGACCGGCACTTTCTACACCTTCCGGCTTACTCAGCTTTCCCCAGCGCCAGGACAGTCCTGTCTGCTTAGCGACTCCAAACGCCGCCCGACACCGGGAAAATTAAGTTATTTTAATTCCTACTTGGTTTGGTATGCTTCCTGTACCTTTTCCAAAGCCTTTAAATCCGCCTCATCAGCCCGGTTCTTATAAATCTCCGGTTGTTCTTTAATCAGTCTTTGCTTGCCTTCTGTCAATTCCTTCAAAAGTTCTTTCGTCTGCGCCATGGTCGCCGGCTGCAAAGCCCGGTAAACCAAACTGGTCGCCATGCCGTACCGATTGATTAAGAAGCGGTCACCGAAGAAATTATTCGGATTTTTCTTGTTGTCCAGCAGTGGACTGTTTTTCTTATTGGTTAAAAGCACGATCACCATTTGTTCCTTCGGATCAATCACCGTCAGCGTTCCCGTCCAACCGGTATGGCCAACTGTGGACGGATCCGCCATCGGCGAAAACGCCCAGCTGTACAAGCCGTCGCCTTCCCGCCGCCAGCCCAAGCCATAGGTGGCATTGCTGTCTTTGGGTTTAACAAATAAATCCTGCGTGGTCTTATTCCAAAATTGATATTGACCGTAGCCGCCCTCATTGAGCATGACCTGTGCCAATTTAGCCAACTGCAAAGCATTGGCAAACAGTCCGGCATGACCGCTGACACCATTCATTGAGTAGTAGGCTTTTTCATCATGAACCGTTCCTTGAATCGTGCCGACCCGGTTATTGCTGAACGTTACCGCGCCGTCACGCGAATTGCCATTTAATTCACTGGCAGCGATCTCATTGGCCTTAAACCCAAACTGCAGCGGATTAAAGGTAATCCGATCCAGACCCAGCGGCCGGTAAAACTCTTCCTTCATATAAGTATCCAGATTCTTGCCGCTGACCTTTTCTACGATCAGACCCAGCAGCATGTAATCAACATCCGAATACTTTGTTTTGCTGCCCGGCTCATATTCCAGCGGAGTCTTTAAGATCATTTCCGCCGTTTTGTTTCTGTCCTGCGAAAACAGATCATTTTTGCCATTGGCAATGCCGTCGTCCTTATCATAATTTTCATTGAAATACTGCGGGTCGGCCGGGAAACCAGCCTGATGCTCCAGGAGCTCCCGAATCGTCAGCTTATCCTTGCCCTTGATCTTGGCGTCAGCCTCATCCTTAAACTCCGGAAAATACTTGCTGACTAAGTCGCTGACTGCGATCTTTTTCTCGGCTACCAGCTTTTGCAGAGCGTAATTAACCGAGTACATCTTGGTGTTGCTGGCCAAATCAAATAAGGTCTGATCCGTGACTTTAACTCTTTCCGCCAGCGGAATCGGTCTGCCGTCAGGATAATAGCTGTTGACATAACCAAAAGCCAAGTTTTTGACCAGCCGCCCGTCCTTTAAGACAACCAGCTGTCCGCCGGTCGAGCCCTGCCGTACTTCTTCCTGAACGATATCCTCAAACAAATTCATGATGTTTTTGTCCAAAACATCCTTGTCAACTTTGGTCGTATCGACTACCGGATAAGGAATCTGAATCTGCAGCTTGGGATTATTTCCCTTGACGCCGGTTACCTGTAAAACATTTTGAAAATTGTTCGTTAGCCCGGAAATATCTACCCGATACGTACCGTTTTGCCGATAAGCCGCGGTACTTACCGGCCGATAATTGATGTACAGCTGAAAATCGCTGACATTATCAACCGTTAAAATCAAACTCCCCTGACCGGCGTAACCCTTAAACAAATAAAAGGAATCCGTCAGGATGGAATCATCCGCATCGTCTAAACTAAGCGGCAAAGTAATATCCAGCGCGTATTTTTCAGCCGCCGGCTTTACTTCTTCCGCCCGAAGCACCGTTGACATGGAAAACAATAAAATCAACGATACCAGCCACAATAAATTGATATAGTTTCGGTTTCTGGTTTTCATTCTATGATTTCCTTTCTCGCCGTGGGGCTGTTGCATTTTAAGATTTTTGCACAAGATATAGGATTGCATTTCCCTGAAATGCCACTATATTGTGCACAGTCCTTATTTTGCAACAGCCTCCGTCACAACTTTTCATTTTTAGTCAAAGTCTGATTGTTTTTTGGTTGCTTATTCTCTGACAAGGCATCATTAGCCGAATGATAAGGGCTTGCCTAAACTGCTGTTTTTTGTATTTAAACGTGCCGCCCAGGCTTAAACGTTTTTAACTTCCTCGTCTTTAATCACCAAATGAGTAATGACAAAGCCGCCGATATAAGCGATGACCAAACCAATAACATAATTGATCATGCACTCCGGCTTCATGACCGCAGTTGCCACTAAACCGGACGGTCCCCAGGCATTGGCCATAACGCCGGTCAGCATAACATAGGCGCCGCCGAAGCCCGCTCCCAAACCAGCGGTAAAGAACGGCTTAAACATCGGCAAAGTAACGCCGTAAATCAAAGGCTCGCCCACGCCCAAAAAGCCAGCCGGCAAAGCACCGGTTACTACCTTTTGCAGTCTGTGGTTGCCGGTCTTTTTCGCTTTCAGGTAAATGGCAATCGCCGCGCCGACCTGACCGGCTCCGGCCATGGCCAGTACCGGGAATAAGGATACGCCGCCCAGCTGCTCAAGCTGTACCGCATAAATCGGAATCAGACCGTGATGCAGGCCCAGGAGCACCATCGGTAAAAAGACCGCCGATAAAACATAACCGCTGATCACGTTGACCACTGGGTTAGAGGAATTAATGATAAAGCTTAATACATAAATCAAACCGTCGGAGAAATATCCGGCCAACGGCATAACGATGAATACATAAATCAAACCGGTAATTAATAAAGTTAAAAACGGAGTAACGATCAAATCCAGTACATCCGGAATTCTCTTGCGCAGCGCTTTTTCAATCTTGGACAGCAGCCATACACCGATAATTACGCCAATGATACCGCCTTTGCCGGTGGTCAGGGTTGACTTTAACGGCACATCCGCGTTAAACAGTCCCAGCATTTTAGATAATTCCTGAATATTGGCGCCAATGGTAATCGCACCGATCATTCCGCCTAAGCCCTCGGTCGCGCCGAACTGTTTAGCGGCGTTAATACCGGTATAAATAACCAAATAACCCAAAAATGAGCCGCTGATCAAAGTAAAGAACAGGCGGACGCCTTCCCACATCTGATTTTTTTCAGTATTCAGTGTTCCGATCAAACTGCCCAGGCCGTAGAAAAGGCCGGCCGCGATAATCGCCGGAATCAATGGGATAAAGATATTGGCGATGGTATTAATCGCTTTCTTAAAACCGCTGGTCTTTTGACTGGCCTTAATCGCCTGCTTGTTGGCCTGCCAGTCATCTGTCACCTCAGTCACTTCCGCGTCTCTTTTCAGGTGAAAAGCTTCTGCCGCTTCATCCGTCACCTTTTTCGCCTTACCCGGTCCTAAAACAATTTGAAAGTAATTGCCCTCGCTAACCAATCCCAAAACACCGTCCAAACCCTTGATCTGATCCGGTGAAACCTTGGAACTGTCTTTAACCGTTACTCTCATTCGAGTCATACAATTAGTTAAAGAACCTACGTTCTCCGCGCCGCCGGTAAGCTCAACGATTTTTACCGCTAATTCTTTGTTACTCATATTTGCTCCTCCTTTTTGATAATTTTATAATACAAACAGCCACAAGATAAAAAACACTCCAAAACTTTTTATCTTTGCCGCCCACATCATTTTATATTACTAACTCCGCTTTCCCCAGCCTGATCAAACAAAACCGGTCTTTTTCTTGACCATTCAGCCAAAGCCTTGACCGTTTTAGGATTTTTCCATTTTTCAGCCCCAAGCTGGCCGGAAAAGCCGAGTTATTTTCCTTTTTGTTCCGCCGCCAGTTCCAAGGCCCGCCGCACGTAACCACCCGCCTGCTCCAAATAAGCAGCTGCCTGCTTGATATCGGACTTAGATAAAATAGCGGTAATTGCCAGCTTCACGCTGCCTTCCGCCTCATCCAGCGCCGCCCTGGCCTCTTGCCGGCTGCAATCGGTCGTGGCCATCACAATATTTTCCGAACGCGTTACCAGCTTCTCATTGGTTCTTTTTAAATCAATCATATAGTTTTGATAAACCTTACCGATGCCAACCATCGAACCGGTTGAAATCATATTTAAGATCATTTTCTGGGCGCTGCCCGCCTTGAGCCGGGTAGAACCAGTCAATACCTCCGGCCCGACAATCGCCTCCATTACGATATCCGCCTCTCCGGCCATGTCCGATCCGCTGTTGCAGACAATAGCCGCTGTCGGACAACCCACGCTTCTGGCATACTTAAGCCCGTAAACCACATACGGCGTCCGACCGCTGGCCGCCAAACCAATTACCATGTCTTTGGCGTTTAACTGCAAAGCCTTTAAATCTTCCTCAGCCAGCGTATGACTGTCCTCGGCCCCCTCAACTGCTTTCACAAAAGCCTTATCGCCGCCGGCAATCAAACCGATGACTAAGCTGGGATCCGTTCCAAAAGTCGGCGGACACTCCACCGCATCCAGCACGCCAAGCCGGCCGCTGGTCCCCGCTCCTAAATAAATCAGCCGGCCGCCCTTTTTCAGGCACTCCGTTGTCGTTTCCACCGCTTTGGCAATCTCCGGTAAAATCCGGCGAATGGCCGAAATCACTCGTTCATCTTCCTGATTGATCACGGTCACCATTTCCAGCGGCGTCATTTGATCCAAATTTTTCGTATCCGGGTTTTGCCGCTCGGTCGTCATTTGTGATAAATCAATCATTCCTCTGCTCCTTTCCCAACATCTTTCTTTTCTTTGCATAAGCTTTTTCCATGTTATATCAGACTGCTTCTACTTTTTTACTGCTGGCTGGTCCCATCAGCTATAACTTTTTGCCGGCAAGTCGGCCGCCGATTTTTAAGCTTTTCCGCCTTCGATTCTCTCATCTTCTTTTAAAATATGCGTTTTGCTGACCTGCTGCAAAGACGCCTCAAAATGACGATTGATAAAGGCCGTAAATAAAATATCAACGATGTTCAGCTGGGCGATTCGAGAGCTCATCGCTCCGCTCCGAAAAATATGCTCGTTGGTCACTACCGGTAAGTTATAATCAGCCATTTTAGCAATGGTTGATTTTTCAAAACCGCAAACGCTGATCAGTTTTGCCCCCGATTCCTTAATCGACTGGGCGCATTGGATCATTTCGTGGGTCATGCCGGAATAACTGAACAAAATCGCCACATCCTGGGGCGTAATATTTTTAGCCATCAAAAGCTGCACATGCCACTCATCCTGAATCATACACAGCCGATTAATCCGGATCAGCTTTAAGCTTAAATCCTTGGCTGCCAAAAGCGACGTGCCCAGACCAAACAAATGAACTACCCTGGCTTTTTCCAGTAAATCCAGACAAGCCTTTAAATGCTTGGGATTTAAGTTCTGGGCCGTACTTTTTAAAGAAGTGATATTACGCAGGCTGATTTTCTCAATAATCGCTTCCAGACTGTCTTCCTTGGTCAAATCCGTAATTTCCCGCTGCTCTTCCTGCTTTTTCAGTGCGGTTTCATAAATCAGTGCCGCTTTTAGCTCCTTATAGCCTTTAAAATCCAGTTTTTGGCACAGCCGAATAATCGACGAAGGCGAAGTATACGTTTCCGCCGCCAGCTCCCGGATATTGAAACGACTGCTTTTTTCCGGATGCTCCAGCCAATATCGAAGAATTTCCTTTTCCACTTCCGTGGCCTGACGCAAATAGTTTTGCAGACTTGGAAATAAACTTTTCATAAACTTTCCCTTTCTTTTTTATTATAATGCATAAAACTTTAATGTCAACTATATTATTTATAAATGGATTTTTGTTTCATGCTTTGGTATAAATTTTGTGGTATCTTTTCAAAAAGCAAAGATACCACTTTATTTTTTGTTCATATTGTTGAATTTTACCGCCATTTCGTACCACTCGGGTCTTTATGTTTTTAATCCTTATATCGTCCCCAAAAAGATACTCCTTTATTTTGAGCTGATATTGATGACTTTTCCGCCGCTTGACACCGCTCCGTTTAGTAAAACCAATTTAAAATGCCGGCTCGGCAAAAAAATCCCATCACACCCCTTATTTCATCTCAATTTCAAAATCAATGCTGCGGCGCAGTTCAGCCACCGCGTTTTTCAAATCCTGCGCCCCCCGTTTATGCCGGTTTTCATATTCCTGCACAGAAATAATTTGCAGCGGAAAACTTTTTTGAAACTTTTCCGCCAAAAACTCGGCCAGCCGCTCCTTATACTCATGCTCAATATAATCCGCCCCGGCGGCGCTGTCTATGACGATCAGCAGCGCGCCGGCCTCTTCCGCGTAAAAAGGCGTTGCTTTTTCCAGGGCAATGTCGACAAATGGATTTAGGGCAAAGCGCAGCTCCGGCCAAGCAGCAATCACTGCTTTGATGTCTTCCGGAAAAGCCGCTGTTTCGATCGGCGGCAGCGCCTTAACCGGCTCTTGACTTTTTTCCGCCGGCCGCCGCAATGGCTCTGCCGGCAGCGCCGGCTGCTCAGCCAACCGATTTTCAATCTCCGTCAGGCGCCGCAAAATATTGGCCTCGCTCTTATCCACTTCCGGCCGGCACAGCTTAATCCATTCCAGTTCCAGCAAAATTCGCTTATTGCTTTCATAGCGCATATCGGCTTCCAGCTGCGATAATTCTTTGATAATATACATTAAAAAATCTTCCGCACATAGTCCGGCCGCCGCCCGCAGAGCCAGCAGGCTTTCCTCAGCCAAATCCAGCAGCTTTTCCGGCTGCGGCATGGTCTTAACCAGCAAAAGATCGCGTAAATAGCTGACTTCTCCCAACACTAACTGCTGCAAATCCCGACCCTGCATCAGCATTTCATCGGTTTCCGCCAACAGCGCCGTAATTTCTTTTTTCAGCAAATGGGCGGTAATTTTTTCATAAACACTGCTGTCGACCGCCCCCAAAAGACGCAGCACCTTTTCCAGAGTCAGTTTTTCTCCCAAATAAAAAGCCAGACAGCGATCCAAAATCGAATGGGCGTCACGCAGCGCTCCGTCCGCCGTTTTGGCGATAAAGCGCAGCGCTTTTTCCTCAAACGGAATTCCTTCCTTATCTAAATAAGCCTGCAATACCATTTGAATATCGCCGCTGGCGATTCGGCGGAAATCATAGCGCTGGCAGCGGGAAACAATCGTATCCGGCACCTTATGCGGATCGGTCGTCGCCAAAATAAACATAGCGTGCGCCGGCGGCTCCTCTAATGTCTTTAGCAGCGCATTAAACGCTCCCGTCGACAGCATATGCACCTCGTCGATGATATAGATTTTATAGCGGGCGCCGGCCGGCTGATAGCGAACATCCTCGCGCAGCTCGCGGATATTATCTACGCCGTTGTTGCTGGCCGCATCAATCTCCATGATATTCAAGTCCCGCCCTTCCAAATCGCGGCGGCAGTTTTCGCATTGATTGCAGGGCTCGCCGTCCTGCGGATCAAGACAATTCACCGCCCGGGCAAAGATCTTAGCAGTTGAGGTCTTACCGGTCCCTCTCGTTCCGGTAAATAAATAGGCATGACTTAACCGGCCGGAACGCATCTGGTTTCTTAGAGTCTGAACAATCGCTTCCTGCCCGATCACTTCGGCAAAGGTCTGCGGTCTGAGTTTTCGATAAAGTGCGGTGTAGGCCATATTTCCCTCCTGAAATTAAGCAAAAATGAAAAATCCACACATATCCCGTCGACAGTGCCTTTCCGAACGCTTCTTGGCTTAATGGCTCAAGTCCGGCTCCCCCACGGCACATGAAAGTTTCTGCTTAGTGCTGCTTCCGTCAAGATCTGACACGATTCACAGATTTCCATTGCGTAGGACCAAACTCTCAACACCATTGCCCCAAGGCTGCTTCACAAAGTCAAGCCTCTGTTCAATATCACCCCTGCTATAGCGGATTGCAGGTTCAGGGCGCCGCTACCTCCCCGGCTGTGTGGAAACTTTTTATTAAAGGGCAAGCCCTCCAATTCCATATTCATTACAGTTCCTTGTCTGAACCGTAACCCATATCCGTTCTAAAGCTTTTGCCTTTAGAACGGTATCAGTATATCTTGTTTTTTAAAAAAAGTCAATTATTTTTCGGAAAATTCCGTTTTTCTGTTTCTTCAAGACGCGGCCATGCCGGGATCATCGGCATTGACCAAAGTAAGAAATCATTGCGCTTTTTCAGCGTGACGCCTGCGGGATAAACCCATTTTACATTACCGGCAAGTGCGGTTATCGTCCGTCTGCCTGATTATAAGCGTTACGCCTTAACCATCCGGCGGTAAACAAAGGTCATAAGAAAGCCCAAAAGCCCCAGCCCGCCGGCAGCGATAAAAGCCATCCGGTAGCTGCCGGTCGCCAGCACGATCCGGCCGGCGGCCAAGGGGCCAAAAGTTCCGGCCAAAGCAAAGCCGATAAACATAATGCCATAATTAACGCTGTTATACCTGGCGCCGAACTGATCCGCCGTAAAGCCGGGAAATACGCCCATAAACGCGCCGAAGCAAATGCCGGCAATCGACACCCCGGTCATAAACAGCAAGGTTTGCCCCTGCCCGCTGACCGTCAGCAAAAAAAGCCCGACAACGGAAATCAAAAAGACAATCCGAATCACCTGAATCCGGCCTAATTTATCCGACAAATAGCCGGCCAGCACCCGCCCGAGCGCATTAAAAAGCGCCAGCAGGCTGACAGCGAAAGCTGCCTGTGCCGGTTCCATACCGATCATTTTCTGCGCCATCGGCGAAGCCTGCGAAATAATCATCAAACCGGAAAACGCCCCGCACATCAGCATAAGAAACATGACATAAAAGGAGCTTTGAGCCAGCATCTGCCGCCTGCTTTTTCGGTCCGCCCATACCGGCCGGCGTAAAATCCTGCGGCGCTTTTTCAATCAAAAAGGAACAAAGCACAATAATCACGGTAAAAGCCGCTCCCAAAATTCGAAAAGCGGACAGCACTCCGCCGCCAACAATCAGCTTCTGCGCAACCGGCGGAATAATAACCGAGCTTAAGCCATAGGTGGCCGTTGCAATTCCGCCGATCAGGCCCCGCTTATCCGGAAACAGCTTAACGGAATTATTAATCGTACAGGTATAAACACAGCCCATGCCCAGACCACAGCCCAGACCGTAAACCGCCGTCAGCATGCCTAGGCTCCCGGCAAAGCCGCTTAAAAGCCATACCGCCACCAAATAACAAGCCGCCGAGCAAAATGCCCCAGCGCGGCCCCAAAGAGTCATTAATAAAACCGCCGCCGATCATCGTCACCGGCCCGACCGCGTTGGCCACGGTAAATACTACCGCCAGCGCCGCCGCCGTCAGCTGTTGATCACCGGTCAGCCCCTGCACCTGACTGATATGCTCCGCCATCGGTCCGGCAAATACGCTCCAGGCATATAAGGAACCAATACACAAATTAATCAAACAAGAAGCCGCCAAGATGAGCCATCTCTTTTTTTCTAATTTCATATTTTTCACAAATTATCCCTGTTTGGTCAGTTTAATCATCTTTAGCCGGCTGAACTCTTCTCTTTCCTTTTCTTCCAGCGCCGTGGCGATGTCTTTGGTTAATTTTTCATACTTGGGAATCATGATATTTTTCAAGGCATTGGCGCGTTTTTGCGTCTGTTTAATGGAAAAAGCCAGCCGGTAAATGGCGTTTTCCATCTCCGCCAGCCTCAGCGTCAGCCGCTTAACCTTGGAAAACTGCAAGTACGCCTCATCCAGTGAACATTCTGTCTTGCCGATCCCATACTGCGGAATCAGAGCGGTATCTAATTGATTTAAAATCGGGATTTCCACTCCCATCACGGATTTGCTTTCAATCTGCACATTTTCCTCCGGCGCGATGGCCTGACTGATTTGACTGACGGTATTGATGCCCAGCCGGATATTGGCTTCCTGCAAAGCCAAATAAGCCTGGCCGAAAATATCGTCCATGTCCTTTTGAATCTCCTCGACTTGATCGAGCAGCGACATAATTTCCCGCACCAGAATATTCCGCTTTTTATCCAGCAGCTCATAACCCTGTCGGGACAGCGCCAATCTTGCTTTGGCCAATATATAATTTCCCTTGGTTGGAAATAAAGAGCTATCCATTTCTTTACCTGTCTAACCGGCCGTCAAAACGCATCGCCAGCAGGCCGCTTATCCTTTCTCCA
Source organism: uncultured Lachnospiraceae bacterium (assembly GCA_963550755.1). GTDB lineage: Bacteria > Bacillota > Clostridia > Lachnospirales > Vallitaleaceae > W11650. The sequence continues at coordinate 12,366 of CAUVDV010000026.1, forward strand.
ATATTTTCCATGTTTTTTACGCTTTTCCTATCCGTCCCTAAAAACGGCACGCTCCAAAACCGGAAAGTCTTATTACTTAACCTGTACGTATTTTTCCCGAATCCGCTCCTGATAATAACTGTTAACAAGTTCCTCATCCACTCTGGTCAGTTCCTCTTTCGGCAAAATACTCAGCAGTTCCCAGCCCAAGTCCAAAGTCATGTCAATCATCCGATCCTCATCAAACTTCTGGGCGACAAAGCGTTCTTCAAACTGCTGCCCGAAAATCATATACAGCTTATCAAGCGGCGACAATTCCTCCTCGCCGATAACCGACGCCAGCGCCTTAACCTCCTGGACATGGGCATAGGCGGCAAAAAGCTGATTGGCCACGCCGCTGTGGTCTTTGCGGGTATAGCCTTCGCCGATGCCGTCCTTCATCAGCCGCGACAGCGAGGGCAGCACTAAAATCGGCGGATAAATGCCTTTTTGGTGCAGGGAACGATCCAGTACGATTTGCCCCTCGGTAATATAGCCGGTTAAGTCCGGAATCGGGTGCGTAATATCATCATTGGGCATAGTTAAAATCGGAATTTGAGTAATCGACCCCTTTTTGCCCTGAATCATGCCGGCTCTTTCATACAGCATCGCCAAGTCGGAATACAGATAACCGGGAAAGCCTTTGCGTGAGGGAATTTCACCCTTAGAGGAGGAAATTTCCCGAACCGCCTCACAGTAAGCGGTCATATCGGTTAAAATGACCAGCACATGCATATCGCACTCAAAAGCTAAGTATTCCGCCGCCGTTAAAGCGCAGCGCGGCGTCACCACCCGTTCAATCACCGGATCATTGGCCAGATTTAAAAACATAACTACCTTTTGCAGCACGCCGCTTTCCTGAAAGCTGCGCTTAAAGAAATCAGCCACGTCATTTTTTACGCCCATGGCGGCAAAAACAATCGCAAAATCGTCCTGTCCTTTCACCATGTCCGGCAGGTCATCTTCCTTACTGAAAATAATCCGTCCTTTGCTGCCGATTTGCGCTTGATTGGCGATCTGCACCGCCAGCCGGTCATGCGGCAGGCCGTTGCCGGAAAAAACCGGCAGCTTCTGGCCGCGAATCAAAGTCGTTAAACCGTCAATCGTTGAAATTCCGGTCTGCACAAAGTTACGCGGATACTGGCGGGCAATCGGATTAATCGGCGCGCCGTTGACATCCCAAGCCTCGGTCGCCCGAATCTCGCCCAACCCGTCAATCGGCCGGCCAATGCCGTCCAGTGTCCGGCCCAAAAGTTCTTTTGACACCGGGAGCTTCAATACGCCGCCGGTCAGGCGCGTCCGAACGTTGACGCTGGAAATCCCTTGTGTGCTTTCAAAAACCTGAACAACCGCCCGATCCTCATCCATTTGAATAATTTTTCCGGTTCGGGTTTCTCCGTTTTCCAGCGTAATCCTGACAATTTCCTCAAAAGAAGCGTCTTTAATTCCCTCAACGACCATCAGGGAACCATTGACCTCTTTCACTCCTAAATATTCAACGCTCATTTTATTTCCATCCTTTCAAAGCCCTTATAGCTGTCGGCAACTTCCCGATAAAAGCTGTCGATTTGCTCCTTCAGCCGGTCAAAAGGTTCGATCGAATTATTGTCAATATTGTATCTCATCTTGACGACCTGATCAAAAATCCCCGTTTGCCGCAGCCGGGAAACCGGAACATTAAAGGCCACTAACTGCTTGGCCTTGCGGTACAGGTACAAAATCGTCTGCAGCATTTTAAACTGCTTAATCAGCGGCACGAAGGTATCGACGTCATGAAAGGCGTTTTGCTGCAAGAAGCCGAGCCGAATGAGCTTGGTAATTTCCAGCACCAGTTTTTGATTTTCCGGCAAAACATCAGCGCCGATCAGCTTGACAATCTCCATTAAATTATTTTCTTCCTGCAAAAGCGCCATTGCTTCCCGGCGATCGGCGTAAAAATCTGGATCGACATTGCGGTCAAACCATTCCTCCAAATCCGGCGCATATTCGCTGTAACTCTCCAGCCATTGAATCGCCGGATAATGGCGGGCATAAGCCAAAGCCCGATCCAGCGCCCAAAAACAGCGGATAAAGCGTTTGGTGTTTTGGGTGACCGGTTCACTGAAATCCCCGCCCTGCGGACTGACTGCCCCGATAATGCTGACCGAGCCTTCTTCGCCGCTCAAACTGACGACATAACCGGCTCTTTCATAAAACTGCGACAAGCGCGACGGCAGATAAGGCGGAAAGCCTTCTTCGGCCGGCATTTCCTCCAGCCGCCCGGAAATTTCGCGCAGCGCCTCGGCCCAGCGCGAGGTCGAATCCGCCATAATCGCCACATGATAGCCCATATCCCGATAGTATTCGGCAATGGTAATGCCGGTGTAAATCGACGCTTCTCTGGCCGCCACCGGCATATTGGAGGTGTTAGCGATCAAAACGGTTCGCTCCATCAGGGATTTGCCGGATTTGGGATCAATCAGCTTGGGAAAATCCTCGAGTACCTCAGTAATCTCGTTGCCCCGCTCGCCGCAGCCAATATAAACAATAATATCTGCGTCCGACCACTTGGCCAGCTGGTGCTGGGTCATGGTCTTACCGGTACCAAATCCGCCGGGAATCGAAGCTGTTCCGCCCTTAGCGATAGGAAAAAAGGTATCAATAATTCTCTGGCCGGTAATTAACGGTTTTTCCAGGGATTTTCTGACCGCAAAAGGCCGCGGTTTGCGGACCGGCCAGTACTGCACCAGATTTAACTCTTCGATCTGGCCAAAAGCGTTCTTGATCCGGATGACCGGGTCTAAGACTTTATAGGTCGGCCGCTCTATGATTTCAACGACCTTGCCGCTTTTATTGGGAGAAAGCATGATTTTATGCTGCACCAGCTCCGTTTCCTGCACCAGGGCATAAACCTGGCCGCCTTTTAATTCCTGCCCGACCTGAACGGTAATTTGCACCGGCCATTCTTTATTTTTATCTAAGTTAAAAATTTCACTGCCCCGGCCAATAAAATCGCCGAATTCCGCCCGCAGCATTTCCAGCGGCCGTTCAATTCCGTCAAATACCTGGCCGACAATGCCCGGCCCTAAGGTCAAGCTGAGCGGCTCACCCGTCGAATACACCGGCTCGCCGATTTTTAAGCCGGAAGTTTCCTCATAAACCTGAATGGTACAATAATCCGGACTAATGCCGATCACTTCCCCAATCAGCCGGTTATTTCCAACATGCACCATTTCCAGCATTTGAAAGGCTGACGCCCCGGCCGCTTTGACTACCGGCCCGTTAATACCGGAAATTACCGCTTTTTGCTCCATCTTGCCACCACCTTACTCTATTTTTAGTTCCGCTGCCGCCCCTTGCAGGAAGCGCTCCCGCTGTTCCTGAATCTGTCCGGCAAAGGAATCATCGTAAAAAACATTTCCTTCTTGCTGGTATCCCTGGCAGCCGCCAATCATCCCGCTCTTGGTCTGCCGTTTTTCCGTTTCCCAAGCCACATCCGCAAACTCATCGGCTAACTGCGGCCAGCGCTGCCGGTCAGCCGCAGTCAGGATAATCCTTTTCTTGCCCTCGCCTAAGCGCTCAATCGTTCGCCGAATCCTGGCCCTGAGCAGGCTTAAATATTCTTCGGTTTGGGTAAAATCAATCAGTCGCTTTTCTAACTCAGTAAAGATATGATCAACAATCTCCGTTCTTCTTTGCAAAATTCGCTGGTGGTTTTCCATCAGCGCCTTGGACAGGCGGCTGTTCTTTTCTTTTTCCAGTTTTTTTAATCCCGCCTGAATCGTGGTATAACCGTCCTCTAAATACTCGGACTCTTTTTGGTCATAGTCTTTCTTCTGCTCCTGCAAAAACGTTTCCCACTGTTTTTGGGTAGTTTCGGTCGCTTCGCCTAATACTTCCGCCGAAAATTTTTTTAATTTTTCCGATAATTCTAACATTTATTTTCCCTCAAATTTTCAAACCAATCGCTTCTCTGATATATTGGGTGATTAGGTCTTTGGCCTGACTGCTGCCATGCCGGTCCGGGATCGTAACAATCAGCGGAGTTTGGCGGTTCATCTTAATTTCCCTGATCTCTTCCGGGATTAAGCCGGCAATTTTTTCCGTTACCAGCAGCACGCCGATTTCTTTCTTTTGCAAAACGCCGGTCAGCGCCGCCAGCACTTCCTCACGCTGATGCAAAACCACGCCCTCTACTCCGGCTAACCGCATGCCGGCCTCCGTATCGACATTATCCGCTATCAAATACATCTTCATAAGGTTTTTAAATCCCCTTCTTTTCTCGTTTTCTGCGCGCCAAAGCGCCGAAAAAGCCGTATCAGCTCAAAATCATGATTGAAATAATAAGACCGTAAATAGCGATTCCTTCGGCCAGACCGACGAAAATAACCGTCTTACCCAAAAGCGAGGAATCCTCGCTGATCGCTCCGATCGCCGCTGACGCCGAGGACGCCACGGCAATTCCGGTACCGATACAGGAAAGACCGGTGGAAAGCCCCGCGCCTACATACTTCATTCCATCAACTGCCGCCGCTGTCGCTGCTTCCGCTGCCAATACATTCGAGCCGCTAAATAAAAGGATCGTCGTACCGATCAATAGACCGAAAAAACTCAGCATATTTAAGCCTAAAAACGTCTTTACTTTTTTCCCGGCAATTTCATTTTTAATCGCCTTTAAACCAACCATGATCGTCAACACAATCAAAGCCATTGATACCGCTAAAATAAATCCCATAATTTTTCTCCTTTATCATCCTTGCAAAACTGCGCAAAGCCTATTGGCTTTGTTCTTTTATTACTGTTACTCCACGTTCCCCTGTCAAAAGGCTTTGCCTTTTTGCCGGGCGGGCAGCCGGCCATAGTCTTTTTTTTGTTTCTATCCTGCTAATCCCGAATCCGAAATGGCTTAAATTCCTGGCCGTCACCCTTGTAAAAGCGGCTAAAGAGTTCATAATATTCCAACCGCAAGCCCTGAATCCCAACAATCAAGCCTTCCAGCACGATAATCAGGATATTGCCGAAAATCATCACCGCCACCGAACCAGCGCCGCCGACCATATGCGACAGCTGATGAAAAGCCAGGAAAAAGCCCACATGGTTAAGGGCAAACGCACCGACCCGAACAAAAGAAATCGTGTTCGAAAAAACTGCCAGTAAGATTTCCACCAACTCAAAAAACGACTCGATACCGGAAGGCATATGCTCGCCCGTCTCGGCCAAATGTCTTTTCCGGTTCAGGCTGTGCGCCAAACGTTCGGAGAAGAACAGCACCAGCATGGACGCACCAATCAATCCGCCAATCAGCCAAACAGGAACCTCCCGCTTTAAAACCACCGCTAAAATCAAGTACAAAATCGACACATACAGAACCAGTCCGGCGATGCCGTTTTTATCAAACAGGAATCGGCCCATATCCTTATTTTTCCATAGATTATACAAATTAATCAGCATCGCCAAAAGCAGCAAGCCAATGCCGAAGACTACGGAAACGCCCAGCAGCTGCATTTTGACCGCCATCGGATCAATCATTGGAATAAACGGCAGATAATGGCGAAGCAGCTCCTCGTTGCCGAAAACCGAACCGTAGAAAACACCGAAAATCATTGACATCACGCCAAAATAAGTCAGAATCTTGGCCGCTTCCAGTCCTTTGCGGCGGCTTAATAAGTACCCGGCCAAAGCAATCACCAGCCCTTGACCAACATCGCCAAACATCATGCCAAACAGCAGCATATAGGTGATCCCGACAAAAACGGTCGGATCGGTTTCTCCATAGGCCGGCACGCCATACATTTTGACCACCGTTTCAAAGGGCTGAAAAAATCCGGGATTATTCAGCTTGGTCGGCGGCTTCTGGCGGACGGCGCTTTCATCTTCAATCACGTAAGATAACTCCGGCGTAATCTTGACATTGGCCTGAAAACGCTTGATCTGACGGTCGGGGATCCAGCCCGCTAAATAAAAAGCTTTGTCGGTATGAACGGCGTAACGCCTGACGTCAAATACACCATTTAGCCGAACCAGATAATGGTAGTATTGCTCCAGTTCCGGCAAATAGGACTGCGTATACTGCAAGCTTTCCTTTTCCGAAGCCGCCAGCTCTGTATCAATCTCTGCCACCCGCGCCTTTAAACTTTCCATCATATCATGCGATTTGCCGCTGACATCATCCGAAATTCGAATCCGCTCAAAGGACAGCGAGGTAAATAAACTATCCATGTTTAATTGCTCCGCCCGCGGCGTAAAATACATCACATAGGAAAAATCCTCGTTCTGACTGACCCGATAAACGATAACGTCTAAGTTATCGCTGTATTCCCGAAGCTTAACATAGCTGGCTGTCGGCATTTTACCATAGCGGAACTTCATATATTTAAAATGAAACAGTTTATTGACCTCAACCGGAAAACTATCTAACGGCGTTAATTGCCGGATCAGCTTCTGCTGCTCTTCCTTTTCCTCGCGCAGCGCATGCTGCTTTTCCGTCAATCCCTTCACCGTTTCTTCCAGTTCACTGATTCGGGCGCTCATCTCCGCTACCGTGGCAGTTTTTCTGGCCTTGAGCGCGTCGTACTTAAACTCCGTGCCGCTGACTTTAGCCAGTTCTTTGACCCGGGCAATCAGCTTTTCATAACTGTTTTCTTCCGAAAACTTTTGAATCCCCTTGAGCGAATCGAGAGTTTCATAAGCGTCAACTAACTGAATATCAAAGGGCGCCACACTGGAAAGCACAAAATCGTCCAATTCATGAAGCAGTCCGACGATGCTCATAAAATGCATTTTTTCAATGGCCACTACTCTCTCCCTCCTTTCTGCTTAACGGAAATGCGATTTCCTTCGTCAAATCCATGCTGCTGATGACCGAATAGCGAATCCCTTCAATAATGACCGTGATATCTCTGATTTCAATTTCTTTCAGTAAGAGATACCCCAAAATAGAAGCCAGGCCAAAGGGATGCGCATTCATCAGGTGAAGCCATTCTTTTCTCATGAACCGCTGAAAAGCCAGCACCCGTCCTTTCCGGCGCAGATCAAAAATCTTCCCGTAAAAAGACTGATCGGCAATCTGAACCGCTTCTTCCAGCGTAGCAGCCTCGATCATAGCCTGAATCTCCTGCTTGGAAATCCGGTAATACAAAGGCACCAGATAACGGTATAATATTTCCTTGGGCAGATTATAATAGCGCCGGCCGCGGTAAACATATAAAATATTGCGGTAATCAAAGCGGCTGCCGAACATCTCCATGGCCAGACCTTCTGCCGCCTGCATTTTAAAGTTTTCCAGCCGCCGAATAATCTCCAAATTGCCATAATAATCCAGCGTCATTTCCGCGTCAAAAATCGGCAGCTGCCCTTTCTCCAGGAGCAGCGCTTTCAGCGGCGGATAATAAATGGTGGCCTTTAGTCCTTCAATCAATTCCTCCTCGGTTCTGGCCGCCAGACACTTTTCAAAGTCAACCCGGCTGCGCCGGTCGCGAAAGAGCGTCTCGGTATCCATTTCCGCCAGCGGCCGTCCCAAGCGTAAAAAACGAAGCATTCTTTTGATGTCTTCGATTTCCCGATCAGTATAAATATGATAAAACAACTCTTTTTCATAACCGGAAACATAATGCGCGATCTTATCGGCGTCCGCCGCCATAGAGCGATACAATAAAATCTCCAAATGTCCGCGATGAATGTTGTCCTCCTGCAAATCCTTAAGCGCTTCCCGATAACAGGTAGAATTTTTCAGATACAAAGCCGCCTCCTGCACACTCGGCATCCGGATCAAATGCTCATAATCCTCCTGCTGCAGGAGCTTTGCTTTCATCGCCTTAATCTTGGCTCCGGCATGATTATACTCATACATCCCTGCCATTTTCTACTCCTTTGTGATCTCGGCGAACAAAGCATCCAGCCAGTCCTGTGCTTTTTCTTTTTCAATCGCATCCAGTGTCGCCAGCCGTTTATCCAGCACAATTTTTTGCTTGGCGATTTCTGCGTCTGTTTCCTTGACTGCCCATTCTTGGAGAGTTTTAACCTTATCGGCTGCCTTTTGCTTTAAGTTCTGCCGAAGATGCTCCAAGTTTTTTTCCTGCTCCATCTTCTTTTGCTGCATTTTTTCGGTGGCAGCTTTTTCTA
>CAUVDV010000027.1:0-19295 GCA_963550755.1 uncultured Lachnospiraceae bacterium
CCATTTCTTCAATTTCTCTAATTTTCCTATTTCTGCTATTTCTGCTGTTTCTGTTGTTGACATTTTTTTAAAACTATCTCAATTTTTCCTTGTCACAAATCCCGCTTTCCGCCCTATTGCTCAGTCCAAAACATCAAGCCAAAAGACCAAGTTTTTATGAACACAGGCTGAAAGCAGAAAATGCCAAAATCTTCCAATTCCTGCCGCCAGCGCAAAGATTTCAGCTTTCGGCAATCAAATGCCCTATGCCCAAAAATAAAAGCCTGCCGCCCAATATAGATATCTGTCCTGACAAACGACGCTGTCGGCACGCCAAAGGCATGAACATACAAACTGCACAATAAATACTTCTGTGGGATCTCTTTTATCGTTCGCAAAACGCATAATTTCAACCACAAAAAGGACAAATCCTAATTTTCTATCCTATTTTTTTTGTATAAAATTACATTCATGCGTTTGCCGTGATGCTGCCAGAAATGGAGATTTTATTTCGTTTTATTTTTTTGATTTAATAAATAGCTTTCCAGCTCCGTCAGTGGCAGCGCGATTTCCTCACCGCCGGCCATTTCCTTTAGCTTTAGCTGGCCGCTTTCCAGTTCGGAGTCGCCCAGTACAACGGCATACCTCGCACCCAGCTTATTGGCGTATTTCATTTGCGCCTTAACCGAACGGGCGTTTAAATCCATCACCGCCGAAATATGCTTATCCCGCAGCCGGGCTGTCCATTTGACCGCTTCTTTCATCGCGGCTTCGCCCATATAGCCAATAAACACATCGCAAGCCGGCCCGCTTTCCGCCGGCGCAAGCTCGGCCTCGATCGTCATCAGCAGCCGCTCAATCCCCACGCCAAAGCCAACCGCCGGCGTCGGCGCGCCGCCGATTTCACTCACTAAGTTATCATATCGGCCGCCGCCGCAAATGGTTGATTGGGCACCGATTTCCTCCGATACAAACTCAAACACCGTACCGGTATAGTAATCTAAGCCCCGCACGATCTGCGGGTCAATGACGAAAGGTACTTCCATCACCCGCAAAAGCGCCTGCACCTCGGCAAAGTGCGCGGCGTCCCGCTCCGTCAAATAATCCAGCATCCGCGGCGCTTCCTTAACCACTTGCTTACAGCCTTCTTCCTTGCAGTCCAGCACCCGCAAAGGATTTTTTGCCATGCGCTGCCGACAGGTCGGGCAAAGCTGCTCCTCCACGCCCTGCAAAAAGCGGAGCAGTTCTTTTTTATAGGCGGCGGCTGACTCCGCCCCGCCTAAGCTGTTGAGATGCAAAACTACTTTTTTGATCCCTACTCTTTGCAGCAAACGATAGCCAAGCGCAATCACTTCGACATCGGCCAGCGGCTGTTCCGCCCCCAGAAGCTCGACGCCAAATTGGTGGAATTGCCTTGATCGCCCGGCCTGCGGCTTTTCATAGCGAAAGGCCGGCGTGATATAAAACAGCTTAGTCGGCTGGATATCGGCATACAGCTTATTTTCCAGATAGGCGCGTACGACTCCGGCCGTGCCCTCCGGCTTTAGGGTAATGGAGCGGCCTTTTTTATCGGTAAAGGTATACATTTCCTTTTGCACAACGTCCGTTCCCTCGCCCATGCCGCGAGCAAACAACTCGGTATGCTCAAACATAGGCGTTCGGATTTCGTCATATCCGTAATCCGCGCAAAGCTGACGGATAGTTTCTTCCAGCGCACGGGTTTTCTTTAATTGTTCTCCGTAGAGGTCATACGTTCCTCGCGGTGCGTTTGTCAACATTTTTCTTTTCCTTCCTATTATATAATATGTCTAAGTGTTAAAAATATAAAAATCCATTGAAACTTATCAGCACAGGGTTTTTCGGCCTGTGACGCGCCGCCAATCGAAGCGGCCCGCCATTTCGCGAGACTTGCCGATATCCGCTAAGAAATTAGCCAATTCGGCCTTTGGCGTACCGCCAATAGAGCGGAGCGCTAATTTTCACAAAAACTCTTGGTTGATAAATATTGCCGCACTCCCGCAGCGGCACTAGCCGAAGTTTTTTTTAATCCCGGCGGCGGCTATTGGCCAGCAGCACCAGCCGCAAAAGGTTAGCAATCGCCACTGCCGCCGAAGCAACATAAGTCATGGCCGCGGCGGTTAGTACCTTTTTCGCTCCGCCCAACTCCTCCGGCGCTAAAATATTTTCCTCACGAATGCAGGCAATCGCCCGGGTCGAAGCATTGATTTCCACCGGCAGGGTAATAATGTAAAAAAATACGGCCGCGGAAAATAAAATAATACCCAATTGAATTAAAAAGGGAATACTGAAAATCAGGCCAAAAATCGCCATCGGCATACCTAAGCCGGAGCCGATATTGGCCGCCGGATAACACAGCGTTCTAAGCAGCAAAGGCTTATAGCCCCGCGCATGCTGAAGCGCGTGGCCGGTTTCATGGGCGGCAATCGCCACCGCCGCCAGCGAGCGGGAAGCGAAAACGCCATCCGACAGCCGCACGGTCTTAGACGAGGGATCATAATGATCGGTTAAATTGCCACTGACGCTCGTTACTGCAACGTCATGTATTCCGTTTTTGCTTAAAATCAACCGGGCAGCGTCCGCGCCGGTCATTCCTTCCATATTGCCGATTCTGGAATATTTGCGCACAGTCGACTGCACCGCCCATTGGGCAATCATTGACAAAAGCAGCGCCGGCAGCACTAACATTAAATAATAAGGATCCATATAAAAACCATAACCCAAATACATTTTTCCTTCCTTTCCGCCTGCCATCATTCTTGGCGGATAGCGGCAAGCGCCAAGCCAATCATCCGACGCTTAACCGGTTAGACCCATTTATTCGGCGGCGCTGGCACCCCGCCGGCACAGCCCAATTTGACAGCAAGCCTTTTTCTCTTAAATTTTTTTAATTTTTCTTAATTTCCCTTACCGTGATTAAAACATTCCGCGCTTTCGCCTCAACAGAAAAACAGCCCGGCAAAAGCAAGCAGCAAATACCAAAACTCCGCGATTTCCGCGGAAATACGCAATTTCTGCTTATTAAGGCTCTCAACTTTCCCATAGTCTTTTTTGGCTCTATCCCGCTCAGAGAGCGGGTGGATGGGTTCCACTATCGGCGATTTGCTCCGCAATTCGCCTAACGTTCTCACCCATCTAACGAGCCTAAAAAAGACTGTTCTATCGAACATGGGAAAGTTGAGTTAAGGCTTTAATAAATAATTCGTTTTCTTTTCAGCCGGATTTTTTCAGTATATCATAAGTTAAGGCAAAATGCAAAAACAACCGTATATTTCTTAGCGCGGATTACCAGGTGGTAATTTTTCAACTTAAATGCAACACGGTGTTGCATTTACTCTGACAGGAACCCCTGTTGCATTTACATTGAAAGGAGATTGTGGCATTTTCTTTGACAGAAGTGCTGCATTTAAGCCGAAAACTCTTGCATTTATCCTAAATCCATGGTTTTATTCCTAGGTAACCTTTCATAATCCATATCAAAAGGAGTTCCTTATGAACAAGAAAAATCATCTAACCACCGCCGAACAGCCAAGTGCTAACTAAAAAAGCTTTTCTATCCCTAAAGTCGGATTATAAGTACTCAATCAAGCATGAATACCGGCTTGCCTTGATGATTACAAAATAAATTCACCATTCAAAGGTATTTTGCACAATATCGGGAAACAGCCGGTAAATATTTTTCTCCGCCCGGGCATCAAAATATTTTTTAATATCAAAAAAAGCCTGCCATTTTCGCGGCATACCGGCATATACGCCATGGCGCAGCATCACGTCAACCATTCGTTTTTCCAAAAGCACCACGCCGGTTGGCAAAGCGATACAGTCGCATAACTGCCCCAGATAATCATAGTCATCATACTGCATTGCCATAACCCGCTGCCTGGTTTCCTGCTTCTCCTCGGCCTCCTGCCAGTCGCCGAAGCCGTTTTCCATGTCTTTATCCGGAAACGAATGACTCAGGCATATTTGGGCGTTTTCATCGGCTCCCAATTCCGTCATATACTGCCAGCCCAAATACACATGGCGCATGCCCATTCGGCCAAAGCGCCGGCCAATGTCATGCGTTAAGATTACCGAATAGGCCTTTTCCTCATTTAAGCCGCAGGCTGCGGCGATTTTTTGTCCGGCGGCGGCAGCGCTGCGCACATGTTCAACCCAAGGACCGGGATTTAATTTGGCTGCCGCCTCCATTTCCCGCTCCGCTTCTTCTGCTTTTAAATACATAATCGCTCCTTTGCCGTTAGATTGTGTTTTTATCTTTAATAGCTTTCCGCCGTTTGCATTCGATCCCCCAAGGAAAACAAGTCCGTTCCACCCGTCGCCGAAAGGCACAGCTTTTCTGGAACAGGCGATTCCTAAAAAAACTATTCTGACCAACGGGGAAAGCGAAGCCACTTACCCCTGAGCTTTAGAACGGCTCAACGCTTTTTGCGTCTGATAGCAGATCTCACCCACTAACACGCCAATCAGCACTCCGGCCAGCACATCGGTCGGATAATGCACCCCGACATAAAGTCGGGAAAAGGCCATCAGCGCCGCCACCAAGAGAATCGGCGCGCCGTACTTAGCCGGCAGCATTCGAAACAGGACATACGCCACGGCAAAGGCGGTCGCGCTGTGCCCGGACGGAAAAGAATAGCTTTTTTCTGGCCCAACCAAGCTAAACAGTCCTTCCACCGTTATATACGGCCGTACTCTGGCCGCCAGCGGTTTAATCACAAAATCAACCAGCAAATACGTGCTGATCAGGGAAACCACCGCCGTGACTGCCATCCGCCGAAAAGGCGGAATAATCAGGCAAACCACCAGCAGTGCAATCCACAATTCCCCATTATCGCCCAAGCGGGTAAAAAAAGAAAAAAATTGATTCAGCCCTTCCTGCCGCAAGTTTTCCTGCAGCCACATTAAAATATCCGCGTCCATCTCCTGAAATAACAATGCCATCCTCTCACTCCTTTATTTTTATAGTTTTATGATATGTATCAAAAGCAAGAAAATCTGTGCGGCTTATCCGCAAAAATTTTTTTACTGTTGACGGCCATATTCTTTTTATCTGTTTTCTTTCAATTGAACTGCCTCGCCCATGCTTTGCCCAAGCTGCAAACGTCAGCTCGACAAGGCCAGTCAATCCGCCCAATTGGCCGGCCTTGACAGCCGCCGGCCAGTGCCGTATAATCAAATACATCCGCCAGTAGTATAGCTTTTATTATACTTAGTTTTGCCGGCCGATACAATAGAAACTTTTATTTTTGTAAATTTTGGTATAAGATGACTTTACCATCAGGAGAAAAATTATGAAACCAAGTATTATCATCACCGGCGGCAGCAGCGGAATCGGCCGGGCTTTGGCTTTGACCTACGCCGCTCATTCCTATTTTGTATACACTTTAAGCCGCAGCGATCATCACTGGTCAGAGTCCGGCTTAAAACATCTGCGCTGCGACGTCACCAATCCCGAGCAATTAGCGCGGGCAGCGGCCAAGATCAAAGCCGACGGCCGCCCGGTCAGCCAGCTGATTTGCTGCGCCGGATACGGGATCGCCGGCCCGACCGAATACACGGAACTATCCGCCGCCAGGCAGCAGTTTGATGTCAACTTTTTCGGTGTTTTTTTGACCATCCAAGCATTTTTGCCTTTGCTTCAAGCCAGCCGCGGCAAAATCCTTTTCATCAGTTCCGTTGCCGGTGAACTGGCTATTCCCTTTCAAAGCTTTTATTCCGCTTCCAAAGCGGCGGCCAATAAGCTGCTGGAGGCATGGCAGCTGGAGCTGCGGCCGTTCGGCGTTCAGGTTTCCACCTTTTTGCTAGGCGATACGAAAACCGGTTTTACCGCCGCCCGGCAAAAAACAGCGACTTTTCCCGCTCACTATCAAACAGCCTTTACCCGTTCCATCACCAAAATGGAACAGGACGAGCAGCATGGCATCAGTCCGGAAACCACCGCGGCCGTGATATATCGGCGCTGCCAAAAAGCCAAGCTGCCGCCGGTGCAGACGATCGGCTGGCAGTATCATTTGTTCCTACTGCTGCAAAGGCTGCTCCCCCGGCGGCTGGTCCTCTTTTTGCTTGGCCGGCTGTACGCCTGAAAGATAAAGCTGGCCAAGAGTATGCTGTAAACAAAGAAAAAGCAAACATCAGGAAAAACTTGACGTTTGCCACTTGATTTTTTAGTTTACTTCCCGATACTGCTTTAGGATTTCTTTAATCTCGCCAGTCGGCAGCACCTTGCCGGTTGATATCACAATGCCGTCAATCACCAGTGCCGGGATTGAAACCACGCCATAGCTGACGATCTCACTTAAATCCTTAACATGCCGGACATTTTCCGATAGATTTAGTTCCTCGACTGCTTTTTTGGCGTTGTGTTCCAGTTCATTGCATCTGACGCAGCCCAAACCCAAAATAATGATTTCTTTTTTCTGCCGACCATCCTGCCGCCTATTATCAGCAGCCGGCAAGTCCTTTTCGCTGTTTCCCTTTTTTTTCATAAAAAACATAGTTTTGCGCTCCTTCTGCAAATACTATTTCTTAAAACTTCTGACCCCTGCTTTGCTCTGCTGCTTATTTTTTTAAAATTATACTCGGTTTTCGCTGAAAAGTCAAATTTTGTTCACGCTCAAAACACCTTTTTCCTTACGGAAATTTCCGCTTTAAAACAGCTTAACTTCTGTTTTCTTCCCTTTTGCAAGATTCCTTTTTTCTTCTTTTTAAAGTGGATTTTACCTTTTCACTTTAGCTTTTTCTTTTCCTTTTTCCTTTTTCTTTTCTGTCATTCCTTGATATTCCCTTCTTATGAACAAATACCCTGACTTCAAACAATGTTTTATCTTTCCCTGAATGAAAAAATATTGTGATATAAAAAATATTGTGATATAAAAAATATTGTGCTAAAATAAACAATGACTTAAGTAAGCCTAAACTAACTCAGCAAAGGAGTGAAGAAAGTTGGAAGAAAAAGAAAAAAATAAAAAAAAGAAAAAAGACTCAGTATATAAAAGACTGATGCCTTACGCAGGAAGCAAGGGCTTTATGATTTATCTTGCCATGCTTTTGTCGGCAGCATCCGGTATTATGATTCTGATGCCGATGGTTTACATTCACAAAATAGTCAGTCAGATCATCTTAAAAGGCCGAATCGACACCGGGTTTGTACGGGGAAATGCAGTTATGGCAGCTGCTTTTGCGATAGGCGGTCTGATTGCTTATCTGCTGGCTATTATCGTGTCCCATATATTTGCCTTTGAAGTGGAAGACAATATCATCAAGGTAAATATGAAAAAGCTTATGGATAAGCCTCTGGGCTTTTTTGCCAATCGGGAAAGCGGAAAGCTGAGAAATGTGATCATAAGCGGTGCGGGAGAAACCCATTCTTTCCTGGCACATCAGCTGCCGGATGTAGCCACTACTATGATCTCACCGCTCGTGCTGCTCGTGTTTTTCTTTATATTTGACTGGCGGTTAGGGCTTGCCAGCCTTATGCCGATGGCGGTGGGGCTCATACTTATGGCAACCATGATGTCAAAGGAAGCCCAAAAAGCAAAAGATAATTATTATAAAAGTCTGGCCAACCTATCTTCCGAAACAGTGGAGTATGTAAGAGGCATACCGGTAGTCAAGACCTTTGCACAGAGTGTGGAAAGCTTTGACAGGTTGTACTCATTGATTATTAAATTGAAAGAGTTTGTACTGAAGATGACTCTCAGCTATCGGACTAAAATGTCTATATTTGAAGCAGTAGCTGCTTCCACCGCCTTCTTCCTGGTGCCGGTTGCCATCATTCTGATAAATACCGGCGGAGATGTAAGGGTGATACTGGGCAATTCTGTAATCTATCTTCTGATCGGCCCTGCCTTTGGCATCTTTATTTTCAGATCGGCAGCCATAGGGCAGTACAAGTATTTTGCAGAAAGCGCGCTTGATCGGATAGACGGCATCCTTAATTATGACGACATTGCTTATGGGCAGGAAGGAAATGAAGGCGGAGAACTTGAATTTAAGAATGTATCCTTTTCTTATGACAAAGAAAAGGTCCTTGACAATATTTCTTTCAAGGTAAATAAGGGCGAGACAGTTGCTCTTGTCGGCTCTTCAGGCGGCGGCAAGACTACTATAGCAAGACTGGCGGCAAGGTTTTACGACGCAGATGAGGGGGAAGTCCTTGTAGGCGGAATCAATATTAAAAATTATGAAAAAAAAGCCCTGATGAAGAAAATAGCCTTTGTATTCCAGAATTCCAAGCTATTTAAAATGAGCCTCCGGGAGAATCTTTTGCTGGGCAATGAAAATGCCGCCGAAGCAGAAATTGAGGCGGCCCTTATCAACTCAGGAGCTAAGGAAATCGTCGATAATCTTGAAAAAGGGCTGGATACGGTATATGGCACAAAGGGAACTTATTTTTCAGGCGGTGAGGCGCAAAGATTAGCGATCGCCAGGGCATTTCTAAAAAACGCCAAGCTCATCATCTTAGATGAAGCTACCGCCTTTGCCGACCCTGAAAATGAGCATATTATTCAAGAATCCTTTAAAAAGCTTTCAAAAGATAAAACCACTCTTATGATCGCGCACAGGCTTTCTACCGTTGTAGATGCCGATAAGATTCTGGTTATTGAAGGCGGGAAAATAGCCGAAGCAGGAAGTCATGAAGAACTTTTAGCTAAAAGCGGAGCGTACAAGAAGCTTTGGGAAGAATACCAGCGGTCAGTGAACTGGAAGTTAGGAGGCAGTAATGAATAAATTTTTTATGGACAGATATGCCATGTCAGAGCTTGGCGCAAATAATCTTAAAAAGGCAATATTTTCCCGGACCATACTTAATTTTGTAAAAATGTTCCCGCCGATGCTTGCCTTTGTATTCTTGTTCCAGTATCTTAGCCGTATAGAAGGAATAAAGACGGTCAGAGAATTCGGACTAATGGAATACATAGCAGCCATTATAGTAATGGGCTTCATCATATTTTTAGTAGCAGGCTGGGATTATACAAGGCTGTATACCAACGTCTACAGTGAGAGCGCAAATTCAAGAATCGACATCGCCAACCGGCTCAAGAAGCTTCCGCTTTCCTATTTTGGCAAGAGGGATTTATCCGATCTGGCGGAGACTATGATGAATGATATTACTCTTTATGAGGAAATATTTTCCCATGCGGTTCCGCAGCTTTATGCGACCGTTATTTCAACGGCTATCATCTCTGTTATGATTCTCTGCTATAACTTTAAGCTGGGAATCGCTATGCTTTGGGTAATCCCTATATCCATTCTTTTGTTCGTACTTTCAAAGAAGCAAAATAAAAAGCTGGGTGATGAATGGGTTAAGAGCAATCGGGCGGTATATGATGATTTTCAGGAAAAGATCGATCAGATTCAAGAGATAAAGGCTTATAATTTGGAAACAAAATCGCTGGCAGAATTTGACGAAAAATTGGCAATTAATAAGAAGAATAAAATCAGACTTGAATTTTTAGGCGGAATCTCACTGGCGGCTTCAAACATTTTATTGAAACTGGGCATGGTGACAGTGGCAGTCGTCGGTGCAGGCATGCTGATTGCGGGTGAGATCAATATTCTTGTTTATATTGCGTTTCTGATCCTTTGCACAAGTATTTATCTGCCTATTGAAGGAATCCTTACTTTTATGGCTATGATAAATACTTTGGACAGCGTAGTCGGCCGGATTAAAGAGATAAAAACCATGCCTATACAGGAGGGCAAGACCGAAATGCAGGTAAACAGCTATGACATTGAGTTTAAGGATGTGCATTTTGGCTATGATGATTATTCGGTAATAAACGGAGTAAGCTTTACGGCTAAACAAGGTGAAACTACAGCGCTTATCGGTCCTTCCGGCAGCGGCAAGACTACTCTTACCAAGCTTGCCGCAAGGTTCTGGGATATTAACAGCGGCCAGATCCTGCTTGGCGGCGAGGATATCAGTAAGGTGGATCCTGAGACCCTGCTTAAAAATTTCTCCATTGTATTTCAGGATGTGACTCTTTTTAATGCCAGCATTAAAGATAATATAAAAGTTGGCAAGAAAAATGCAACCGATGAGGAGATCCTTCGGACCGCCAAGGTTGCAAGATGTGATGAGTTTATAAAACGTATGCCTGAGGGCATAGATACGGTAATCGGAGAAAACGGAGAAAGGCTTTCCGGCGGTGAACGCCAGAGACTTTCCATCGCAAGAGCGATACTTAAAGATGCGCCTGTCGTACTTCTTGATGAGGCCACGGCCTCGCTTGATGTAGAAAACGAAAGTTTGATTCAGGAGGCTTTATCGGAGCTTATAAAGGACAAGACAGTTATCATAATTGCCCACAGAATGAGGACGATAAGAAGTGTGGATAAGATAGTCCTGCTTAATGAGGGTAAGATTGAGGCGATAGGAACAGATAAGGAACTTTATAAGACTAATCAGATGTATAAGAAGATGGTAGATAAGGCGATGGCATAATAAAATCAGGCTATATCAATATAGTTATTTAAGACGGTCAATTCCGCCCGAAATACAGCCGCCGGTATGACCGGGAAACCGACAAACGCAGGCGAAACGGACGCCTGCCAAATAACTGTATTGATTAGCCTTATTATTTCAGTCCATGTTTTATAGGTCTAACCGTGCTTTTTTCCTGTGTTAGTCCTTGGTAAGAACAAGTTATACCTATGCATCATACCTTATATTCTTCCAGCATTTTATTGAAAGTGGAAACCACTTCTTCAAAATTGCGGATATTGCTGGTCAGCTGCTCTAACCGCTCCGTATAGGTACTGACCCTGTTATCGGCGGATCTGGCCAGTTCTGCGTTTTCCGCCGAAGACTGACTGAGCGCCTGCATTTGCTCAACAATATCGCTTAAATGCAGCGAGCGCTTTTCCAGTTCTACGGCTGATTCCGCCATTTTAATAGCTACGCCGTCCATTTCCGCCTTGGCGCTTTGATTATTTTCAATTGCCTCGTGAATCGTGGCGGTTCCTTTTTCCAGAATTTCATTCTGCTCATGAATATCGGTAACCATTGCTTCAATATCGCTCAAAAAGCTGCTGATATTTTCCTTAATCCGGCTGGCGGCCTGCTCGGAGTTTTGCGCTAACTTACGGACTTCTTCCGCCACCACGGCAAAGCCCTCGCCCAGTTCGCCGGCCCGAGCCGCTTCAATCGAAGCATTCAGCGCCAAAAGATTGGTTTGATAAGCGATTTCCGATACAAAGGAAGCAATTTCCTCGGTTTCCTTGCCCTTAACCCTTAATTGCTCGCTGTTTTTATTTAAAATCTCAAACTTCGCCCGCATTTCGGCTAAATCTCTGGTCGTATCGCTTAAATTAGCAAAGGAATCGGTGGTCGTTTGAATTGCTTTCTCAATTTCAACTTTGTTGGTCATTTCTTTTTCCGCCAGGCGAATAATCCGCTCGGCGCCGTCTGTCAGGACAGATACATTGCTTTGCGTACTTTGCGACTGCGCCGTTGCCTGCGTATAAAGCCGCTGCATCAAATCCGTAATCTTATGGCTGGTTTCCTCCATCGTCTTAGCGATAACAATCAAATCCGCCAAAAAAGACCGCATTTCGCCGGTCATGCTGGATAAATCAATATAGCCCTCGGCAAAGCTCTCTTTGTAGTCCACCACGGCCTGAAAAAGCGCTTCATATTCATCGGCCGTTTTGATCCTGCGACTGGGAATATAGTCTTTTTTCATCAGCCCGATGATTTCCTGCTTAATCAGCCCCAGCGGTCTGGTCAAAAGGAAACTGCCCAATCCCGCATAGCCCGCCGTCAAACCAGCGGCAAGCCACGGCTCTCTGACCAAAAAAGCGGTCGGCAGACCCAGCAGCAGCGTAAAGAACAGCAATTTAATCGTTTGATTTTTAATAAATCCTAAGGACAGTAATTTGGAAAAAAGGAAACTTTTTTCTTCCAGCAGCTCATACTCAAACTGAAGCCTTAAAACCATTCTACCCTCGGCTTTATCCGCCACCTGAATATCTGCCTTTTCTTTAAAAAATTCCTTCGTTCCCTCCAGCAGGCCTAATAAATAATCATACATACTGCGCTTGGACAAATAAGTCAGCGTCGCTTCCCGCCGGCCGACAATTTCCATATTTAAAACAGCCGGACGCGAACCGGGAATTCGCTTTCTGACGACCTGATGAATATTATTTAACGAGCAAAGAAATGAAAACATGTTCGACTTTTTGAAAAAAATAGGATACATTTCATAAAAAGTCCCAATGTTATTCCGGCCGATTGTTTTCCACAGGTCGGCTTTGGTCATATTATAATTGCGCGCAACCGCCGTCATAATACTGTCGACCGTCTGATCGGAAATGTCCTCCAGCGGCGAAATGGCTCTGTCCGGGTCAAACGAAATACTTTTTAGGATCTGATCAATCTCTTCCTTATTATATAGCTTATGTAATGTATTAATCCATATCCGTACAACAGTTCCTTTCATCTGGTTTCCTTTCTGCTTCTGTTCATCTGATACCTATTTTCCTGCTTGCAACTTAATACCTATTCTTAATTATTTTAGCATAGGAAAGCGGAAAGTCAATAAAAAATCATTTTCATTTTCCCATTTTACCAAAATATTTGATATTTTTGAATGATTTTTTATGAAATTTCCGCTGAAAATTGCCGGATAAAATTAAAAGAATTTTCCGGATGGTATTATATTGTACTTAAACCTGCTCCTGCCTGTTGATTAAGCCTCACCTAATCTCTGGTCTTGATCGTATCAATGTTATTCTTATCAACCAGCTGATTTTCCAAGATAACTCTGGTTTCTATTTTTTGACCGTTTAAGTAGTCATAAGCGGTATTAATCATGGCTTTGCCTAAGAAAAACGGCGGCTCGGCAATCGTGGCGTTAATTTTTCCTTCTTTGATGCCGGCTAAGGTTTCATCCAATGCGTCGCAGCCGATGGTAACAATTTCATCCAGCCGGCCGGCTGCCTGAATAGCTTCCAGCGCACCCAACAGCATCTCGTCATTGGCCGCGTACAGACCGTCGATCTTTTCATTGGCCTGCAAAATATTTTCCATCACCGACATACCCTGCGACCGGTCAAAATTAGCGGTTTGGCAAGCCACAATCTTAATATCAGGATTTTCTTTCATGACTGAATTAAAGCCCTCCGACCGGTTTTGCGCAACGTTCGTACCCATAATGCCCTGCAGCTCGACGACATTGCCCTTGCCGTTCAGCGCCTTGGCTAAAAACTCACCGGCCATTTTTCCGGATTTAATTGCATCATAGCCGATATGTGCAACCACTTCGCCGCCCTTGGACTCTCTGTCCATGGTAAAAACCGGAATCTTCGCATTGTTGCAGGCTTCCACCGCCGCTACAATCGCATCCGAATCACAAGGATCAATAATCATGACGTCAACCTCTTTGGTAATCAGGTTTTCAATGTCTTTCATTTGAGTCGCGGCATCGTCTTGCGCATCAGTTACAAAAATTTCCAGTCCCTTTTCTTCGGCCGCTTTTTTACAGCCCTCCACCACCGTTACAAAAAACGGATTGGTTTGGGTGTTCATCGACAAACCAACCTTATATTGCTTGGCCTCGGTTTGATTCTTTTGGGTTTGATCATTTTGCTTTTCCGTTTGCGTCTGAGGCTGCGTTTGGGTCTGTGTCTGTGTCTGCCCGCCGCAGCCAGCCATGGCTATACCAATCATTCCTGCCAAAACAACTGCTACTATTTTTTTCATAATGTCCCTCCTGTCATTTTTGCTGATTAGAATCTGTTGCTTCTTCCATCACTACTGTCTTAACTGAAACATCCTTTAACTTTCTGTCGATTAGCACTGCCGCTAAAATTACCGCCCCCTTTACTATTTTGGTTGCATGTGGATTAACATTCATAAGCGTCAAAATATTATCAATGATACCCATAATCATTGCCCCAATTACCGTCGGCAAAACAAAACCAGTCCCGCCGCTCATCGACGTTCCGCCCAAGATAACGGCGGCAATCGCGTCCATTTCAATCCCTTCTCCGTTGGTGGACTGCGCCGAACCCAGCCGGGCCGTTAAGATCACGCCGGTAACCGCGCTTAAAATACCACTGATAATATATACCAGCCATTCAATCTTTCGGACATTGATCCCCGATAAACGGCTGGCCTCCCGGCTGCCGCCCAATGCATAAATATAGCGGCCAAACCGGGTACTGGACAAAATAAAATGAGCAATCGCGTAAACCACGAATAAAATCAGAATCGGCACCGGAATCCCGCCCAGCAAATCACCTTTGCCGATAAACTTATAGGCGTCCGACTTAATCGGAATCGGCGAGCCGTTGGTATAAACCAAAATACAGCCCCTAAGCAAGGTCATCATGCCCAAGGTGGCAATAAAGGGCGGAATCGAAAAGCGCGAAATAACTAAGCCATTAATTATCCCGCATAAAATACCGACGGTCAAAGCCAGCACCAAGGCCAAAGTGACGCTGCCGGTATCGCGCAAAACTCCGGCGGCAATTACTCCGGCCAGCCCGACAATCGAACCGACCGAAAGATCAATTCCACCAAGGAGGATAACAAAAGTCATGCCGCAGCCGACAATCCCGGCCATGGCAATTTGCCGAATGACGTTAAAAATATTGCCTATGCTGAAAAAAGCCGGAGAAGCCAGCGCCGCGATAAAAGATATAATAATTAAAATCAAAACCGAACGATATAAATTGACAATTTCCGTTAATTTTATTTTTCTATTGTCTTTCATCTGCAATCCCTCCCGAAGCATAGGCCAATATCTTCTCCTGCGAAAAATCCGATCTTTCCAGCAGCAAAACCGCCCGTCCCTCTCTCATTACCAAAATCCGATCCGACATACCGATCACCTCCGGCAAATCGCTGGAAATCAGCAAAATACTTTTTCCTTCCTTGGTCATTTCATTCATTAGCTGATAAATCTCGGCCTTGGCGCCAATGTCAACCCCTCTGGTCGGTTCGGCCAAAATACAAATCTTCGGCTCACTTTTCAGCACCTTGGCCAGCACCACCTTTTGCTGATTACCGCCGCTTAAATTGCCGGTTTTTTGGCTCATGCCATGACATTTGATAGCCAGCTTTTGAATATCCGCCTGGACCGAGGCTTTTTCTTTTTTCTTGTCAATGACGCCTGCTTTTAAAAAATACCCCAGCCCCAAGGCGATCATCGAACTGTTTTCTTTAATATCCCGTTCCAGTACTAAGCCTTCCTGCTTACGGTCATCGGAGACAAAGGCAATCTCATTTTTCAGCGCCTGCATCGGGCTTTTAATCTGAAGCTGCCTTTGCTCCAGCCAAAGCTCGCCTTTTTCCGCCGGCACCGCGCCATAAATCAATTTGGCCAGTTCAATCATGCCCGCCCCTAAAAGTCCGGTAATTCCCAGTATTTCACCTTTTTGCAGCTGAAAAGAAAGCCCATGAACTCCCGGTCCGGTCAGATTTTTAACCGCAAACGCCGTTTCCTCGGAATGAACCACCCGCTGCGGATACAAATGGGTAATATCCTTACCGACCATCAGCGCCACCACCTGATCATAACCTGTTTCCTTGACCGGCAAAGTCTTAATATATTTGCCGTCGCGAAAAACCGTAATCCGGTCGGCGATTTGAAAGATCTCATCCATTCGGTGCGAAATATAGATAACGGCAATGCCTTTGGCTTTTAATTCCTGAATCAGCTGAAATAAAATTTCGGTTTCTTCGTTAGTCAAGGCCGATGTCGGCTCATCCATAATAATGATCTTAGCGCCGACGCTTAAACATTTGGCAATTTCAATCATCTGGGCGGTAGCCACGCTTAAACTGCGGACCTTGGTTTTGGGATTGACCGGCAGATTTAACTTTTTCAGTTCCTGCGCGGTATCTTCATTCAGCTTTTTTTTATCAACAATGCCCAATCTTTTGACTGGGTATCTGCCCAAGTACATATTTTCCGCCACCGTCATATCGGGAATCATGTTAAACTCCTGATAAATCATGGCAATTCCCCATTTTTCGGCGTCTTTGGTCGAAGCAAAGCGGACTTCCTGTCCATTTAATAAAATCTTGCCCGCCGTCGGCTTTTCCGCGCCGGCGATGATTTTCATTAAAGTTGATTTGCCGGCTCCGTTTTCGCCGCACAAAGCATGAACCTCGCCGGCATAAACATCCATTTTTACCCGATCCAGCGCTTTTACCCCCGGAAAGATCTTCACAATGTCTACCAGTTCTAATATCTTATCCGTTTTCATACCTTCTCCTTTGGCCAAAGTTTAATAGGCGCAGCCGCAGCGCAAAATCACATTAGTATAGCCGGTATATTCTCCGGTCAGGATAATGGCTTTGGCGCCGGCTGACCGGGCTTTTAGTTCGCTGTGCGGAATGTAGTCAACTTCCGCCCTCGGCAGCAGTTCCAACGCCCGCCGGTGAATGGCCAAAGTGGCTTCGCCGTTTGTTTTGGCTTCGTCGGCAAAGGTTGCCCCTTCAATCACCAAATATTTAACAATCGCCTCCAGTACCTCCAAATACCGCGGCGAATCCTTTTTCCAGCCGAGATCAATGCGTTCCACACCTTTCGGTATCGGCAGTCCGGCATCGCCGATCACCAGCAAATCATTATGTCTTAACTCCGATAGCACTCGGTTTAACTGCGGATGAATAATTTCTGTTTTCAGCATAATTTTCTCCTTTTTTTCAGTCAGGCAGTTTGATAACAGCCGTCAAAAATATGAAAATCACCGGCAAAATGATTTTCCGGCTTTTATCATGGAACCATATCCTAATTTTTGTTTTATCAAACACCGGGTTTATGCGTTTTTAAAAAATCATCAATTTCTAAACGCAGCGGCATGGAAACGGCCGTTCCCAGTTTTTGCACCGACAGCGCCGCCGCCGCACAGGCAAACTCCGCCGCCGCCAAAAGTTCCCTGCCCTCAGCCAATGCCACCACAAACGCCCCGTTAAACGCATCGCCCGCGCCGGTGGTATCAATTGCATTGACGGAATAAGCCGGCACCAGTCTTTCGACCTGTCCATTTTTGCAATAAGCGCCTCTTTCACCCAAGGTAATCACCACATTTTTCACGCCCCTGGCCATAAACCAATCAGCCGCAGCCGCGGCGCCCACCTCGTCCCGCACCGAAATCCCGCTTAAAATCTCAGCTTCTACCTCATTCGGCGTCAAATAATCAATTTTTTGATATAGCGCCTCGTCAATTTTTTGAACCGGCGCCGGGTTTAAAATAATGGTCGTCTTTTCCTGAACCGCCAGCTCGATCATTTTTTCCACCGACAATAAATTAGTTTCCAGCTGAAGCAGCAAATAATCGCTTTCCCGGGCCAAATCTCGAAGCGATTCAACCTCCTCGGCCGTGATATGGTCGCAGGCACCGGGCACCACCATAATCGAGTTTTGACTGGTATTTTCATCTACCAAAATCAGCGCTGCCCCGCTTGGCTCTTCAGTTGAAATCAGCACTCTGGATGTGTCCATTTTAAAATCATGCATGGTTTTCAGCGCCAATTCACCGAAAGCGTCCTTTTTGACCTTGGTGACCAAGCATGCCTCGCCGCCGGATTTAAAAGCGGAAACACCCTGATTAAAGCCCTTTCCGCCCGCGCCCATTTTAAACATACTGCCCTTAATCGTTTCGCCCGGCACCGGCAAATGATCGCCCCTCGCCATTAAATCCGCAACATAACTGCCAAAAACTAATATTTTACTACTCACTGCCTTTCCTCCTCTCAGCAACTCTTATTTATTTACAGTTCAGGCAAGCTTGACAACCGAAAAGCTTACTCTCACATGCATATCAAATATAACTTTTGCTTAACATTGTTAAAGCCTATTTTTATAAAGTGCGCCTTTCCCGCTTCGGTAAATTACGAATATTGTCTAACCATAGCTTTTATATGCTTTGCTTTTCCCAAACAAGCAGCCACAAACGGATATTGTCTTTTGGCTAATCTTATATGTAAGCGCTTCCACATTTGACCGCAATAACTTTTTATTTGGTTATTTTTTAGTCAAACTTTTTCATCACTGTTTATTTTACCCACCTAAGGCTCCGGTCAAAATCTTTGTTTCCCGAACCGTCTGCCAAAGCGCAGCATGCTTTTGCCCGGCAGCCATAAGCCGAAAATCCGCAAGGTTTCAGTACGCCAAAAATGCCGAAATATTTCATATTTTTCCCTGCGCAGACAATCTAACCATTTATTCCGCATTTATTTTTTCCGAGCCCCGCAAAATCAATTGATAGGGAATGGTCAGCCGTTTGACCTCGCGCTTTGTCAAGGCTTTTTCTTCCACTTGCAGCGCCGCCATTTTTTCCAGTAAAATATCCATGGCCAGCTTGCCCTGCAAATTAACATCCCGGTCAATAATTGACAGCGGATAGCCAATCAGCCTTAGCACTTCAATCTCGTCAAAGCCCACCAGCGAAATCTGCCGTCCGATTTGCAGCCCGGCTTCGTTTAAATAATTCAAACAGCCCAAGGTCATTAGATTATTCGAGGTGAAAATCGCTGTTGGCGGAACAGGTAAGCTCAGCAACTCTTTTGCGCCCTGATAGCCGCTTTGAATCTTAAAATCGCCTTTGACCACATAATCCGGCCGGTAATCCAGCCCGTAGTCCTGCACAGCCTTGATATAACCGTCCAGCCGTTCCTTACCCGGCTTAGAGCTAATCGGGCCGGCAATAATGCCGATTTTTTGATGCCCGGCCTGGATCAAGGCTTCTGCCCCGGCATAAGCGCCCAGTAGATTATCCATAAAAACGCCGTCTAAATTACCGCCCAGCAAATCACGGTCAACCAGCACCACCGGAATATTTTTTTCCTCCAGCTGAATCAAAAGCCGACGGGTAACCGCGTCATCCTCGGCCACCGGCGCCATAACCAAGCCGCTGACCCGCTGCTGCTCAATCAGGTTAATCAAGCCATGCTCTTTTTCTCGCTGCTCATCACTGGTCAAAAACAGTAAGTGATAGCCGCTGCCCTGAATTTCACTGGCCAAAGCCACGATCAGCTTGGAAAAAAACGGATTTTCAATATCCGGCACGATCACGCCGATATTTCCCGTCTGGCTACGGCTTAGGCTTCTGGCAATGGCGCTGGGTACAAAATTATTTTCAGCCACGATTTTTAATATCTTTTGCTTGGTTTCTGATTTGACATAACCGGAATTATTCATTGCTCTGGATACCGTGGCAATGGAAGTTCCCGCTTGTTTGGCAATATCCTGTATATTCATCGTCTTTTAACTATCCTTTACTGTGTAAGCGCTTACAGTTTTATCTTACTCCTTATTTTCTTTGTTGTAAATGAACAA
>CAUVDV010000028.1:0-18991 GCA_963550755.1 uncultured Lachnospiraceae bacterium
CCTTCCGCAGCACGAATCCGGTTACGGTTCAGGAATATCTGACGATATTGGTGAGAGCCGGACAATGGGAGCTGGAAAAGAGCGAAGATACCAACTGGTTTACCCCGTATCAAAAGACGGCGCAAAAGCTGGGTCTGTTAAACGGCGTTTCCGTTGATTTGGCTAAGAAAGCAACCCGCGAAGAAATCGCAGCGCTGTCGTATAACTTTATCGTCAGCTTACTGGAAAAAGCTCCGGTCAGCGAGGACGAAAAGAAGTTTGCCGATCAGGAAGAGATTGCTGCCGGTTACCAAAAAGCGGTGGCGTATTTGACCCAGAAGGAAGTTTTAAAGGGCTATGAGGACGGAAGCTTTGGCCCGGACAAACCGGTGGTCAGAGGGGAAGTGGCAGCGATTATTTATCGTTTGCTGACTGCCTTGAGCAAGTAATTTAAGACAGGAAAAAAGCACAGCGCAGCAAAGGTAACGAGAGGATGCAGGAAAGCACTGTATCCTCTTGGTGCAAAGCCTGTTTATATCAGAGGAAAAAGCGAGAAATTAGCCATATAATTTTTAGAGTGAAATTATATGGCTAATTTTCTAATATCCTTTTTGTTAAATTTTTTGTAAAAACAGGCAAAAGGATTGACGTTTTGGCGGCCACATGATAGCATAAAAGTGCAAGGTCTTTGTTTGCGCGTGGTGCGGAAAATAGTTGCTATTTCAATTTCCATGGTAAAGTAGGATTCCTATGGTAATATATGACTTGTTTGTTCATGGACGGCTCAACTCAGTTGAAAGCATGGGACGGATTTTATTTCGGGTAGAGGGCAGTTTTTGCATGATAAAGCGGAAATACTTGACGAAAAGAAAGCAGGTGCTGGCGATGAAACGTATTTTTGGAATTTTATTGATGATGGCGATAGTGACGGCGGGTTGTCAGACAGCGGAAAAGCAGGGGACGAAAACGGTGGAGCAGCTGACAGAGGATAGTCAAGCGGCACAGCAGCCGGAGCAAACCAAAATGGAAAAAATAAAGGAAACAGAAAAGACAAAGGCAATAGAGGGAATAGAAAAAACAAGAGCAGCAGACAGCACAGAAAAGTCGGGAGAAGCGGAAATGCCCAGGGTAATTATTCCTAACGTACTGCCGGAAGGCTATGTGCCGCTGCCGGATATTCACCCGGAAAAAGTCAGGGAAAAACAATTAGAGGCCGGGCAGGCGGCAAATAACGGTTTGATTTTTGCGGATACGGCCGTATACCGGGAATTAGTGAAAAATCAGGAGATAGAAGCGCTTGCTGCCGATGAAAGCGGAAATTATATTGCTGCGCAAAAGGCGGACGGGCCAGAAGCCGAGCTTTGGCTGGTGAAATACGACCCAACCGGCAGTGTCATCACCAAGCAAAGCGGCGGCAGTCAGGGCTGGGTTGATATCAGCCAGCTTCAGTATCATCAAGATTTGGGCATTATGATTTGCGGAACGCAGGCCGACGGCCGCAAATTTTTAGCTTGTCTGAATCAGGACAGTTTAACCCCGCGCTGGATTTATCCGGTATGGGGGGAAGTCGACGCCTGTTATCCGACTGGTCAAGCAGTGGTGGCCGCGCTGGAAGCGTCAGCGGAGCAAAAAACCAGAGTGATTAAATTAAATCCCGCGGGACAGGAGCTTTGGCGAAGCGAAGCGCTGGGCTGGCGGCCGGAGGTCAACGTAACGGAATTATCGGACGGCCGGGTGATTGCCGTGCAGAACGCAAGAGGAAAAGACAAAACGGCCGTTATGATTTACAGTTATGCCGCGGCGGATGGCGAAAAACTATCGGAAATACCGGCCGATTATTACGGAGAGCTGACGCCGACGGATGACGGCGGCTTTATTATGACGGGCTTTCGGCCGATTAAGGCGGTGCCGCAGCCGGTGGTGATTTCGGCGATTTGGTTTGATCTGGAAACGGTGGCGGCCAAGTATGACAAAAACTTAACGATAGAGTGGCGCAAAACCTACGACAGCTTTAAAGATACGATTGGTCGGGATATTATTATCCCCCGGCCGGATGGCAGTATCATCCTGACAACAAAGGACACGCCGTTTTAAGTTAGGCGCTTCGAATAGTTGTCATTCCTAGCCGAAAGCTTGGCGAACCGAGCAAGCGAAAAGACGCGATTTTTTTTGGCGGCTCAAGCCTGAAAAAGAGGGGTTTAGCGAGAAAGTTAAATTTTTAACATAAAAAATTAGCATTGGAGGATATCATGGAATTTCAGTTAGTTAGTTCGCTGGAAAAAGTATTTTTTGATCAGGCGCCGAAAGCAATGGCGGCAAAGCGGCTGTCGGGCTTACGCGGCGAGGTGCTGTCCTTTCAGGTCGCCTGTTATGGCGAGAAAAAGGGAACCGATATTTGGGACCGGCCGGTTAGTTTGCGGCTGAAAAGTCCCTTGCATCAACACCTGCGCTGCCGGGTGGTGGGTGCGGTGCCGTCGGATTATCCGGCGCCGCCGGCCGAGGAAAGAGATGACAATTATTTGCGGACGCAGCCGGGGCTGTTTCCCGATGTGCTGCTGCCGCTGACGGTTCGGTTTGGCCAGTGGCAGCAGGAGGAAGGGGCGGCAGTTTTGCAGCTGCGCTTGCCATTTGGCCAATGGCGGGCTTTTTGGTTTGATTTGCAGCTTTTGCCGGAGCAGCCGGCCGGTCGGTACCCGCTGGAGATTTTGGCGGCGGACAAAGACGGTCAGATGCTATGGCAGACAGAATTAGAAATAGAAGTGATTGGGGCACAGCTGCCGAAGCAGGAGCTGATTCATACGGAATGGTTTCACGCCGATTGTCTGGCCGATTATTACCGGGTGCCGGTATTTTCCGAGGAGCATTGGCGGATTATTGAAAACTTTATGCGTACTGCCGCTAAGCACGGAATCAATGCGATCTTAACACCAATTTTTACCTTGCCTTTAGATACGATGGTCGGCGGCGAGCGGACGACGCATCAGTTGGTTGATATTACCTGGACAGGGGAAAAATATGAATTTAACTTTGATGCTTTGAGCCGCTGGATCGAACTGGCCGCTGCCTGTGGCCTGGAATACATTGAGCTTGCTCATTTATTTACCCAATGGGGAGCCAAGGCCGCGCCCAAGATTATGGTTTGGGAAAATGGCGAATTAAAGAAACGATTCGGCTGGGAAACGGCAGCGACCTGCCCGGAATATACCGCTTTTTTACGGGCGTTTTTGCCGGCGCTGAAGGAATATCTCATGGCCAAGGGACTGAAAGACAGAGCGATTTTTCATATTTCCGACGAGCCGCATAATGACGCCGATAAAGAAAGCTATCTGCGGGCCAAGAATACGGTCAAGGATTTGCTGACCGACTGCTTTGTCACGGACGCGCTCAGCAATTATGATATTTACAGCCAGGGCGTGGTGGAGCGGTCGGTAGTCGCCACCAATCGGATTGATTATTTTATTGAGCATGGGGCAAAGGATTTGTGGGCGTATTATTGCTGCTCGCAGAAAAATAAAGTCAGCAATCGCTTTTTTTCAACGCCGCCGGCGCGTACCCGAATTTTGGGAGTGCAGCTTTATAAGTTTGATATTAAGGGCTTTTTGCACTGGGGCTATAATTTTTACAACACTCAGTTTTCGCTGGAAAAAATTGACCCCTATCGGGTAACGGACGCAGGCGAGGCTTTTCCTTCCGGCGATTCGTTTTTGGTTTATCCGGGCGAGGACGGCGAAGCGGTCGAGTCGCTCCGGCTGATGGTGCTGGCGCAGGCGTTTTATGATCTTAGGGCGCTGAAATACTTAGAGAGCCTGACCGATAAAAGCTTTGTCCTGGAGCTGGTTGAGGGCGAACTGGCGCAGAAAATCAGCTTTGCCGACTATCCGGCCGAGGAAGAGTATTTATGGCAGTTGCGGGAGCGGGTCAATCAGGAGATTGGCAAAAGAACGGGGAAAGGAGCAAGATCATAAATGAGTAAATTTAAAAAGTTTTTATAGATATTTTTGACGCAATCGGCTATAATAAACCTTCGAGCGGAAAATAAGAAAAGCCTAACCTTCAAGAAGGCATTCGTGATTTGCGAGAAAGAAATTATTCGCTTGCCTGAGCGATGGGGCTTAACTTTTCTCTGCCTAAAGTTTCGTTTTGGGTTGATTTTGCTTTGTCTGCTGCCCGGCGAAGAATCCGTGAAAGATAGTTTGGTTTTTACGGAAAATGGGAAAGGTTAAAAAAATCAAAATTTCAGTGAGGACGAGAATATGAATGGTTGCGGATATGCCCACGGCAAAGTGATTTTGATGGGCGAGCATTCCGTTGTATACGGCTATCCGGCGATCGCCCTGCCGTTTATGCAGGTAAGGGTCAAAAGCCAGGTCAGCTGTTATCCGGGCGAGATATGGCTGGAATCGGATTTTTATACCGGAGATTTAAAAGCCGCGCCGCCGGAAAGGGCGCATTTGGCAACGGCCGTAGACGCCAGTTTGGATTATTTGCAAAAAGAGAAAAAAAACTTGAAAATTACCATTGTCAGCGACTTGCCGGCCAGCCGGGGACTGGGTTCTTCGGCGGCAGTGGCGGTCGCTGTTATTCGTGCGCTTTTTCAGTATTTTGAGCGGCCGCTGACAGATGAGGAATTAATTCTTTTGGCCGATCAGGCCGAGCGGGTGGCCCACGGCAATCCCAGCGGTATTGATGTGCTGACGACGGCCTTTCAGCAGCCGATTTGGTTTCGGAAACTTCCGGAAAAAAAGGGAATTAAGGAATTAAAGCCCTTTCCCATTTCTTTGCCGGCCTATTTGGTGGTAGCCGATACCGCTGTTTACGGGCAGACTAAAGAAGCGATTGCCATCATCGCGCGCCGGCGGCAGACGCAGCCGGAAGAAACGGAGCGGCTGTTGCATCAGCTGGGGGATTTTGCGGTGCAGGCGGAAGCAGCGATTAACCAAAAAGAGGCGCGCCGCCTGGGCGAGCTGATGACAAAGGCGCATTGCAATTTGCGGGCGCTGGGGGTTAGTCACCCGGTGCTGGATCATTTGACCGATCAGGCCTTGCGGCAGGGAGCGCTGGGTGCCAAGCTGACCGGCGGCGGCTTGGGCGGCTGTATGATCTGTTTGGCGGAAAAGGAAGCGGACGCTCAGGAGATAGCGAAAAAATTAGAGCAAGAGGGAGCGAAAAAGACATGGATTTATCCGATGAAGGGAAGATAACAAGCTATGCCAGAGCCGGAGCCAATATTGCTTTGGTCAAATATTGGGGCAAAAAGCAGACGGCGCTGAAAATCCCCTATAACAGCAGCCTGTCAATGACCTTGGATCGGCTTTATACCGATACGGGGATCTGCTTTCATGCGGGCGGCGAGGATATTTTTTATTTAAACGGGCAAAGACAGGAGCAGGCGGAAACTGCCAAAATAAGTATTTTTTTAGATCGCTTCCGCCAGCTTTCCGGCCGGCGGGAAAGGGTTTTTGTCAGCAGCTATAATAATTTCCCGACGGCGGCGGGCTTGGCTTCGTCTGCTTCGGGCTACGCGGCCTTGGCGGCGGCGGCCGGGCAGCTCTTTTGGCCGGGGATTGACGACCGAACATTATCCCGATTGGCCAGACAAGGCTCTGGTTCTGCCTGCCGCAGTTTATTTGGCGGCTTTGTCGTCTGGCATGCCGGAACGGACGATGCCAGCAGCTACGCCGAACCGCTGGCGGCGGCGGACGAATACGCCATGTTGATTTTGCTTTTAAGCAGCGGCCAAAAAAGCCGGTCGTCCACGGCCGGAATGAAAGCGGTAACGGACAGTTCCATCTTTTTCTCGGCCTGGGTGAAACAGGCGGAGCAGGATTTTGCGGAAATGCGGCGGGCGGTTTTAGCCGGTGATTTTAGCCGCATCGGTCAAATTGCCGAGGCGAATTGCCTGAAAATGCACGCCACCACTTGGGGCTGCGCCGAGCCCTTTACCTATTTGCAGCCCGGCAGCTTAGCGGCAATGGAGCGGGTGCGCCGGCTGCGGCAGCAGGGAATCGAGGCGTATTTTACGGTTGACGCCGGGCCGAATGTTAAGATTTTTTGCCGCAGGGAAGATTTGCCGCGGGTAATGGAACAAATGGAGCAGTACTATGCCAGGGAGCAGTTGCTGCCGGCCTATGCCGGAGCAGGTTATCAGATAAAGGAGTGTGAAGGCTTTGATCAGCGTTAAGGTAGGCGGAAAGCTGTATTGGGGCGGTGAGTACGCGGTGGTGGAGGCCGGCCATACGGCGGTCGTCATGGCGGTCAACCGCTATTTGGAGGCCAAACTGGATTTTTCAACCGGGCTGGGCAATATTCATTCAACGCTGTATCATCATCATTTGCTGTGGTCATATAAAAACGGCAAGCTTCATATTGATCATCATGATGATTACAGCTTGATTATCAAGACAGTCGAGCTGATGAGCGAGTATTTGAGCGAGCGGGCCATTCCGCTGCGGGTATTTGATTTGGAAATTGACAGTGATTTGCATGACAGCGCTTTTCAAAAATACGGCTTTGGCTCAAGCGGCGCGGTGGTAGTGGCGGTTGTCCGCGGCATTCTCCGGCTGTATGGCCAACAGGACGAAGATTGGCTGGTGTTTAAACTGGCTTGTTTGATTTTGTTGAAAATCGGCAATAACGGCTCGATGGGCGATGTGGCCAGCTGTACTTACGGCGGACTGATTGCTTATACTTCTTTTGACCGGCGGCAGATTATGGCGTGGCTGGAGGAAAAGCCGATTGGCGAGATTGTCGCGGCCGAGTGGCGTGGTTTAATGATTCGGCGGCTGGAAAATCATTTGCCGGTGGAAGCGGTCATCGGCTGGACAGGGAAAGAGGCGATTTCCTCGCAATTGGTTTATGAGGTTGGCTTGGCTAAGGATAAGATAGAATATGCTGAATTTTTACAGCACAGCCAAATATGGGTGGAGCGCTTGATTCAGGCGGTAGAAGCCGGCGAAAAAGAGGATTTTAAGCAGGCCATTCGGCAGCTGCGCCGAGGTTTAAGCCAATTGGGTGCGATGTGCCGGATTCCCATTGAAACGGAGGAATTAAAGGCTTTGGCGGAATTGGCGGAGCGCTATGACGCGGTCGGCAAGCTGTCCGGTGCCGGCGGCGGTGACTGCGGGATTATTTTCCTGTTTGATCCGCAGCAGAAGCAGGCGCTGTTAAAGGATATGGCTGAGCAGGGGATTTACCGGCTGAGCTTTGCGGAATGAAATTTGTCAGAAAACAATAGGGGAATAAATAAAAATTTAAAGGCATAATAAAACCCGCTCTCTATCGGCATAAGTGGTCGGTAAAGAGCGGGTTTTTTAATTAACATGGGACATTAGGTTATTGATGTCCAAACAATATTTTTAATCTATCTCATACTGTGGGCCATCAAAAGTATAAAATTCTTTTGCCGGCGAACCGGTATGGACTTTTATACTTTTGATACTGATATCCTTAAATCAGCTTTTCCATTTCATCCATCATGTTTTCAAAGACCTTAATCGCGCGGAGCATTGGTTCCTTTTTGGTGATATCGACGCCGGTGTTTTTCAGGATATCGAGCGGATATTTGGAACGGCCGGCTGACAGGAACTCGTTGGTGTAACGGTCAACGGCGGTTTGCCCCTCGGTCAGGATCATGTCGGCGATCGCCACCGAGCTGATCAGGCCGGTAGCATATTGGAAAACATAATAATTATAATAAAAATGCGGAATTCTCGCCCATTCATAGCGAATATCCTCATCCGACACCACCGCGTCGCCGTAGTATTTTTGATTTAGGCGGTAATACATTTCGCTTAAAGCCTCGGCGGTTACGGCTTCGCCCTTTTCCACCAGTTCATGGGTGGCTCTTTCGTATTCGGCAAACATCGTCTGGCGGAAAACTGTGCCCCGGAAGCCTTCTAAGAAATGATTCATATAGGCCAGCCGAAGCTTCTTATCCTCGGTGTTTTTCAGCAGATATTGAATCAACAGATTTTCATTGCAGGTCGAAGCAATTTCTGCTAAGAAAATGGAGTAGTCATGATTGACATACGCCTGTTTTTCACTGGACAGGTAGGAATGCATGGCATGCCCCATTTCATGCGCCAGAGTAAACATATTATTTAAGGTGTCGGTATGATTGAGCAGGACATAGGGATGAACGCCGTGAACGCCCCAGGAATAAGCGCCGCTGCGTTTGCCTTTATTTTCGTAAACGTCCAGCCAGCGGCTGTCAAAAGCATGTTTAACAGTGCTGACATATTTTTCGCCCATTGGCGCAATCGCTTTTAAAACCGTTTCCTTAGCGTCAGCAAAACTGATTTTGGTGTCAGTGTCCGGGAACAGCGGGGTATAAATATCATACATGTGCAGTTCCGGCAAGTTTAAGATTTTTTTGCGCAGGCGCATGTAGCGGTGAAAAACCGGGAGCGACTCATTGATTGTTTCCAGCAGCTGGTCATAAATGGAAACCGGAACATTATTGACAAACAAAGCGGCTTCGCAAGTTGAAGCAAAGCCTCTGGCCCGCATATTCAGCAAATGGCTTTTTAAATTCATGTTGTAGATGGAAGCCAGGGTATTAATGTTGGCCTTATAAGCGGCGTACATTGAAGAAAAAGCCGCCTGTCTGACTTGCCGGTCGGCGCTTTCCATAAAGCCGATATAATTGCCGTGGGTAAGCTCAACACTTTCGCCATGCTCGTCCGTAATCGGCTGAAAACGAATATCGGCATTGTTAAACATAGAGAAGGTATTATCGATCCCGGCGGTGACGTCGCCGACTAAGGCCAGCAGTTCTTCCTGCTCTTTGGGCAGAACATGCTGCTGCATGCGGAACAGATTATCGAAATATTGCCGATAAACCAATAACTCCGGTTTTTCGGCATAATACTTTTCTAAATCAGCGGCCGGCAGAGTTAAAAGCATTGGCTCAACAAAAGAAAGCTGCGACTGAATCAACACCAGTAAGGCTTCCGATTTTTGGGCCAGCGCTTGCTTAACGGCATCGGAAGTGTCCTGATGCCAGCCCATTTGCGCGTAACCGTAAATCCGGCCGAAGTTTTCTTCCAGCTTATCTTTGGTTTGCAGGAAAAGAAACAGTTTTTCGGCCGAACTTAAAAACTCTTTTTCCATGCCGGTCAGTTTAGCAACAGTTTCTTCACACTGCAGGTAAAGCTCCTGCCAGGCGGCGTCGTCTTTGACGATATGAGAAAGATCCCATGTGGTTTCCGGGGCGACCTCGGAACGCTTTGGTAATGTTTTAGCCATAATTATACCCTTTCTGTCTGGTGTCAAAAAATATGGAAAATCACCTTTTTTATACTACCAGATTTGAAGCGATTCGTAAAGGGATTCTTTGCCTGAATAGCCTCCTTTTTATGGAATAATTTAAAACAATCAAAATGGAAAACGAAATACGGTAAAACGAAATACGGTAAAACGAAATACGGTAAAACGAAATACTAACAAAAAGTTATAAATGAAATTGACAAAAAACATGGAATGATATATAATATTACATAGAAAGCAAGAGTAAAAGAAATTGAAAAAATTTTTTGTAGAAATATAGCGTTTGTTGATAAAATCATGATATATAAAGCGGGAAAAACAAAAAAATGACAAAATCAAATATTAACTAAAAGTTAATATTTTGCGAAGGCGGTGAAAAAACATATAAAAAACAGAAAAAGAGGGTATTGGAGACGAATGGTATAATAATTGCGTGAAGGCGCAGGAAAGGAGAGAGGTTATGAGAAAGAAATTAATTACGACCATACTTAGTGTAATAATAGTTGCGGGAATAGTAGCTGGGTGTGGATCTACATCAACTACGAAAGAAGGTACGGTAGGAGTGTCGCAGAAGACGGAAGTAAGTCAAAAAAGCGCGGATGGTAAGGGAGTTGTGAAATTAGCACTGCAGGGAGATTCACTTACTTGGCAGAAAAAAATTATTGATGATTTTAAGGCGACGACAGGCTATGCAGTTGATGTGACTTTAATTCCATCTAATCAGGATATGTATTCCAAGACAATGCTTCTGATGGAAAGCCCGGAAACGTGCCCAGATGTAATAGCGGAGGATGGTTTTATGATTAATTCCGATGCGGCGGCGGGCAAGCTCTATGCATTAGATGATGCGCTGGAGGGGTGGGAGGATCTTAAAAATTTCGACTACAGTATTTTGCAGGGAGGTGTCGCGACGGACGGGAAAATGTACGGTGTTATGACTTCTACAGATACACAGATTTTATATTATAACAAAAATCTCTTGAAAGAAATTGGTATCAAGGGCGAATGGCAGCCTAAGACGTGGGCAGAGGTTTTGGAAGTGGCGAAGAAATTGAACGAAGTGAATGCGGATAAGGAAGACTTTATTCCGCTTTGGATGTTCGCTTCACAGACGTATCCAGAGGAAACGTCTATGAGAACGTTTCAGATGTTGCTTTCTGGAACAGATGGGGAGTGGCCTTCTCAAATTTATGATACTAATTCTGGGAAATGGGTGGTCGACAAGGCGGCTTTATCCAAGGTGTTTAGTTTTATAAATGATGCGTTTAATACATATAAGGTAGCTGAGACACCAGCTCAGGCATCCGATTCCTCTATGGGGGTGACGATTATGTCCGATTTTATTCGCAATGAGGGGATTGGAATGTATATGAGCGGTTCGTGGGAAATGGGGCAGTTTGCAGAAAATTCGGCATATCCATGGGGAGAGGCAATGGAGGTTATTGGTATGGCCACGCTTCCAACAGATGATGGTCACGTTCCGGGATTGACGACAATGTGTGGTGGCTGGACTTGGGCAATACCTGCCAATGCAAAGAATAAGGAGGGCGGAGTAGAACTCTTAAAGGCGCTTTGCAGTTACAAAGGAATTTATGAAAGAGTGATGTACACAGGTGAGGTTTCACCAAGAACCGATGTGGCGCAGGATGAGAAGTATCTTGCACAATCTCCTTCCTCTACGAAATATACGGCAGAACAGTTGAAATTTGGACATTTCAGACCATCTGTTGACGGCTATTCATCCATTACAATGGCGTTTACACAGGCGGTTGAGGATGTAGCGTTTGGAAATGCTACATCGGATGAAGCGATTGCAACACTGCAAGCAGAAATGATACGTCAGTTTGGAGAGGACAAAGTAGAAATTAAATAAAAAAATGGTGGGAAATGGTTTTCTCATTTATGAAACTCATAATATCAGCAGTATAATCGCGTGGAGGTTTTTGTGTAGTATTTTGTATATAAATAGGCTGCGGTTGGAGGAGAAAAATGAAGAATAAAAAATATCCCAGTATGAAGAAAACAATATTTGCCATAGTGTTGCTGTCTCCCGCAGCCATTATTCTGGTAATTTTTTATATTTTTCCGATGTTGATGACAATTTATTATGCTTTTACAAATATGACGCTGACCGGTGCGGCATCAACAAATGTTTCGTTTGTCGGATTGCAAAACTTTAAGAATGTTTTTTTTGATCCGAAATTTCCAGTGATTCTCACCAATACGCTTGTATTTCTTGTTTTTTCAGGAATTATTGGACAGCAGTTTCTGGGCTTTACGGTCGCTTCTCTTATGAAAAAGAAAAATGTTCATGTACGGCGATTTACTGGATTTGCAGTGGTTCTTGGGTGGGTTATTCCGGAAATTATCGCAGCATATATGTTTTCTGCTTTTTTCAATGACAAGGGTACACTCAATATGTTTATAAAGGCATTTGGGGGAGAAAAGGTAACTTGGACGTTTACGTATCCGATGCTATCTGTAATCATTGCAAATATATGGAAAGGAAGCGCATACAGCATGATGATGTTTCAAGCGGCTCTTGATTCGATTTCTGATAATATTTTAGAGGCAGCAAAGATAGATGGGGCAAATGCGTGGAAAGTTTTAACGAGGATTACGTTGCCATTGATCAAAGGTACTATGGCGACGACTTTTATTATGGTGACATTGGGAACCCTTGGAACTTTTGGCATGATTTATGCTTTTACAGGAGGAGGACCTGGAGTTAAGACTACGACTCTTTCGGTTTACATGTACAGACAGGCTTTTGGTTCTTTTCAAGTGGGATATGGCATGGCGGTTGCGCTATTTTTGCTAGCAATTGGTGCGCTGCTCAGTGTATTTTATATGCAAATTATCAAAGCAAATGAGAGGTAGGAGGCGAAAATTATGAAGTTAAGAGCAAGAAAAAATGCACATAATTCTATTATATATGTGCTTCTTATTGCGATTGGCATTGCATTTTTGCTTCCAGTGCTTTGGATGGTGCTTGCATCATTTGATAGGGTGGCGGGATTATCCATACAGTTGCCACGACGATGGACAATTGATAATTTTGTAGCGATATTGCAAAAGGGAGATATGTTAAAAGGATTTGGAAATTCTTTGATTATAGCCGGAGCTGTAACCATAATAGTCGATGTAATTGCAATAATGGCAGCGTACCCTCTATCCAGATTTGAAATGAAGTGGGGAAATAAAATTACATTTGTACTGTTGTTTCTGACTGCATTGCCGGCTTCGACGATGATGATTTCTACGTATAAGCTACTTGT
The DNA here is from genome assembly GCA_963550755.1 of uncultured Lachnospiraceae bacterium. Lineage (GTDB taxonomy): Bacteria > Bacillota > Clostridia > Lachnospirales > Vallitaleaceae > W11650. The sequence goes on from CAUVDV010000028.1 coordinate 12,525, forward strand.
TAATCTGCATTTGATTGACAGTTTGTTAGGTGTTATTTTACTGATATCAGCAGGAGCAGTACCGTATGCAATTTGGATGACAAAGAACTTTATGGATAACGTGACGGTTGATTTGGAGGAAGCCGCGTGGATAGATGGTGCATCCAGATTACAGACAACCGTGCATGTGCTAATACCGCTGATGATGCCTGGTTTTATAACCGTTACAGCTTATAATTTTATTATTGCATGGGGAAATTTCTATACTCCCTTTATCATACTCACCAGCAGTGAAAAATTCCCGGCATCAGTTAATATTTATAGGCTTTACGGAATAAATGGAGAAGTGATTTACGGACAGGTAGCGGCCTATTCAATACTTTATATTATTCCTGTATTTGTGTTATACTATTTGTCTCAGGATCATATGTCTAAGGGTTTCGGCATGAGTGGTGCAGCAAAAGGATGAGAAACAGTATAAAGAATGGAGAATAAATCGATGAAAACAGTTCATATGATCGGTAATGCACATTTGGATCCGGTATGGCTTTGGAATTGGCAGGAGGGATATCAGGAAAATAAGGCGACGTTTTACTCGGCTTTAGAAAGGATGAAGGAGTTTGATGATGTGATTTTTACTTCCAGTTCTGCACAGTTCTATGAGTGGATTGAAGAAAATGATCCTGAGATGTTTACAAAGATCAAACAGCGTGTGCATGAAGGAAGATGGAAAATTTGCGGTGGATGGTGGGTGCAGCCTGACACAAATCTTCCTTCAGGTGAGTCATTTGCAAGGCATGCGTTGCTTGCACAAAATTACTTCATGGAAAAATTTAATATCAGAGTGACGACAGGATATTGTGTAGACAGCTTTGGGCACAATGCAATGCTCCCGCAGATTCTCAGAAAATCAGGCATGAGTCGTTATGTGTATATGCGCCCGAATGAGTTTGAAAAGCAGGATATTCCATTTCATTCTTTTTTATGGGAAGCACCGGACGGAAGCCGCGTGAGTGTATTTCGCATTATAGGCAGATATTGTAATTGGGATAATTTGGAAACGGTGGTACCAGAACTTGCGGGCAGGATACAGGACGGAATGGAAGATATTATGTGTTTTTATGGTGTTGGGAATCATGGTGGTGGTCCTACGGTAGAGAATATTCGAGCAATACATAAACTTCAGAAATCATTAAAGGAAACGCAAGTCATATTTAGTGATCCCGATACTTTTTTTGATACCACGCAAGAAAATGAACTTCCTATTATAAGAGGAGAGTTGCAATACCATTCTCCTGGCTGTTATAGCGCTGTTTCCATGATAAAACAAAAAAATAGAGAGACGGAAAACGCACTGCTTGCTGCTGAGAAGTTTGCCGTGCTAAGCAAGGAGTTAGGTGTATCGGCGAAAGATTTTGGGCTAACACGTGCTTGGAAGGCTTTGCTTTTTAATCAGTTTCATGATACTTTAGCAGGATCGGCGATCGAATCAGCGTATAAGGAGGCCAGAAACCAGATTGGAGAAGCGCTCTCAATTGCGCATCGTTGTACAACGGATGCACTTAATAAGATATCATTTCATATTAATATTCCATATAGTCCGCGAAAATTGCCTGTTGTTGTCTTTAATCCGAACGCCTTTATTGTCTGTGCTCCGGTGGAGGTGGAGAACGGCATGTTTGGTAATGGTATTAGCATGGATAATTGTTGTATAATTAACAATGAGGGAAACGTGATATCGCATCAGGAGATTGCACCGTCCTGTCGGGTAACCGGAAGAAGGAGAATGACATTTCAGGCGGAGGTTCCGGCACTTGGATATCGGCTCTTTTTTGTAGATGATCTACCGCAAGAAAATCAGCTAAATTTCATTGAAGAGATGAAGGAACCGCAGACACCGTATGTTTTGGAAAACGAGTATCTAAGGGTTAGTTTTTCGAAAAAAACCGGAATGATTGAATCTTGCTATGATAAGAAGGCAAAGAGAGAAGTTTTGGAAGAGACGAGTTCTGTCTCGGTGATCGATGATAGCATGAGTGATACATGGGGACATCAGTTAAAAAAACTGGATGCAGTAAACGGAAGGTTTATGCTTACTTCTGCTAGGGTATTGGACTTCGGCCCGGTGCGGAAAGCGGTGCAATTTATTTCTAAATATAAAAATTCCACTATAGTACAGGTGTTTTTATTGTATACCCATGAGGATAAACTTCGTGTTAAAGTACGTGTTGATTGGCATGAGAAGCAAGCAGCGTTGAAATTTTATTTCACTCCAGCTTTGTCTGAAAGAAGTACTGCTGTTGTGGAGACGGCGTTTGGGCATGTAGAAAAGAAACGTTTTGGAAGGGAAGAAGTAATGCAGCGTTGGGCTGATGTATCGGATGAAACATATGGACTGGCGCTCATCAATGATGGTAAGTATGCTGTAGATTTTACCGATAATAGGATAGGACTTACGGTATTGCGTAGTCCGGTTTATGCTCATCATAAGCCGTATGTCCTTCAGGAAGATGAAATGGAGGAATACCATTTTATTGATCAGGGGATTAGTGAATTTGCTTATATGCTCAAGCCACACAGTGGGGACTGGAGAAGTGCGAATATTGTGAGGGAGGCTGAGGTGTTTAATCAACCGATGGAAGTCATGTTTGAGACATTTCATCATGGAAAGTTACCGGGAAGTTTCAGTGCTATTGAGGCTTGTTCGGAAAATATAATCATATCCTCTGTCAAAAAGGCGTTCCGGGGAGAGGGCATAATCATTCGTTTGTATGAAACGTTTGGAAGAGCAGGATCTGCTGATATTATGATATTTGGAAGAAAATATTTGGTGGAATTTGTGCCGTATGAAGTCAAAACACTTCTACTGCAAGATGGTGAGCTTAAAGAAACAGATTTTTTGGAATTGCCTTGTTAACGAGTGGATAGGGAGGAGAATAGGTATGCTTGCTCCGAATCATCAGATTATGTTAAAGAATTATAACCGACGAGCGGTTTTGAATATTATTCGTAAGAAGGGAGTGGTAACAAAAGCTGCATTGGCGGAAATGACAGGGCTTACCTTTATGTCCATTAAGCGAATTCTCTCTGAACTGGAGTCGTTAGGACTCTTGATTGGAATCGGTTATATGAAGGGAAACGGTGTCGGGAGAAAAAGTATACCTTATGCAATCAATGAAAATTGTCGGTATACAATTGGTGTCTATATCAATAAGTTTATCACTAGTATTGCAGCAGTAAATTTGCGGGGAAACATCTGCTACATGGAACAGATATGCATTGACTGGGAGATGAGTACCCAGAGTGACTTTGTTATGCTTCTCACAAAACATATTGAGGACGTGATTCGAGAATCAGGAGTAGTTAAAGAGAAGGTTCTGGGAATTGGAATAGGAGCGCCGGGGCCAGTAGATTGTGAAAAAGGTATTATCTTGACTCCACCAAATATTCCGCTCTTGCACTATCTTCCGCTCGAAAACATTTTAGAGGAAAAAATTGGGCTGCCGGTCTATTTAAATAAAGATACGAATGTGATTGCGTTTGGTGAGTATTGGTATGGTGGTAAGGAGGATATAAGCGACCTTTTCTACATTGATGTTGACATGGGTATAGGAAGCGGATTTGTGATAGATGGGAAGATAAATATAGGCTACAATAGTATTGCAGGCGAGATTGGACACAGTATGATTGATCCGTCTGGACCACGTTGCAACTGCGGCAACAAGGGATGTTTGGAGGCGATGAGTTCTGGGATTGCTATTTTAAAAGAGATAAAAAGAGAAATAGACAATATGCCGGAGCACGCACTTTATGCAAGGAAGGAAACGTTGACGCTGGAGGATGTTTTTAATATGAGGAGTAGGAATGACTCAATTGCTATTTCTGCTTTGAATAGATCGGCATATTACGTTGGAATTGCTGTTGCAAATATTATCAATATTTTGGATCCGCCAGTTGTTGCGCTTGGAGGTATCCTAGTTCAACGCGCGACAGATTATTTTTCTGTGGTTGCCGACGTAGCCTATAGAAAAATAATAAAAGGAACTAAAAATAATCAGATTATGATTTCTAAGCTTGGAGATCGGGCAGGTGTAATTGGAGCAGCGGAAGTGGTGGCAGATCAGTTCTTCAATGAGCAGGTTAACAATGTGCTATCAGGAAGTAATGGGTAAAATGTATGCAGAATAAAGACAGGATAGAAAGAGAACATATAGAGACATATTCTATTGGGGTAGATATTGGGGGAACAAAATGCGCGGTAGTTCTTGGAAAAGGAGAATTTCCAGAAGGTGACATGGCGGGATTTTTGATAGATCGTGTTGCATTTTTGACAGAGGTTGAAAAGGGACCGGAATATGCGCTTGAGAGAATTCAGAAAGCAATAAGAGAACTGCTTGTAAGGAATAAAGTTTCCCAAAATCAGGTTATCGGGATAGGAATCAGTTGTGGCAGTCCGTTAGATCATCAGAAAGGTGTGATTCTGAACCCCCCTAATCTTTATGGATGGAACAGTATTCCAATTGTAAAAATTCTTGAAGAAGCATATGGAATTCCTGCTTTTTTACAGAATGATGCGAATGCGGGCGCGTTAGCGGAGTGGTACTTTGGTGCAGCGAGAGGGTATAAGAATGCAATTTTTTTAACTTGTGGAACCGGGATGGGTGCCGGCCTGATTTTGAACGGACATCTGTATAATGGGACTAATGATTTGGCTGGAGAGATTGGACATATCCGTATGACAGACGAAGGACCCGTAGGATATGGTAAAGCGGGTTCTTATGAGGGGTATTGCAGCGGAGGAGGAATTGCGCAGATTGCGCGGACCAAGGTGATGGAGTATTTGCAGACAAGTAGAAAGACATCGCTTTGTGCCGATATTTCGGGACTTTCGAAACTGACAGCTAAGTTTGTTGCCGAAGAAGCGTATAAAGGAGATGAACTTGCCAGAGAAGTCTATAGGACAAGTGGATATTATATGGGGCGAGGAATGGCAATTCTGATTGACATTTTGAACCCAGAGATTATTGTTATTGGAGGCATTTTTGAAAGAAGTAAAGACTTACTTTTAGAAAGCATTAAAAAAGCAATTAGACAAGAAGCGCTTGCGACATCAGTATCTAGGTGCAGGATTGTTCCTGCAATGTTAGGGGATAAGATTGGGGATTATGCAGCGTTGTCTGTTGCGATTTGGAAAAATTGTTTTTAAAAAATGGTTTTGAAGATGTGAAACGGTGTTCAGATTGTAGTGAATAGAGTAGGATTGTTTCTTCTGGAGGTCATATGCGAGAAACAACGAGAAAAATTTGGAAAGAATTTTGTGGACGATATTCGGAAATGGAAAAGGTGAATATTGAGGGGGCGTATTATGTGCTTCTGAATAGTGCAAGAGCCGGAAGAAAAATCCTGATTTGCGGGAATGGTGGCAGTGCGTCCGATTCAGTACATATTGTGGGTGAATTAATGAAGGGGTTTAATAAGCGACGTCCTCTGACTGCTGAGGAGAAGATGTCGTTTTCAATGGTTCCTGATGGAACGGTGCTTGCTGATAGGCTCCAGAGGGCGATTCCGGCAATTTCACTTGCAAGTCAGACTGCACTTATTACAGCGATCGGGAATGATGTTGATTTTTCTATGATTTTTGCACAGCAAGTATATGCGTATGGTGTGGAAGGAGATTGCTTGATTGCCATGAGTACGTCAGGTAATTCTTTAAATGTGAGAAACGCGGCACTTGTTGCCCGCGTGAAGCATATGAAGATTATTGGAATTACGGGAGAACAAGAGTCGACATTAGGGAGTCTGTCAGACATCTGTATTCGTTTACCTGCAAGCAGAACTTTTGAAGTGCAGGAGTATACGCTGCCGCTTTACCATGTACTTTGTGCAATGTTGGAAGAAGAATTATTCGGGGCAGAAGAGCCGTGATAAAGAAAAAGTTCGGAATGAATTAAAGAAAAACGATATTTGATGAATAACAGCAATTAAAAATTTATACTTTAGAAACAAAAATTCAATAATTAACTCAACTTTCTTATGTTCGTTAAGACAGCATCTTTAGGCTTGCTGCATGGTGAGAGCGTTAGGCAAAGTGCGATACCGATGGCCGAAAGTGAAGTCCATGTTACTCTTCAAGTGGGATAGAGTTCCAAAAGATTATGAGAAAGTTGAGTTTTAATTTTCTCTAAATAAAGTTGCTGGTAGTTCTGTTTAAGAAGCAATGAACGAATTTATCACAGTTTTTTGAAAAATGTTCAATTTGCTTGCTTTGTTATCTGATTGATATTGCCCGAGTTTGTCAGTTGTGGATAGGAAAATACTTTCCATTTATTAAGTGCTGCTTGGATTCGGGAAGCACTCAGGGCGCTACTTCAGTAAGCATTGGAGTCTGTCTTGACTACTTCGGAATCTTTCATCCTTTTCTGGATAAGGCATAACTAATCGGTGAAATCATGCAAACCAAAAGATGTACCGTCACATGCTCAGGAATC
>CAUVDV010000029.1:0-18727 GCA_963550755.1 uncultured Lachnospiraceae bacterium
GGCGGCTTGACCGTGACAAAGACGAAGCTTTAAGCAGGAGAAAGCGGAATTAACTAAAAGTCATTAAGGAGAAATTGTGAAAAAAAATTATCGATCGAACGGAAATGTATCAAAGTTAAAAAGTATTCGGGTAAAAATGCTTTTGGCGACGGTGATCGTCATGTTCTTGATGACATCGGCGCTGGTTGGTTATGCGGCTTGGAGTATCAGAAAAAATACCGGACAGGAAACCAGAGATAAATTATTGACCACGGTGGATAGTTTGGCAGACGTTATTCATGAAAAATTAAACGGGGAATTAAAGTATATGTCCAGCTTTGGCCGAAGAGAATCGGTTAATTTAGAAAAAGCGGATAAAGCGGAAATTACAGCAGTCTTAGCACAGGAAGCCAAAAATACGGATTATGTGGAGTTTGAGGTTTTTAACAGAAATGGGATTGCTCTTGACGGCAGTACGGACGTCAGCAGCCGGGAATACTTTCAGCAGGCGCTGCAGGGCAAGGTAACGATTTCGGATTTAATTGTCAATAAGAGAGACGGCAGTGAGATTTTTGTCATAGCGGCACCGGTGATGGATGGCGATAAAGTGGTTGGCGTTGTTTCCGGTTTTCGGCCGGCCAGTTTTGTATCGGAGTTCGCTAGGAATTTTACTTATGGTAAAACCGGGTATGCCTATATTTTAAACGCTGAAGGGCAAATCTTAGGACATCCGGATCAAAGTCTGGTTGATCAAAATAAGACGATTAGAGAATTAGCGGCAGCGGACAGCAGCTATAACTCTTTTATTAAGGCCTTTGAACAGGATATGCAGTCTTTGCGCGGCTCCAAGTCTGGTTTAGCGGAATATGACTGGAAGGGTAAAAAAATAGTGGCTTTTGCCCGGATTGAAGGCACGAATTGGGGAGTGCTGGTTCAAGTTGAGGAAAGGGAAATCACCGGCCCGATTCAGGCCATGACAGTTTCCTTGATTTTGATCAGCGTTATATTCTTGGCTTTGGGATTAATCGCCATGTTTGTGGTGTCTAATTCTATAACGGTGCCAATTGGCAATCTCAATGGGCTGGTTGAGCGGCTGGCTGATTTTAACCTGATTTTAGAGGAAAATCGTCCGACTAAGAAATATTTGGATCGGCCGGATGAAATCGGCGCCATGACCAGAGCAATGTCGCAAATGATTCACAATATGCAGGAACTAATTGCCTCCATCAGCAGTAATGCTGAGAATTTGTCGTCTTCGTCCCAGGAGTTAACGGCGATTGCTAATCAAACTTCCAATTCAGCCGATGATATTGCCAAGACAGTAGAAGAAATCGCTAACGGCGCTTCCGCGCAGGCGGAAGATACGCAAAAAGGAGCTGAGGCAATGGAAACCTTAAGCTCTGTTTTGCAGATGAACTTGAAGCTTTTGCAGGAATTAAATGAGAGTACGGACAAGGTCAATCAGCTAAAGGACAGCGGTTTGAAAACCATTCGGATATTAAATGAAACTACAGTTCAAAGCAAAGAATCGGCCGGTCAGATTTATGAGGTAATTGAAAGCACCAATGAATCAACCAAGAAGATTGAAGCAGCATCGGATATGATTAGCTCGATTGCCGATCAAACTAATCTTTTGGCTTTAAACGCCGCGATTGAAGCGGCCAGAGCCGGTGAAGCGGGCAAGGGCTTTTCGGTAGTAGCTGATGAAATTCGAAAACTGGCCGAGGACTCCACTCACTTTACCAAAGAAATTAAGAATATTATCGCGGAACTGGCGAAAAAGGCTGAATTGGCGGTTGAAGCCATGAGTGGTGTGGGTAAGATCGTTGCTGAGCAGGAGCGGAGCGTCGACGATACGAACCGTCAGTTTGAAGGAATTGCCGAGGCGATTGAAAATACCAAGAGCATCATTGGACAGATTAACGAGATGCAGAAAAACATTGAAAGCAAGAAAGAAGTTGTCATGGAGATGCTGGAGAATTTATCCTCTATTTCCGAGGAAAACGCGGCCAGCACCGAGGAAGCGTCAGCGTCGATTGAGCAGCAGACGACCTTAATTGGCGAAGTATCTAACGCCAGCGCGCAACTGGCGACGATCGCTCAGGATTTGACGAGCTTAACGCATCGCTTTAAATACTAAATATGGCAAATCTGTGGCCATGAACCGGGAGAAAAGCGGGAAACCGTTTTTCTTCCGGTTTTTACGTCGGTATTATTCGGCGTGAGCCTGTCGGGGATTGAAATTGACATAAAAAAAGAATTTGCAAGTTGATTTAAAATATGCTATACTTACTTTGCTCTTTATGGGAGATTGCAATTCTCATAAAATTGGAAAAGGAAAGGGGTGAAAAAAGTGAAAAAGGGAATTCATCCGGATTATCATCCAGTTGTATTTATGGATTCTACCTCCGGTTTTAAGTTTTTAAGCGCATCGACCCGAACCTCAAGCGAAAAGGTAGAATGGGAAGATGGTAAGAGTTATCCGCTGATTCGTATGGAAGTGACGTCCGATTCGCATCCGTTTTATACCGGTCAGCAGAAAGCAACAGCCGCCAGAGGCCGTATTGAACAATTTAATCGTAAGTACGGAATCAAAGCCGAGTAGATCTCAGTCGTTGGTGTTAGGAGTATGGCCGCTAAATATTTTGTTGTTTAGCGGCTTTTTGTTTCAAAGTTTCCAAAATAAAATTAGATGAAAAAACTTGTTTAAGGAGAAATTGTGAAAAAAACTCATCAAAATAATGGAAATGTATCAAAATTAAAAAGTGTTCGTGTAAAAATGCTTTTGCTGATCGGCATGATTATGTTTTTGCTGACAGCCGTATTAGTTGGCTATGCTTCATGGAGCATAACGGAAAATATTGAACGGGAAACCAAGGATAAACTGCTGACGACGGCCGACAGCTTAGCCGATACTATTTATGAAAAAATAAACGGCGAGTTAAAGTATTTATCCGGACTGGGCAGGAGAGATGCCTTTAATTTAGCCAAAAACAGCAAAGAAGAAGTCAGTGCGCAGCTAAAGCGTGAAACTGAAAAAACGGATTACATAGATTTTGACGTGTTTGATCAAAATGGACTGGCGCTTTCCGACGGCCGGGATGTTAGTGCCCGCGAATACTTTCAGCAGGGAATGAAAGGAAAGGCAACGATTTCCGATTTGATTGTTAATATGAAAGACAACAGTAAGATTTTTGTCGTTTCCGCACCAATTATCGATGGCGATAAGCCGATTGGCGTTATTTCCGGTGTCCGCCAGGCTTCGTTTGTATCTGATTTTGCTAAGGATTTTAAGTATGGAGAAACCGGCTATGCCTATATTTTAAATGATAAAGGTCAGATTTTAGGACATCCCGATCAAGGGCTGGTTGATCAAAATAAAACGATTCATGAATTTGCGGCCGCTGACAGTAATTATATTTCTTTTGTAAATGTTTTTGAGCGGGATATGCAGTCTTTGCGCGACGGCGGAGTGCAGGATGGAGTAACGGAATATCAGTGGAAAGGCAGAAAGATAATGGCCTTTTCCCGGATCAAAGGAACAAACTGGGCGGTGTTGGTTCAGGTTGAGGAAAAAGAGGTTTTTGGGCCGATCTGGACGATGGTACGTTCGCTGGTGCTGATTAGTTTGGTCTTTTTGATTCTAGGAGCGGTTGCTATGTATTTGGTGTCGAATTCCATAACGGTGCCGATTGCCAATATCAGCCAATTGATTGAGCGCTTAGCTGATTTTAATCTGGTTTTGGAGGAAAACCGGCCAACCAAAAAATATTTGACCCGGCCGGACGAAATCGGCGGCATGACCAGAGCCATGTCGCAAATGATTCTCAATATGCAGGAATTGATTGCGTCCATCAGCAGCAATGCCGAAAGTTTATCGTCGTCGTCGCAGGAATTAACGGCAGTGGCCAACCAGACGGCCAATTCAGCTGATGATGTTGCCAGGACGATTGAAGAAATTGCAAGCGGCGCTTCCGCGCAGGCGGAGGACACACAAAAAGGAGCCGAGGCGATGGAAAGCTTAAGCTCTGTTTTGCAGACGAACTTGAAGCTTTTGCAGGAGTTAAATGAAAGCACGGAAAAAGTCAATCAACTAAAGGACAGTGGTTTAAAAACCATTCAGGTACTAAACACGGCTACTATCCAAAGCAAAGAGTCGGCCGGCCAGATTTATGAGGTGATTGAAAGTACCAATGCGTCAACCAAGAAGATTGAAGCGGCATCGGATATGATTAGCTCGATTGCCGATCAAACCAATCTGCTGGCGCTAAATGCCGCGATTGAGGCGGCCAGAGCCGGCGAAGCCGGTAAGGGCTTTTCGGTAGTAGCCGATGAAATTCGGAAATTGGCCGAGGACTCTGCTCATTTTACCAAAGAGATTAAGGATATTATTGCGGAGTTAGCGAAAAAAGCGGAATTTGCCGTGGAAGCCATGAGCGGCGTAGGCAAAATTGTCGAGGAACAGAAACGCAGCGTGGACGATACCAATCAGCAGTTTGAGGGTATTGCTAAGGCAATTGAAAGTACCAAGAACATTATCGTCCAGATCAATGAGATGCAGAAAAACATTGAAAGTAAGAAAGAGACAGTAATGGAAATGCTGGAGAATTTGTCATCAATTTCCGAGGAAAACGCGGCCAGCACCGAGGAAGCAGCGGCTTCAATTGAGCAGCAGACAACTTTGATTGGCGAGGTGTCGAGCGCCAGTTCGCAATTGGCTGTGATTGCCGAAGATTTAATGAATTTAACGCATCGCTTTCAATTGTAAGCGGATTGAAAAATGAAAGCACGATAAAGGAGGAAATCATGGATTTAATGGAATTGATGAAAGAGCGGTTTTCGGCTCGTTCTTTTACGGACAAGCCGGTTAGTCAGGAAATGCAGCGCCAAATATTGGAGGCGGGCTTAGCGGCTCCGACCGCCCGCAATAGTCAGCCCATTCGCTTTTATGTGGCGGGAGCGGATCGTTCGGAGGAGATCATGAGCAAATGTACCCGGGCCAATTTCCATGCACCCCTTAATATTTTGATTACGGTCAAACCGGAAGAAGCTTGGGTCAGATCGGCGGACGGCTGGAATGCTGCTGAGGTGGACAGCGTGATTATCGGCACGCAAATGATGTATATGGCGGAAAGCCTTGGTCTGGGCACTTGCTGGATCTGCGCCTTTTCTCCGGAGGAAGCGAAAAAAGCTTTTGCGATCGGCGAAGGGGAAAAACCGGTATCCATCTTGTCGATCGGCCATAAATCTCCGGACTGCAAGCCCGGTCCAATGCATGCTTCCCGCAGGACGGCGGAGGAACTGGTTACCTATTGCCGGCAAGCAGAATAGCGGATCTTGACAAAACAAAAAGTGTACGTTATTATGTGCATATAAAGGAGATGATTGGTATGCTTAACACGAATATTACTAATTTCAGGAAAAACATTTTTGGTCTATTAGAACAGACCATTAAGTTCAATGAGCCTATCAATATCAGTACAAAGGATGGAAACGCTGTTATTATCAGTGAAAGCGATTACAACGGACTTATGGAAAACGCTGTATCTTTCTTCAAGCCTGACAATGAAAGAAAAGATTATAGACGGTTTACATACCCCGCTGGATGAGTGCGTACCAGAAGCAGAGGTTAAGTGGTAGTGTATTCAATCGTCTACACCAAGAAAGCCATTAACGACATACCAAAGTTAAAGAGCGCAAAGCTGGACACACTATGAATTTTAAAATTAACAATAAAAAAGCTGCCTAAGGCAGTTTTTTTATTGTTAAAATGACAGCGCGGCAAAAGTTTTACTAAAGATTTTACCGGGATTAACCGATTTAATAATAAAGAAGGATCTGACAGCAAACGCAGGGAGAGCGGACTGAGCGGTAACTTTCATTCTGACAAAAGGAAATGGATATGGTAAAAAAGATTGATAATGTAATGCAAAGCATTGCCAGCGAGGCCTATCAAAAAACGGCCCGCCGTGCTCCGGGCTGGTCAGTGACCGGTGAAGAAGAACCGGGTTCTTTTAAAAGAGAGTATTTGCAGGCGCTGGTCAGGGACTATTTTTATTCGGGGCATCAAAGCGACGCCCCCAAAGAAAAATTGGGGCATTTGCAGAAGCTGAAAGCTAGTATTGACAGCTTGCAGCTGCCGGCAGATTTGAAATTAACAAAGTCAAGCGAGGAAATCTCGCTGGGCAGCTTTGTGCATCTTTTGGAAGAAGAAATGGCCGGCTTTGAGGAGAACAAAGCAGAAAAGATTAAAGAGGAAGAAAAAAAACTAAAAGAATTAACGCCGGAAGAAATGGAAAATGTGGCTGCCAAAGCCAAGGACAAATTAACCTTGGGCGATGTGGAAAAATATCGGCACGGTCAAATCAAAACCGAGCGCCTGGCGCTGCCGCCGGAAATGAATGCTCAGATCAAAAAGCATTTTGAAAATCAAGGCATTACGCCGATGCCGGAACATGAGGTCATTGCCAAAAATCTGCTGGAAAAGGGAGTGGAGCTGTCGGAAACGGTCTGCGCCAATATTGATGCGCTGATTCAGGCCAAAAACAAAGAACTTAGTCAGGACCGGGTCGAGGAATTAGCCCGGCAGTACGCGGCTGTGCAAAAGATCGATTTAGCGGAATGGAATCGCGAATTTCCGCTGTCGCCTGACCGGGTCAAGGAGATTGTTGAGGAACTGGCCAATCTGGAGGACGGTTATCAGCAAAAGATCGGTACCAGTTTTCACACGATTGAGGAAGCGCTGGACAACTATCGCCAGAATAAAGCGAATGCGGTTAAGCAGCCGGTCAGTGAACTGAGCCGAAGCCAAATCAGCTTTCAGTATATTCGTTATAAAATGACAATGGAAAAGGCAATCACCTTAAACAGCCGGGGAATTCCAATTGATAAAGCGGAACTGATTACGATTGAAAAAGAGCTCCTGCGCTTAGAACTGACAACGGAAAATCTGGAGCAGGCAGTCAGCGGCAGCGACCAGACGGAGGATGCCGTACTGACGGAAATGCTGGATGTTGAGCATGCCATGATGAACGTCATGGGGAGCGATTACGGCAGTGTCGCGCAGATGATGACTGCTTTTTCGTTGAAACAGATCAGCGGTATGGCAGCAGCCAATCAGGCAGCAGCGGCCATTCATCGCTATGACGCCCTGGGCACGCAGGTGCGGCCTTCCTTGGGCGACAGTATGAACAAAGCATTTTATCGGCTAAATTCGCTCCTGTTAGCCAATGGCATTGAAGCGACCGAAGCTAATTTACGGGCCGCTGAAATTTTAGGCCGGGGACAGGCTGAGATTAATGAACAGTCGATTGACCGGATTAAGGAGATTGATCAAAAACTGCAGTTGGTGCTGCGCGGTTTAACGCCGGAAACGGTACTGGAGCGTTTGGCCGCCGGTCAGGATATGCTGGAGCTAAGCCTTGACGAGCTGGCGGCGCTGGCCGATCAAAGAGAAAGCAAGGATTTGCGTAAACTAAGCGATCGAGTGGCGCGCAAGATTAATCAACTGGAAAAAAGCGGCAAGTTGGTGCCTGAGGACAGAGAACAGCTGATTTCCTTTTACCGGCTGCTGCATACCATTGAAAAATCCGAAGGCGGCGCGGCAGCGTTTTTACTCAGGGACGGCCGGACGGTTAATTTGGAAAACCTGTATGATGCGGCCAAATACTTGCGCGACCAAACTTCAATTGACGCCAAAGTTACGGCCGAAACGGGTTTCTTGGAAAGTAATGATTTTATTGATTTAAAAGAGCAGATTAAAAAAGGCTTTTTGGAGCGGAAAAGAGAAATCAGAGAAACTCTTCGGGCGGCCGAAGAAAGTCTTTTGGGCGATACGCCGGAGGATTCAGCGGGCGAGAAATTAGAACTTTTAAAAAGCTATTCGCTGCGGGAGTTGGAAGCCTTGTTTAATGCTTTTAAACAGCCGAGCATGAGAGATGCTGAAATATATAAGGAATTTCAGAAAATGCCGTTTTTGTGGTCGGATTCTTTGCGCAGGCTGGAAAAAACAGCGGAAAATAATGAAAAAGCCAAGCAAAAGCTGGATGCGCTGAAGAAGGTTTTAACAGTCGCCGATCAACCGGCGGCCGGGCAGGACGAGGAGATTCGGCAAATTTTGAAAGATCTGGAAGCCGATTTGATCGCGGGCAGCACCGCCGAGGAAAAGGAAATGTTTTCCTCGCTGTTGCAGGCGAAAAAGCAATGGGAATATGGAAAGCGCCTGCAGGATAGGCATGAGTTTATGCAAATCCCGCTGTGGATTAACGGCAATCTGCGCCAGATTAATTTATATTATCCGCAGGACAAGCAGGCCGAGGCGCGGGAACGGGGCGAACTGAAAACTCTGATTTCCTTTGAGACTGCGGGAACGGGCAAAGTTTCCGGTTTTCTGCAAATGTCGCCGGAAAAGGGCGAGCTGCTTTTGCAGGCGGATCTGGCGGCAACGGAAAATGCATTTAAGGCCAAGAAGGAGGAGTTTTGTCAAATTTTCCGAGAGGCGGCGTTCCCCTTGACTTCATTGGCGGTTGGCAGTTTTGCTGAGTTGACGCCGTTTCATGAAGCGGGCAAAGACCCAAGGCCGGTTAAGCAGGCGGAATTATTGACCGCAGGTGAAGAAGTGCCGGCGGCGGAAACAACGCTGCAGGCAATGGAAGAAAAGCTGCCGCAGCTGGCAAAGGCGTTGGCAGGACTTCTTTATCAAATTGAGTCGGCGGCTTAGCTGCTGTTTGGAAAAATGCAGTTAAGGATTAAAGTTATCGGCTGAAACAGCCGATAAAACAAAAAGGAATAGATTTAACCGGCAAAAGGCGGAGCCTTTGGACAAAATTAATCAAAGCGCAGGGAAGCGGAACCATAAAGAGAGGAGATCATAAATGAAGATCAATCACAATATGCCGGCGCTCAGAGCGCTGCGGCAGTTAAGCAAATCAGAAGCAAAGCTGTCCGATTCCTTATACAAGCTGAGTTCGGGCAATCGGATCAACCGTTCGGCTGACGATGCGGCGGGGCTGGCGATTGCACATAAGCTAAAAATTCAGCTTAACGGTTTGTCGCAGTCGAGCAATAACGCTTGGGACGGAATATCGCTGATTCAGACAGCGGAAGGAGCGTTGAATGAGGTTCACGCCATGCTGCAAAGAATGAATGAGTTGTCGGTTCAGGCGGCGAATGGCTCGAATTTGGCCGAAGACCGGATGAATATTCAAAAAGAGTTAAATCAATTAAAGCAAGAGGTCGACCGGCTGGCGAGCTCGATGGATTTTAACGGTGTCAAAATTTTAAACGGCGAGTTGGATTTGATGGGACAGATTTCGGATAAGACCAAGGCACAGCTGGAAGCGATTCATGAATCGGTCAACCCCGGTAAATATGATTTTACTGTAACGCAGAAAGCAACCAAAGCCCGAGTCACCGGCAGTGCGATGACCGGTACGATGGCAGCGGATGGAACGATTCAGATCAATGGCGAAAGTTTTTCCTACAAACGAGGTGAAAACAAAACGGATGTATATCGGCGGCTGCAAGAGTTCAGCAATAATTTAGGAATTACGGCCGGTTTAAACGGCGGCAATTTATTTTTGGAAAGACAGGAATACGGTTCCAAGCAGATTAAGGTGGAAGGTTCTCCGGCGGCGCTGGCTGAGTTTGGTTTGGCAGTCGGTACGGTAACCGGGCAGGATGCTGGTGCAACACCGACTGGGGCTGGTTTTCCGGCGGGAACGACGGTTAATGCTTCCGGGCAGGAACTGACATTCCAAGGGCCCGATGGCTTTAAGCTCAAGGTCAAGATTAAAGATGGCGCAAATGTCGGCGATGTAATCGGTATGGAATTATTAAAAGAAGGGCCGGCTGTTTTGCAGATTGGCGCTAATCATGGACATACTATGAAAGTTAGAATTCCTAATATTTCGTCATCGGCGCTTGGGATTAGCGATGTTAGTGTTCACAGTCAAAAAGAGGCGCAGGACAGCATTGGCTTGATTAAAGATGCCATCACTCTTGTTTCATCCATTCGCTCCAAGTTAGGAGCCTATCAGAATCGTTTGGAATATACGATTACGAATATTGATACCTCCAGTTTAAATATGACAGAGGCTCATTCCCGGATTATGCATGTTGATATGAGTGTGGAAATGACCGAATATACCAAGCAAAATGTCATTCAGCAGGCGGCAACGTCTCTTTTGGCGCAGGCCAATCAAAAGCCGCAGGAAATGCTGCAATTGCTGCGTTAGATGGTTCGTAAAAGTTTTAACCAAACCGGAGAGTAGGAAATGGATGAAGCGTTAAAGAAAGAGTTTCAAAACCGAATCGTTAGTGCCGGCCGCAAGGAGTTGCTGCTGATTCATCTGGAAATGATTTTAGCGGAAATGAAATTGGCGGAACAGGCAAGGATGGAAAGCGAGGAGCGCTTTCGCCAGAATATTGATTTGACCATGGAAATGGTGAAAAAACTGGCGGAAAGCCTGGATTTTACTTATGAGATTAGTTACGTGCTGCTGCGCGCCTATCAGCAGGTTAACGCTGATTTAATCGGGGCCAGGCGGAAAAAGGACTTAACTCTGCTGCTGCGGGCCAGGAAAATGATTGAGCAATTGCGGGAAGCTTTTGCCGAATTGGAACTCCCATCAGATGCTTTTGTGGTGCAAAACGGGGAAACGGTTTACGCCGGACTGACCTATGGCCGGAATAATCAGTTAAAAGAAAGCGTGGACTATCAAAAGCGAGGGTTTAAAGCTTAAGCTCGGTTCTTTTGGGTTTGGGTGTATGTTGACGCAAAAGCTTGTCTTTTTACAAGGCAGGCTTTTTTTGTTTGCGCCCGACGGCGCACGTTTCTAAGGAGTGAAAATCCTCAATTCGCCTGACAGTGGGAAGGATATAGCCGAAGGCAAGGGTGTCTATCGCGAGATGGAATCGGAAGGAAGCCGGATGGGGGAACAGACTAACTAAAAACAAAAACATAAAAAAAATATAAAATTACTGATGAAAAAAGGGAAGGGCTTTACGGAAAAGAATTGGTATGATAAAATAATAAGGATAGTTTGAAAAAGTTGAGCAATTGCTCTAAAATATTGAAAGCAGCTAGGAGCGCAGGAGGAAGCTATGAAAAAACCAATTTTAGTTGTTTTGGCAGCTGGCATGGGCAGTCGTTACGGCGGATTAAAGCAAATTGACCCGGTTGGCCAAAGCGGTGAGAAAATTATTGATTACTCGGTTTATGATGCGATTGACGCAGGTTTTGAGCGGGTAGTTTTTATTATTAATCATAAAATTGAAAAGGATTTTAAAGAGTTGGTCGGAGCGGAGATTGAAAAGCACGCAGAAGTGCGTTATGCCTTTCAGGAATTGACAGATTTACCGGCAGGCGTGACGATTCCGGCTGACCGGCAAAAGCCCTGGGGGACTTCGCACGCGGTTTACGCGGCTCGTGACCTGCTGGACGCTCCGTTTGCCGTCATCAACGCCGATGATTTTTACGGGCGGGGAGCGTATCATCAGATTTATCAATTCCTGACCGAAACGGCCGAAAATGAGAATGAATACTGCATGATCGGGTATTTGGTTAAAAATACGGTGACGGATAAGGGCTCCGTTTCCCGGGGCGTGTGCGAAACCAAGAATGGTTATTTAACTGCGATTGTCGAAAGAACCAAAATTGAATCGAGAAAAGACGGGATTGTTTATCTGGAAGATGACCAAGCTTATCCGCTGGCTGATGATACGGTCGTATCAATGAATCTTTTTGGCTTTAAGCCGAGCGTTGTCCGCGAGATTCAAAACCGGATTGTGGGCTATTTGAATGAAAAATTGCCGTCAAATCCCTTAAAGTGCGAGTATTTTTTACCGGCCACGGTTGACGCGCTGCTAAAAGAAGGCAAGGCCACGGTCAAGGTTTTGCCGACCACGGAAAAGTGGTACGGCGTGACTTATCACGAGGACAAAGCGGAAGTAGTAGCGGCGCTTAAAGCTTTGGCGGAGCAGGGCAAATATCCGAAGAGTTTGTGGGGGAAATAGGGCATGAGCGATAAGAAAATAATTTGTGATCAGTTTAATTTCGTCGGGGATTTTGTTTCGGCCGAACCCTACGGCGGCGGTCATATTAATGATACGTATAAGGTTGTTTATCAGGATGGCGAAAAGGAAAATCAATATATCCTGCAGCGAATTAATTCCCATGTATTTAAAAATCCGGTTGAGGTGATGGCCAATATTGGTAAGGTAACGGCTTATTTGAACGGATTAAAAAGCAACGGACAGTATGAAGTGATGGAGCTGATTTTGACTCGTGACGGACAAACCTATTATCAGGAAGGCGGCGATTTTTATCGGGCGTTTGTGTTTGTCAAGGATGCGCTGTCTTATGATTACTCTAAGGATTTAAAGACGATTTACGAATCGGGGCGGGCGTTTGGCAATTTTCAAAAAATGCTGTCGGATTTCCCGCAGGCGGAACTTTATGAAACCATCCCCAATTTTCATAATACCTTTGAGCGGTACAAAACTTTTTGCCGTTCCCTGGAAAAGGACACGCAGTTTCGTAAGGATGACTGTTTAGCAGAGATTAAGTTTGCTTTGGAGCACGAGGCGCTGACGCATATTGTGGTTGACGAAATTGCAAAAGGCACGGTGCCGGTTCGGGTCACGCATAATGACACCAAAATTAATAATGTCCTCTTTGATGTCCATACCGGCAAGGGGAAATGTGTGATCGACTTAGATACCGTTATGCCGGGCAGTCTTTTGTATGATTACGGCGATTCCATTCGTTCATCGGCGGCGACGGCCATTGAGGATGAGCCGGATCTGGACAAGGTCTGGTGGGATAAAGATCGCTTTACCGCCTTTACGAAAGGGTATCTGGAAGAAGTGAAGGATACTTTGACAGATAAGGAAAAGGAACTTTTGCCTTATGCCGGCATTCTAATTACCTATGAGATTGGCTTGCGCTTTTTGACGGATTATCTGGACGGCGATATTTACTTTAAAACACACTATCCCAAGCATAATCTGGTACGGGCTAAGAATCAGTTTAAGTTCGCGGCCGACATGGAAAAGCATATTGATGAGCTGAAGCGGATTGTCGCCGACTGCCTGGCCGAAAAATAAAATAGTTTAAAACTTTTATCTTTTGCCAAAAGACTTAAAGGTTGCAGTGCGTTGGCTAAACATAGGGTTCACTTATAAAACTTTTATCTTTTCATCAACTGGATCAAAGTTAGAGGTGTATCGGTTGAACACTGCTATTCCTTATGAAACTTTTATTTTTAAATCAACTGGATCAAAGTCAGTGGTGTATTGCTTGAACACTGCTGTTGCTTATGAAACTTTTATCTTTTAGAGCTTGAAAATTTATTGAGAAATCGCTAAAATAAAAGAGTAGTAACGTTTTGCTTGCAGGAGACATAAATGAAAGTAGCGATTCGATATTATTCGAGAACTGGAAATACTAAAAAATTGGCGTGTGCGATACAGGAGCAGCTGGGAGTGGCAGCGGAGACGATTGATATTCCGGTTCCGTATGATATTGATTTGCTTTTTTTGGGCACATCGACTTATGGCGGCCGGATGGCCAGAGAGATCGCCGATTTTATCCCGACCTTAAAGGATCGGCAGATAAGAGTGGTGGCGTTCAGCTCATCGTTTTTTCGGAAATCAAATTATAAGTTTTTGTGTAAGCAGCTAAGCAGTGTAAAAATTGCTCTTTTACCGGAGAACTTTCATTCCGGCAGCTTTTTTAATTTATTCCGGCATCGGTATCCGAATGAGATGGATTTAAAAAAAATCAAGAGTTTTTCGCGAGAGATTGTCAGAAAATATTTGGGATAAAGTGAGCGACCGGCCAATGTTATCGAACAGATAATAAGGCCGGTCTTTTGTTTACAGTTCAGGCAAGCGGATATTTATGCTGGGAATGCCAACGGAGAGCTTGCTCTCCAGAGGCATTCCCAGCATAAATATCCATTTGCTTAACGCCCACACTCACAATTCGCTGTAGGCGAATTGTGAGTGTCTTGCCTGAACTGTAAACAAAAAAAACAGAATTAGCGGCAAAGGCAGCAATTCGCTGTAAGCGAATGGTAAGTGTCTTGCCTGAGAGGTAAACAAAAAAAGATAATGAAAGTAAAATTTTAGGGAAAGGAATTTTATTATGACAAAGATAAAAATTGGAATTGTCGGCTATGGCAATTTAGGCAAGAGTGCAGAAATTTGTTTGGCGCAGCATGAGGATATGGAATTAGAAGGGGTTTTTACCCGGCGCGATCCAGGCAGCATCACGCTCGCTACTCCGGGGGCTAAGGCGTATTCGCTGGAGGCGGCTTTCACGATGCAGGAAAAAATTGATGTCATGCTTTTGTGCGGTGGCAGTAAGGACGATATTCCGCGGCAGGGCCCGCAGTTTGCCGCCGGTTTTAATACGGTTGATGGTTATGATACGCACGCTCATATTCCGGAATATTATCAGGCGATGGATCAGGCGGCGCGAAAAAGCAGGAAACTGGCGGTTGTTTCCAGCGGCTGGGATCCGGGTATGTTTTCGCTGCAAAGGATTTACGCCGAGGCGGTATTGCCGCAGGGAAAAACCTATACTTTTTGGGGGAAGGGCGTCAGTCAGGGGCATTCGGACGCGATTCGGAGGATTGCCGGGGTAAAAGATGCCAAGCAATACACCATCCCGGTAGAAGAAGCGGTTATGCAAGTAAAAAGCGGAACGATGCCGGAGCTGACCACCAGAGAGAAGCACCGGCGAGAGTGCTTTGTCGTGGCGGAGGAAGGCGCCGATTTAGAAGCGATTGCCCGGCAGATCAAGACGATGCCGGATTATTTTGCCGATTATGATACGACCGTGCATTTTATCAGTCAGGAGGAGCTAAAACAAAAACATAGCGGACTGCCGCATGGTGGCCGGGTAATTCGGATGGGCCGGACGGGTGCGGCAGCGGAAAATATGCACGCGATTGAATATCAGTTAAAGCTCGACTCCAACCCGGATTTTACGGCCAGTGTCCTGCTGTCTTATGCCAGAGCGGCCTATCGCCTGAACCAAGAGGGTGTTTGCGGCGCGAAGACGGTCGCTGATATCGCTCCGGCGTATTTGCTAAATAAAACGGCAGAGGAGATTCGGCGGTATTATATTTAAAATTAAAAACTTGACTTTTTGTGCATTCAGCGGCAGCCCGCAGAAAGCAGGTTTCCCGGCAAAAGGCGTTGACATTTAGCTGACGGACAAACGCCAAATGCCTGATCGGAAAAAAGTAAGATCAAAGCAAGAGTCCAAGCGGCGGAATCCGAAACGAGTCGGCATCCCGAAAGGATAACCGTCCTTGACAGAAAGTTTTGGTCAGGGGCGGTTTTGCTGTAAGCAGTAAAAAAGAGTAGTTTTTAGGAGCGATTAAAACGTAAAACGGCGGGCGCCGGGAGATCGTGATAGAAAGATGAGGAGAACAAAGTGAAAAAAATTTGGCGGCAATATGGACGAAGCTTACTTGCGGCAGGGCTGGTGATTGTGACTAATAGTGTTTTTTATGGTTACAGCCTGCTGCCGGTGCTGGCCCGAAAAGACATTTTTTTGGCGATTGCCGCTACATCGTTAGTGGAACTGCTTTTATTTTACCCGTGGGGCAGTCCGAAAGTTTGGACACGCCGGCTGCGGGCGGCGCTTTATTTGGCGGCGGCCTTTTTTAAGCTGGCGGAAATGATATTTTTTAAGCAATATGGCAATTATGATTTGTTCAGCCGGGTTAGACAGGCTAAATATCTTTCGGATGTGGCCGGTTATATTCTGGGTCAGCTGACGGCGCCGATGATTGTTTTTTTTGCGCTGTCCCTGCTTTTTCCGCTGATTTTGCTTTGGCCGGAAAAAAACAAAGCGGGCGGAGAGGACGGCAGTCATTCGGCGGCGAACGCGCCGGAGAAAGAGAGTAAAAATAGCGGCGGCCGGTCGTCAGGCCATAGTAAAATCAGCGGCCGGGGACGGCTGGCGGGGACGCTGCTTTTGTTGGCGGCTTGGCTGGTACTTTGCCAGCAAGGCGAGTCTTTGCCGAGTATAGAGGTTTATCATGCACTGGGCGGTTCGGCTTACCGGGTAGCGGCCAAAAAAACCGCCGCCGCCGGCAGCATGACGGAAACGGAAGTGCAGCGGCTGCTGTTTCGCAATTACCGGCATCAAAACGAGTATACCGGGATCGGAGCGGGCAAAAACTTATTGATTATTCAGGTGGAAAGTCTGCAAGACAGCTTTATCGGCCGGAGCTACGGCGGAAAAGAAATTACGCCCTATCTTAACCGTTTAATTGACAAATCTTTTTATTTTCAGGATTATTTTGAACTGCTTGGCTTTGGCAATTCTTCGGACGCCGAGTATGTTTCCCTGCAAAGCACTTTTTCCGATACGGAGCTGGGAGCGTATGAGGACTACGCCGGGACAGAAACGATGGGGCTGCCCAAGCTGGCGCAAAGCCAAGGCTACCAGACCCTTTCTATGCACGGCAATACCGGTGCTTTTTATAACCGCCAGCAGGCGCATGTCCGGGTCGGTTTTGAGCAGGTGTATATGGGGGAAAGCTATGAGCAGGATGAGATCATTGGCATGGGCTTATCCGATGAGTCTTTTTTCCGGCAGTCGCTGCCGCGGATCGAGGCGGCGGCCCGCTCCGGTCAGTTTATGGCTTTTCTGATTACGCTGACCTGTCACGGCCCGTTTGAGATGCCGGAAAAGGATCAGGTGTTTGTGGTTGAGCCGGAGCTACAAAATACAACGTTTGCCCGTTATTTAAACGCTGTTTTTTATACCGATCAGGCGATTGGGGAGTTTATGGCCGCGCTGGAAGAAAAAGGTATTTTGCAAAATACAGTGGTGGCTATTTATGGGGATCATCACGCCTTTGCCAATGTTGATCCGGAAAGCAGTAAGTATTTGGCAAAATTTTTAGGCAAACCTTTTGACTTTGATGAGATGATGCGGATTCCGCTGATTGTTTATGTGCCGGGCTATGACCAGCCGGTGATGCGGGAAAATATCGGCAGTCAAATTGATTTTATGCCGACGATGGCCAATCTCATGGGCTGGAACGACCTGGTGGCGCCGATGTTTGGCGTTGATTTGCTGGATCCGGAACTAAGCCGCGATAATATTGTTTTTCCCCAGACCTATATGCTGCGGGGCAGTTATATTACCGATGCGGAGCTGTTTGAGCGTTCCCGGTTAAAAGGCGGCGCGGCCGGCCGGTTAATTGATCGGCAGAGCCGCAGCGAACTGCCGGAAAAAAATGCCCGGCCGTATTATGACGAGGCCAACCGCCGGATCGAAACGGCGCAGCAGATGTATTTGCAAAATAAGGTGATGGACAGTATTCGGGCATTTAGCCAATAAAAGCCGGAAGTTTTTTGGGAAAGTGCGTTTTAATAGGGAAAAGGAAGGAAAAATGCCGGCGGCTGGCGAGCTGTCAATTTCCTGCTTGACAAAAAAAGGGAAAAGCATTATAATCAAAAAAATTGAAGAAACTATTACAGCTTAGGCAAGCTTCATATAATTCGTTGAAATGATACCTAGGTGGGCGTTAAGCAAGCAGTTGTTCAGGCTTGATTATCCCCAGAGAGAGCGTCAAGAGCTGTAAATCAAACCGAAGATGCGGAGATAAAGGCAAATACTAAGCAAACAGAGAGCCGGCGGCGGTGGAAAGCCGGTAGCGATAGCTTGTCAAATGGACCGCGGAGGGCATGGTCAAAGAGGGGATCCCTTTAGTATTCCATGACGGAGGACAACCGTTAGCTGGTCAGAAATATGTTGGTATTTCATAAGTGCGGGATATCCCGAAACAAGGTGGCACCACGGAATGATAACCGTCCTTGACAGATTTTTTTGTCACGGGCGGTTTTTTATAAGGAGGAAAAAGTTATGGAAATGCAAGAGAAAAAATCAGTGATATACAGCGGGATTCAGCCGACCGGGGTGATTACGATCGGCAATTATTTCGGGGCGGTTAAAAACTGGCTGGAACTGAACAAAAGCCACGCCGATTATGTAACTTATTGCAGCATTGTGGATTTGCACAGCATTACCGTGCGTCAGGAACCGAAGGCGCTGCGGGAAAATACCAGAAAGCTGCTGGCCTTTTATATTGCGGCCGGGCTTGATCCGCAGGAAAATATTTTATACTTACAGTCCTCGGTTCGTCAGCATGCGGAACTGGCTTGGATTTTAAACTGCTTTACCTATATGGGCGAGCTGAGCCGGATGACCCAGTTTAAGGATAAGTCGCAGCGGCACGGCGAGAACATTAACGCTGGTTTATTTACCTATCCGGTGCTGAT
Organism: uncultured Lachnospiraceae bacterium; assembly: GCA_963550755.1. GTDB lineage: Bacteria > Bacillota > Clostridia > Lachnospirales > Vallitaleaceae > W11650. Next base: position 18,292 of record CAUVDV010000029.1, read on the forward strand.
GGCGGCCGATATTTTGCTGTATCAAACCGATCTGGTGCCGATTGGCGATGACCAGAAGCAGCATTTGGAACTGGCGCGGGATATCGCCATTCGCTTAAATAACGAGTATCAGGGGCTGTTTAAGGTGCCGGAGGGCTATTACGGCAAGGTTGGCGCGCGGATTAAGAGCTTGCAGGAGCCGGAGAAAAAAATGAGCAAGTCCGATGATAATGCCAATGGCTATATCAGTGTTTTGGATGACCCGGCTGAGATCCGGAACAAAATCAAAAGAGCAGTTACCGATTCGCGGGCGGAAATCAATTACAGTGATGATCAGCCGGGGGTTAAAAACCTGCTGGATATTTATATGTGCGCTACCGGCGAGAGCAAGGAAGAGTGTTTGACTAAGTTTGCCGGTCAGGGCTACGGTTATTTAAAGGAAGAAACGGCGAATGCC
>CAUVDV010000030.1:0-18608 GCA_963550755.1 uncultured Lachnospiraceae bacterium
GGGCGGAGCTGGCGGCGGAGCTGGCGGCGATTGATTTGGAAAAGCTGAAAAAAGAGCAGACCTTAGAGGAGCAGAAACTTTTGCTGGCTGAATTTTTAAGCAGTCAGAAAGAGGCGGAGGAAAAGCGGATTCTGCTCAAAAATGAAAAGGCGCTGATTCAGGCCAAAAAAGAAAACTTGCAGGCCAATAAGGAGAATTATTACAAAGAGGTCAGCCTTTTGGAAAAAGAGCAGATCCGGCTGGGTATGCAGATTGATAAATACGAGGAGCAGAAAGAAGCGCAGGCTGATTATATGTGGACGGAATATGAGCTGACTTATTCGACCGCCAAGGCCTGGGAGCAACTGGATTTGGGGAGCGATACGGCTTTAAAGTCGAATCTGAAGCGGCTGAAAGAAGAGATGAAAGCGCTGGGAGATGTTAACGTTGCCGCTATTACCGAATATCGGGAGGTTAGGGAGCGGCTGGACTTTAACGCCGGGCAGCGGGCGGATATTTTGGCGGCCGAAGAAAAGCTGAAGGTCATGATTGCCGATCTGGAGCAGCAAATGCAGGACCGCTTTGCCCGGGAGTTTGAGGAAATCAATCAAAGATTTTCCCGGGTCTTTCAGGAGCTGTTCGGCGGCGGGCTGGGTTATTTGTCGCTGACGGAAAAGGAAAATATCCTTGAAAGCGGCATTTCCATTCATGTTCAGCCACCGGGCAAGAAGCTGAAAAATATGATGCTCTTATCCGGCGGGGAGCGGGCTTTTACCGCGATCGCGCTGCTTTTTGCGATTCAAAGCCTGCGCCCGTCGCCATTTTGTATTTTGGATGAGATTGAAGCGGCGCTCGATGATGCCAATGTCTATAAGTTTGCCACGTATCTGCATAAACTGACGAAGGACACGCAGTTTATTGTGATTACCCACCGGAAAGGAACCATGGAATCGGCCGATGCGCTGTACGGCATTACCATGCAGGAAAAAGGCGTATCGACGCAGGTGTCAGTGAAGATGATTGAAAACGATTTGGAGGAAAAAGAGGAATAATGGGAATTTTTGATTTTTTTAAAAAGAAAACAGGCGAAGCGGAAAATACCGCCGGTCTGGAGAAAGCAGCCGAAGAAAAAGAGGAAATGGCGGCGGCTGGCTTAATGCCGGACGGTAATTTGGCGCATCAAGCGGAAGCGGAGCAAAATCCGGCGAAAAAAGCAGCCGCGGGAGAAGAAACGGCGGAAAGGTTTGGTGCAGCCGAAGCGGCAAGAGAAGCCGTTCAAACCGGACAGGCAGAACAAGCGTCAGCCGATTTTGGAAAAACATCAGAAATAGCGGCCGATAATTCGGCGCACCAAGCGGAAACAGGGGGTGCCGAGAAAAACAAAGCGGCGGCGGAAAACAATAGTACCGTCGGGAAAGAAGAATCACCGTACCAGACAACTGCTCAAAGTGGTCAAACGGAGAACGCGGTGACGGGGGAATCTGGTCAGCCGATGCCGGAACTAACTGCCGCCGGACAAGAACCGGACACTTTCGAACCGGAACCAGCGCCGGTCGCCGAAGAAGCACCGGTTAAAAAGGGCTTTTTCCGGAAGTTAGTCGAGGGACTGTCCAAGACCCGGCAGCATGTGATGCAGGGGGTCAATGATGTATTAAGCAGCTTTACTTCCATTGATGAGGATTTTTATGAGGAGCTGGAAGAAGCGCTGATCATGGGCGATTTGGGGGTAAACACCGCCATTAAAATCGTTGCCGGGCTGAAAACCAAGGTCAAAGAAAGAAAAATCAAAGACCCGCAGCAGGTGAAAAGCCTGCTCAAGGAAGAATTAAAAGAACAGATGCGGACGGCGGAGTCGGCCTATGATTTTATTAACCAAAAATCGGTCATTTTAGTCATCGGGGTCAACGGCGTGGGCAAAACCACAACCATCGGCAAGCTGGCCGCCCAATATAAAAAGGACGGCAAGCAGGTGATGCTGGCGGCGGCCGATACCTTTCGGGCGGCGGCGATTGACCAGCTTAAGGAATGGGCCAGGCGCTCGGATGTGCCGATTGTGGCGCAGGCGGAAAACTCTGACCCGGGCGCGGTGATTTTTGATGCGATTGCTTCGGCCAAAAGCAAGGGAATTGATATTTTGATTTGCGATACAGCCGGCCGGCTCCATAATAAGAAAAACCTGATGGCGGAACTGGGCAAGATTTACCGGATTATCGGCCGGGAATACCCGGAAGCGCATTTGGAGGTATTTTTGGTGCTGGACAGCACCACCGGGCAAAACGCTTTGGCGCAGGCTAAGGAGTTTAAGGAAATGGCGGATATTACCGGTATTGTCCTGACGAAGCTGGACGGTACGTCAAAAGGCGGCATTGCGGTAGCAATTGCGGCGGATTTGGCTTTGCCGGTCAAATATATCGGCGTCGGCGAGGGGATTGAGGACTTGCGGCCTTTTGATGCCGACAGCTTTATTGAAGCGCTGTTTGAGGAATAAAAAATGCAGTTCCCCCTTTGACCGGATATTTGATCAAAGGGGGATATATTATTAGGTAACTCAACTTTTCCCTGTCGAAAGCTTCGCTTTCTGCGCGGGCGCGTGACCTGCCCTGTCGAAAGGCGCAGCCTTTCTGGAAGCGACGAGTTTAAAAAAGACTGTTCTAGTTTTGCAGAACATGGGAAAGTTGAGTTGGTAATTTTATATTTTTATTTTGCAATCACAAAATCGGTGCCATTAAAATTTTCTGTTTTTAAAATGTCAAGCAAGCGAAATGCCGGCCCGGTGGGGTGCGTTCTGCCACATTCCCACGCCTCTACCGTCTTTTTCGATACACCCATATAGGAGGCAAAAGTGCTTTGAGTCATGCCCGCTTTTTGACGGATTTCTCTGATTTCGCTATTTGAATACTCTGTAACGGGCATTATCATATATGTTTTTGCTTTGGCTTTGCCGCTGCCTTTTTCATAATCAATCGCTTCTTCCAATCCCTGCTTTAAATCATCAAATAATGAGCTCATACAAACCTCCTGTTCTTTGCAGCTTCTTCTTTTAATGCTTTCACAAGTTTTTTAAGTACATTTTTTTCTTCTGTTGTAAGATTTTCCTGTGTTTTTTTCTCAAAAGCAGTTATTAAGTATAGTATCTCATATTCTGCAAAATCTGTATAACATACTCTTACACTGCCGCTTTTACCTCGATTCTCAAGTGGAAATCTAACTTTTCGTATTCCGCCTGTTCCTTCCATAACCGGACCTGATTCTGGATCTTTCAATAGCATTATTTGTAATGATTTAAGTTCATTATCCCCAAGTCCGATTTCTTTCCACCTTTTAGTAAATAATGGTACTTCTATAAAAGTTCGAATCATTTATATATTACCTTTCCATTCTATTTGTCACTATTTTACACCCTATTTTATAGGGTGTCAATTATTTTAGAAAAAAAGTTTGCAATTTGAATAAATCCTTATATAATACTCAACTTTCCCATGTTCGTCAGAACAGTCTTTTTTAGGCTCGTTGGATGGGCAAGAACGTTAGGCGAATTGCGGAGCAAATCGCCGATAGTGGAGCCCATCCACCCGCTCCTTGAGCGGGATAGAGCCAAAAAAGACTATGGGAAAGTTGAGTATAATATAAATGAAAGGCTTGATTTTCTCTCAACTACTGGTATAATCAGGATTAGGCTTTAAAGACTTAAAAACATGGTTAAACAGAAGGGCGGGAGAACAAGATGTGTGAAGAATGTTACAGCGATAGGAGCCGGGTTACACCGCTGCTGGGGGCAAGAGATTGTCTGGAAAAACATACGCAGTATATTTGCGGGAGCTGCGGCCGCTGTATTTGTATTGAGCATGACAGGCGGCGCGGTTTGCAGCGCTGGAACTTCCCTTATCAATCGGCCGAGATTGCTAAGCTCTATTTAAGGACAGCGGATTATACCATGAAAAAGCCCTGCGGCATTTATGAGATCAAAGCCGCAACCGGCCGGATATCCTATAAGATTTTTGCCGGTCAGGCGGAGTTGACGGCGTATCTGGCTAAAAATAAGGATAAGCGCTGTGACAGTATGGCGCCGCTCTTTCAGGCCGAAGCATACCGGGAATATCCCGGCACGCAGGTGCGGCGGCTGACGGCGGCCGAAATGGAACGGTACCTGGCGGAGCGGGAATAAATAGTCATAAGATCTTCCTGACTAAGCCTTATCTTTCCCTCTAGACAATAAATTTTTCTGATGAGCCTTCCATTTTTTCATTGCCCAATCGTAATGACTGGAGGTTGCACTTACAAAGTATGAGCCAAGGACACTTCCGCCGACCCATTTATATGCATCTTTTGAAAACAGTTCTTCGTCTGTAAAGGTTTCAGCTAATGCTAAAACATCCTGATGGGATTTATGGAACATTTTCGTTGCATCTTCAAGAGAAGTATTTTGATGTTTCTTCCAAAACTCCATATTCATATCGCCATAGGTTTTCCAGTTGTACGGCTGGGGGATAAATGGTTTTTCTTCACCGCTTTGATTGGAATGCACCCAATTCAAAAGAAGTTGATGCCATTCATAGAGATGGATCAGGACATCTCTTAAATTCTTATCTCTTTGCCAATGGGCTTCTTTTTTCTTATCGTCCTTTCTGAAGTCAAAAGGTGTGTTTAATTCTTCAGCCGGCATTTTAGAAATTATCGCATTGAGCTTCTCGTAATTTTCTTTAGCGGCTATCATCAAATCGTCTTTGGTTCTTGGCCTTGGCATAATAAATCGCTCCTATCTAACTGAGTATCTTAGTATGGTTTTTTGCTTATCTTCAGATGTTCTGTTTTTGCTCAGATATATTTCTCTATGAAAATCACCGGTTCTTGTGAGATTAAACTTACCTGCAAGCTCATCCATTATTTCAAATGACTTCGGTTCGTCATTGTAGCTTCCGATGTGTAAAATTTGAATAGACATACCGTCTTTTATTTCCTCAAAACGGATCTTATCATACAAGGCGTTAGGCTTTTTCTTTTTTACATTTTCAAATGCCTTTATAAATATATCCTGTGTAATAAAATCAGGTTGTTTAATCATCAGAGTATATTTTAGTTTATTTTTAACAAGCACTTTTTCATCGCTTTTTTCCCAAAGCCCCTCTAACGGATATACTGTAAAATCAGTAATCTTATCCGTCGCTGTGGCTTTAAATAGCATTTTAATAGCATAGGCAAGAGAGTATAATGCGGATATTTTATTTGAAAAATCCACTTCATTCGGATCACCTTGGCCTGTTATCAGAATAAATTTCTGTTTTGGTACTTCTACAACAACCGGTGTTTGCGTTACACCATATAGACTTTTTTCTTGTTTTCTCCATTCATATTTCATCGTCCAATCCTCCTTGGGTTTTATTATCCCATTTTACAGGAAGATACCTGACACCATTTGTCAAGTTATATATTTTTTTGCCATTTTATTTATCATTTCTTTCATCTGCGCTCTTACCTCTTGTGGCGCCAATATTTCGGCCCCATCGCCAAAAGAAAAAACATAGCTATATAGATTATAGTCATTTGGCAGTTCTATTTCAGCATATAAATTCCCGCTATCATCTTCTGTAATTTCTTGGTTTAGCTCATCATATACCCGGAAGGCAACTTTACGATCAAATTTGACTTTGATGCGGATTGTATTTTCCGGCGGCATTTCTTTTTTCAGGATCTGATCCTCAAAGCTGTCTTCAAACGTTGCTTCATCAATCTTTAAATGGTTTATCCGAGACAATTTAAAATATCGGAAATCATTTCTGAGTAAACAGAACGCATATAGGTACCAGTCCTGACTCTTAAAAAGCAGTCTCACCGGTTTAGCCCGTCTGCTGGTTTCTTCCTCATGGCGGCTAAAGTATGAGAACGAAATCATATGTTTACTTAAAATTGCCGATTTAATGTCGTTAAATGTTTTTTCGTACAGCTTATTATTTTGCCAATTGGTAAAATCCACCTCTATCCAGTTGGCGCTTTTTATTTTAAAAAGTGCAGACAGCTTTGTCAGAAGCTCATTCTTGGATTGGATTGCCGTAGTATCTAATCCTTGTAGAGCAGACATAATCTGTTGTTTCTCATTTTCGGAAAGCATGGATTTACTCAGCACAAAATTTTCGGCAATTTCTATTCCGCCGCCCTTTCCTTGTGTGGCATAAATGGGAATGCCGGCACTGCTGATAGAGTCAATATCCCGATAAATTGTTCTGACGGATACCTCAAATTTATCGGCAAGCTCACCGGCGGTAACTTTTCCCTGTTCTAAAATGTAATATAGTACCCTAAATAATCTATTATCTTTCATTGTTTTAATATCTCCTGCATTGATTATATCACAGAAACTTGACATTGGCTGTCATATTATTAACTCAATTTTCCCTGAAATTCCACAAATTGGAATTTATCAGGAGTTCTTCACCAGCAGACCAAATGCTCCGCATTTGCCGCGCTTCGCGCTCTTTGTCTGCTGGTGAAGCGCCGCAAAATGAATATGCCCGCTGCGCGGTCGCATTCATTTATGCTTGCGCGCTTCAAATTGCGGGTTGCTTGTTGGTATCTTTCTCTGTATCGCTCTTTCGTACGACGGTCGAACGCGAATGCTTCGTATTCGTACTGCTCGGTCATCGGAAAGGTATCGGCTGCTTTGGACTACTAACGTTGTTGTCGGCAAGAAATGCCTGACGACATTTCTTACCCTTCGGTGTAGACTTTTTACTCGCCGAGACCGAGTCCCGCACACACCGGCGCTTTATTGGCAAAACCCAAAGACTGAGTGTGTGCTCAACCTCTCTATGCAGACGGATTGCTCGCCGGGGCAAGCCCGCATATGCTTTTCGGATATCAAAGCATGTACGGAGCAGAGCATATGCTAGGGACGGCTTTTGGGTGAAAATAAAATTTTCCCCCAAATTCCACAAATTGCGGACGACTTTTTAGTGGCAAATGAATATAATAAAGATAAGACGGAAAAAACAGATTGGATAAGGAGGAGCGGATGTATCATTCCATTAAAACAGCGGGGTTGTGCGGAGTTCAGGGGTATATTGTCAATGCTGAAATTGATGTGGCGGAGGGCTTTCCCAAGCTGGAGCTGGTCGGGCTGGCGCATAATTCAGTCAGGGAAAGTATTGAGCGGGTGCGGACGGCGCTGAAAAACACCGGCTATCTTTTTCCCTATAAGCGGGTGACGATTAATTTAGCGCCGGCTCAAATCAGAAAATACGGCTCGCACTATGATTTGCCGATTGCCTTGGGGATTCTTTCGGCTTCGGGACAAATGGAACTGGGAGAACTAAACGATAAGCTGATGCTGGGGGAACTGTCGTTAAACGGCGAGCTGATCGGGGTCAGGGGAGCGCTGGCCATGGTCGAGGCCGCCCGCCGGCAGGGCGTTCAGGAAGTGCTGCTGCCGGTTAAAAACTGGCCGGAGGTTTGCTTTTATCAGGATATTCGGATTGTGCCGCTGGCGAGTTTACAGGAGGTCATTGCCTATTTGCGGGAAAACAGGCTGCCGGCGGAAATCAGCCGGCGGATGAGGGAATTGGCGGCGCTGGCTGACGCGGCCGGAACCGCCGAAAATCAGGGCCGGGCGCTGACGATTGCCCGGCTGGGAGCGCGGAATGAAGAACTGCCGATAGAAGCGGAGGAGTTTTCCCATCAGATTGATTTTAACGATATTCGCGGCCAAAATGTGGCCAAGCGGGCGGTCAGTATTGCCGTTGCCGGTATGCACCATCTGCTGCTGGTCGGTCCGCCCGGTACCGGCAAATCCATGCTGGCCAAGGCCGTGCCGGGGCTGCTGCCGGCGCTTAGCCGGGAAGAAATGATTGAGGTGACCCGGGTTTACAGTGCGGCCGGAAAGCTCCTCGGTAAAACGCCGGTTATCAGCCGCCGAATGTACCGGGCGCCGCACCACACGATTACCGAAGCTGGGCTTTTGGGCGGCGGCCGCCCGCTGCTGCCGGGCGAAGTCTCGCTGGCGCATAAAGGTGTTTTGTTTTTGGACGAGTTTGCCGAGTTTCCGAAACCTCTTTTGGATACGCTGCGCCAACCTTTGGAGGATAAGCATATTATGCTGTCCAGGATGAACGAGCAGGCGGATTTTCCCACCGATTTTCTCTTGATTGCCTCCATGAATCCCTGCCCCTGCGGTTATTATCCCGATATGGAGCGCTGCCGCTGCAGCGAATATGACATCAAGCGCTATCACAAGAAAATATCGGGGCCGATTTTAGACCGGTTGGATATCTTTGCCGAGGTTGACCGTCCGGCGCTGACAGCGATTTCACCGGCTATTGATGAAAAAAGCAGCCGGCAGTACGCGGAACAAATTAAGGCGGCGCAGCAGCTGCAAAGAGAGAGGCTGAAAAAGGACAATATTTTATATAACTCGCAGATTAGCCCGGCTCGGATTGAGGCTCACTGCCCGATGGATCGGGCAGCGACCGAGATTTTAGAGGGAGCATATCAGCGGCAAAAACTTTCACTCCGCAGTTATCATCGGCTGATTCGGCTCAGCCGGACGATTGCCGATATGGAGGGGAAAGAAAAAATTGAGGCCAAGCATATGGCCGAAGCCTTCAGCTACCGGGTGGCCTACCATAAATATTTTTCATCTTAGGATTGGTTTAAAAAGACGGCTTTGGCCAATATGGAAAAGTTGAAGATTTAGCTTTGCCGTGTTTGCCGAAATGGTTTTTAGGTAGGTAGGACGTGTGCGTGTAAGCAAAAATTTTCGATCGGGGGAGCGGAGCCGGTAATAAGCAGTTTAAAAAGAAGGGCAAGCAGAACATAGAAAGGAGAAAATCATAGCTTTTTTATCAGGCATATGATGAGTGAAAAAATGGAAAGGGAAATTTACTGGCTGTGGCTGTCGTCGATTCGCGGGCTGGGGGCGGTAAAATTAAACCGGCTGCTGCGGGAATGGCCGGACGCCGAAGCAATTTATTATGAAGCGGAAGATCGGGTTTTAGAATTTATGAAAAAGCAGAACCGGTTTCAGGAAAAAGATTTTCTGGAGTTTTGCGCCGCCAAAAGAGAAATGGCACGCTGCCGCCGGGAATGGGATCTTTTGCGCCGGGAAGGAGTAGCCCTCATTTCCGCGGATCAGCCTGACTATCCGAAGCGACTGAAAGTCATTCCGGGCGCGCCGCCGCTTTTTTTTGTCAAAGGCCGCCGCGAGCTGGAACAAAATCAAAATATGCCGGTGCTGGCGGTAGTCGGCACCAGACGGGCCAGCCGTTACGGCCGTGAAGCCGCTGCCGCGCTGGGCAGAGCCTGCGCCGAGTATGGAATAACTTTAGTCAGCGGCATGGCCGCCGGGATTGACGGCATTGCGCAAAGGGAATGTTTAAAACATGGCGGTTACAGTATCGGTGTGCTGGGCTCGGGTCTGGGCTATCAATTTCCAGCGGGCAACCGGGATTTATATTTGGACATGGAAGAAAAGGGGAGCTTGATCAGTGAGGAGTGGTATCAAACGCCGCCGCAGGCCATGCTTTTTCCCAAGCGCAATCGGATTATCAGCGGATTATCGGATGCGGTGGTGGTAGTGGAAGCGGCAGAAAAAAGCGGTTCTTTGATTACGGCGGATTATGCCTTGGAACAAGGCCGGGATATTTACGCCGTGCCGGGGCGCCTAAACGATCCGGTCAGCAGCGGCTGCAACCATCTGATCGCCCAGGGAGCGTATCTGATAGAAAGCATTGATCGCCTAGCGGCTGAATTGGCCGGCCGGGGTCAATCCGATATTCAGCCGCCGCTTGTGCCGGAAGGGGAAAAGAATTTAACGGAAAATGAAAAACTGGTATATCAAAATATGAGCAGCGAACCGATTTATATCGGGCGTTTGCAGGAAAAAAGCGGTTTGGAGCTGAGCGAATTGCAGCTATGCTTGCTTCAGCTGGAATGGAAAGGCTATGTCCAGCAAATTTCGTCCGGTTATTATGGAGTGGTAAATTTTATTTTATAAAAATTCATAAAATTTTAAAAAAAGTCTTGTATAAAATATGAAAATAGTATATTCTTAGGCTAGTTAATTGGACAAGGAATAATAAAAACAGTTGATATTCGCCGCTGGTGCAAAAATTAAAGCCCCGCCCGGGCTTAAGATACTTAAGGAATGACTAAAATCCCAAAGATTACGGCAGGTTTTCCGTCCGGCAAAGCGCGGAGCGTTTGGCAGAGAAAGCTGAGGAAAAAGCTAGGCGATGTCGGCAGCTGTTAAGGGACATAAAAGAAAAAAATGATGGCAGCAAGGGGATCGGACGGGAGCTTTATTTAGGCAAAGCTCTTTTTCTTTCGGAAATTATTGAGGATGGCGGAAAATAGGTGGTCAGCGGAGAAAAGGATTCGTATCGCTTAATCTGTGGCTGCGCATCAGAAATTTTTGGAAGGAATTGTCCCCGCAGAAAACTCAACGTTGGGCAGAGGATTTTTGCCACCCGGAAACACCAAGTGTTTTCACGGGAAGAAGAGTGATTACTAGGAGGAAACATGACGAAAAATTTGGTAATTGTGGAATCGCCGGCCAAAGCCAAAACAATAAAAAAGTTTTTGGGTAAAAATTATACCGTGGAAGCGTCCATGGGGCATGTCAGGGATTTGCCGAAAAGCAGTATGGGGGTTTCGCCGGAGGATGATTTTGCGCCGAAATATATTACGATTCGGGGCAAAGGGCCGTTGATTGCCCATCTAAAGAAAGAGGCCAAAAAAGCGGATAAAATTTATCTGGCAACTGACCCCGACCGGGAAGGCGAAGCCATCTCCTGGCATTTGCAGACGATTTTGGAGAGTGTTAAGACGCCGATTCACCGGATTACTTTTAATGAGATCACTAAGCAGGCGGTATCTTCATCCATTAAGAAAGCTAGGCCGATTGACATGGATTTGGTGGATGCCCAGCAGGCTAGACGGGTGTTAGACCGAATTGTCGGTTATAAGATCAGTCCACTTTTGTGGGACAAGGTCAAAAAAGGCCTGTCGGCCGGCCGGGTCCAGTCAGTGGCGCTGCATTTGATTTGCCAAAGAGAAAAAGAAATTGAGGCTTTCCTGCCGCAGGAATATTGGACGCTGCAATTGGACCTGACGGATGCTAAGGGGAAAAATAAGTTCCGAGCGGATTTTTACGGAGCAGGCGGCCAAAAAATAGAATTAGCGGATGAGGCGGAAACAGAAAAAGTACTGACCGAGCTGGCTAAAGAAAAGATGGTGCTGACCGAGCTAAAAGAAAGCACCCGCCGGCGGAGCGCGCCTCTTCCTTTTAAAACCAGTACCTTGCAGCAGGAAGCGGCCAAGGCGCTGAACTTTACCACCGCTAAGACGATGCGGCTTGCCCAGCAGCTGTACGAAGGCGTAGATATTCCGGGGCGGGGCACATTGGGGTTAATTACCTATTTGCGGACCGATTCGATTCGGGTCGCCGCCGAAGCGGCCGCGGCCGCGGATGAACAGATTCGCGTCAATTACGGTGAAAAATATTTGCGCACCGATGTACCGAAGGAAACAAACAAGGGCCGGAGCCAGGACGCGCATGAAGCAATTCGGCCGTCCGTGCCGGAGCTTTCGCCAGCTGAAGTGAAAGACGCTCTTAGCCGCGATCAATTCCGGCTGTACCAGTTGATTTGGCGGCGTTTTTTGGCCAGCCGGATGGCGGCGGCCGAATATAAAAGCGAAAGATTGACGATTCAGGCCGGCCAGTACGAGCTGCGCGCTTCCGGTCAAAGTTTGGAATTTGACGGCTATTTAAAGCTATATCAGGAGTTTGAGGAAGAGGCAGCAGCGGAAGCATCGGCTAAGGACTTTGCCGGTTTGCGCCAAGGGATGGCGCTTAAAATGAAAGGCAGCCATAAGCAGCAGCATTTCACGCAGCCGCCGGCTCGGTACACGGAAGCGTCTTTGGTTAAGCTGCTGGAGGAAAACGGCGTTGGCCGGCCCAGCACTTACGCGCCGACGATCAGTACGATTTTGGCCAGGGGTTATGTGGCCAAGGAACAAAAATCTTTTTTCTCCACAGAGCTGGGGGAAATCGTTGACGCGATTGTGACGAAATATTTTGATGATATTATCAATATTGACTTTACGGCGGCGATGGAAGAAAAACTGGATCGGATCGAGGACGGCAACTGTGACTGGCGAACGCCGCTGCGGGAGTTTTATCCAGAACTGGCGGCTGACGTCGAGCGGGCTGAGCGGGAACTGGAAAAGGTAGAAATTAAGGACGAAGAAACCGAGATCCCTTGTGAGAAGTGTGGACGCAACATGGTGATCAAGCTGGGGCGTTATGGTAAGTTTTTGGCTTGTCCGGGTTTTCCTGAGTGCAGCCATACCAAGCCTTATTTTGAGGTGCTGCCTGGGGTGCTTTGTCCGAAGTGCGGCGGGGCGGTGCAAATTAAAAAAACCAAAAAAGGCCGGCGTTATTTTGGCTGTGAGAACAATCCGGAATGTGATTTTATGGCGTGGAATGAGCCGGTTGCCAAAAAATGCGGACGCTGCGGCGCGATGATGTTCCGCAAGGGGAAAAAGCTGCTTTGTTCCAATGAGGCGTGTAAGCATGTCGAGGACGCAGAGGACTAAAAAAGGCTGTGAGATACATAAATAGGCAAATGTTGCCGGATTATGGATCAATAGGAATTACAAAAAAAGATTTAAAAGTTTGAAAATTCTTAAAATTTATTGCCGGATTCGGTTGAAAAGAAATGAGAATTGAGTTATAATAAATGCAGCGATAATTAAAATTAAGTTACAAAAAGTAATAAGTATGATTAAAAATGAGTTATAACAGAGGATGAGAAGGCTGGATTTTTTAATGCTAGTTAAAACCGGCGTTTCATCTCTTTTATTTGGTGTCAGCCAAGAAAACCATAGTGCGGTGAAATTAATTTTTGAATCAGGAGGCTTGAAATGAGCGTGCAGTTATTAGATAAGACTAGAAAAATTAATCGTTTGCTCCAGAGAACAGGGGATGAGAGAATCGATTTTTCTGATATTTCTGAGGTGATGAGCGAGGTTTTGGATTCAACTGTGCTGATTATTAGCCGGAAGGGAAAGCTCCTGGCTTCTTATGAGCGGCATAATATTCCAATTATTGAGCAGTTTTTAACAACTAAGTCGGGCGAATACATCAATGAGAAACTAAACGAACGATTGTTGAATATTTTATCAACCAAAGAGAATATTAATTTAGTGACTCTTGGTTTTAGTGACGACATCACGGAGCAGGGCTACCTCGGATTGGCGATTCCGGTTGATATTGCAGGAGAGAGGCTGGGCACCATCTTTTTATATCGCCTGCGGCAGGAATATATGATTGATGATTTGATCTTGGCGGAATATTCGGCGACGGTGGTTGGCCTGGAGATTACCCGCTCGATCAATCAAGAAGAAACGGAAGAAACCAGAAAGCAAAATATGGTGCGGTCTGCGATTTCAACCTTGTCTTTTTCCGAGCAGGAGGCGGTTCGGCATATTTTTCAGGAACTGGAAGGCAATGAAGGCGTGCTGATTGCGTCTAAAGTGGCGGATAAGGCTGGAATTACCCGTTCGGTGATCGTGAATGGTTTGCGTAAACTGGAGTCGGCCGGGGTGATTGAAACTCGCTCGCTGGGGATGAAGGGAACTTATATCAGTGTGGTCAATGATAATTTATTAAAGGAATTAGACGGCTTAGAACAGGCATGAGTTTAAGGTATTGTAAAAGTTTAAAGCTCTCGGAAAGGGGGAAACAATGACAAACGGATTGATTGCCGGTTCGGAAGTGGCTTTGTACCGCAAGGCAATAAGCGCGGCATGGGAAAGAAACAGAGTAATTTCGCATAATATGGCGAACAATGACGTGGCAGGATATAAGCGCCTGGATGTTAAGTTTGAGGATCAGCTAAGGAATGCGGTGGACAGCCGCCGCCGGATTGATGTGGCGAAGCTGGAAAAAGTCAGACCGGAGGTTTTTACCGATAAATCAAATTTGAGTTACCGCTGGGATGGCAATAACGTAGATATGGATACGGAAGCGGCCTATTTGGCGGAAAATACGCAGCGCTATCAAGCACTGATTACGCAAATGAATTATAATTTTGCTCGGCTAAAAATGGTAATGACCAAATAGGGAGAAAAGGAGAGAAGATGTCTTATTTTGATTCTATGAAAATCAGTGCCTCGGGCATGACCGCGCAAAGACTGCGGGCCGATATCATCGCCCAAAATCTGGCGAATGTCAAGACGACCCGAGCGGGCGACGGTAAGCCTTATCGGCGGCAGACGGTGTTGTTTGAAACTTTGCAGCGGAGGCAGCAGTTTAAAGATATTTTGACCAATTTTATGGGTAAGCAGACGAACGGCGGAGTAAAGGCAGTTCGGATTGTCCAGGATCGTTCTCCGTTGACAACGGTTTACGAACCGAATCACCCGGATGCTGATGAAAACGGCTATGTCAGTTATCCGAATGTCAATGTAGTTCAGGAAATGACGGATTTGATTTCGGCGCATCGTTCCTATGAAGCAAATGTGACTGCTTTTAATGCGACTAAGGCGATGATTAGTAAGGCGCTGGAGATTGGCAGATAGGGGGATAAAGGATGATATATCGAATTGGTCCGGCAGGGCTGGAAACCAAGATGCTGGAAACTTTGGGAGTGAAAAAAACTTCCGATGCTGCATCGTTTGGTAAGATTTTTCAAAAAGCGGTCGCGGAGCAACTGTCCGCTACGAATGAATTGATTCGGGGAGCCGATCAAAAAGGAATTGATTTTGCGCTAGGCAAGACCGATGATATTGCCGAAGTGATGGCGGCGCAGGAAATAGCGAATGCCTCGCTTCAGTTCACGGTGCAGCTGCGCAACTCTTTTTTGGAAGCGTATAATGAAATTATGCGTTTGCAGGTATAGAGAAACTATTTATTTTTAAGGTTACCGGCAACTATTGTTATTATTTTTGAGGTGTGAAAATGCCAGCTTTTATAACCCGTATATCGGAACAAATAACAAAGACCTGGAATCAGTTTGAGCGCAAGCAAAAGATACAGTTTATCGCGATCTTAGCGGCTGCTGTGGTGGCGATTGCCGTTTTGGTCATTTATCTGAATCGGCCGCAGTATGTTTTGTTTGAGCGCAACATGGATCCGGCACGAGTAAATTCGATGAAGGAAGTTTTCGATGCCGAAAAGATTAAATATACCATCGAAAATAACGCAACTGCCATTTACATTGAGCGAAGCCAAAGACAAAACGCAACACTGGCATTACAACGGGCGGGCATTTTAACGGCAGATCAAATCGATTATGATAAACTGTTTGAAAACAGTTTGACCATGACGCAGGAAGAAAAAAGACTAAAACAAAAATTATTTTTACAAACGGAACTGGAAAAAAGCATTAAGCTGTTAGATGTAGTAGCGGACGCTGATGTGGCTATCGTGATGGCTGATCAGGAGCGGACGGTGCTGGATGATCAAACGCCGGCCTCAGCCGCCATCACCCTTAAGCTAAGAGATGAGATTACCGAAAAGCAGGTGCTGGGCATTGTTTCATTGGTGTCAAAGTATGTTAAGAATTTAGATAAAAACCATATTTCCATTTTGGACACGACTGGACGACTTTTGTATGACGGCGATGCAGCCGGAAGTCTGAACGGTATGAGCGGCAATATGGATTATAAAGTGCAGCAGGAGCTTTTGATTCAGCAGAAAGTACGGTCTATTTTGCTTTCGCGCGGAGAATATGATGATGCCTTTGTGACGGTCGATTTAAAGATTGATTTCAGCGAGTCGACGGTTGTTTCCGAAAAGTACCGGCCGCTGGACGGCACCACCAAAGGCGTGACCTCTGAAGAAGAGCGGCGCAATGTCGAGACCAACAACACGGAAAATGCCAATCCGGCAGGAACGGATGCTAATCAGGAAACAACATCCACCTATTTGACACAGGCTGGCAATTCCAACTCGACAACCGAGGAGAGTAAGACAGCCTATAAGGTGGATACCGAAAAATCAACGACTTACCGGCCAAACGGTGCGATTGATTATCAGGAATCCAGTGTGGCGGTGGTTTTAAATAAGTTTAAAGTCTATGATCAAGCTTTGCTGGAAAGTCAAAAAGCCTTAGGTGAGTTGAGTTGGGAAGATTTTAAGGAGAAAAATAATGTTCGCCGGAAGTTGGAGGTTGATCCGGATATTGTGACCTTAATCAGCCGGGCGACCAATAATATTCCCAATCCCGCCGTGTTAGCCTATGAAGTTCCTAAGTTTATTGATAAACCAAGTTCGAATAATGTAATTCAAGATTATATTTTACTTGGAATTATTCTCCTGATGGTGATCTTGTTGGCGGTTGCGATCTTCCTGGGTACTAAACCGGTTGAAGTGGTTAAGACGGAGCCGGAGCTTTCCGTTGAGCAGCTTTTGACCAGCACCAGAACAGAGGAACCGAAAGAGCCGATTACCGAGTATAAATCGGAAGTCCGAATACAGGTGGAAAAGTTTGTGGATGAAAATCCGGAAGCGGCGGCGACGCTGTTGCGTAACTGGTTAAATGATCAATGGGGAGGCTGATAAAATGGAATTAAGAGGAATTCAAAAAGCGGCAGCTTTGTTGATTTCTTTGGGGCCGGAGCGTTCTTCGGAAATTTTTAAATTTTTAAAGGAGGACGAGATTGAACAGCTGACGCTGGAGATCGCCAATACCAGAACAATCAGTGCCGATCAAAAAGAAGCGCTGCTCAATGAGTTTTATGAGATTTGCCTAGCTCAGCAATATATCAGCGAGGGCGGCATCAATTATGCCAAAGATATTTTGGAAAAAGCGCTGGGAACGGATAAGGCGATGGAAGTTATCGGCCGGCTGACTTCTTCCTTGCAGGTTAAACCGTTTGAGTTTATTCGCAAGACAGAGCCGGGGCAGCTTCTTAACTTTATTCAGGATGAACATAATCAGACGATTGCTTTGATTTTATCCTATTTAAATCCTGGACAGGCGTCGATGGTTTTGGCGGCTTTGCCGCTGGAAAAACAAGCGGATGTGGCTCGCCGGATTGCCAAGATGGACAGAACGAGTCCCGATATCATCAAAGATGTGGAGGATATTTTGGAAAGAAAGCTGTCCTCTTTGGTAACGCAGGACTTTACTATTGTTGGCGGTATTGAGGCGGTAGTTGATATCTTAAATGCAGCCGATCGGGCGACTGAAAAGCATATTATGGAGACTTTGGAGGTCGAGGACGCAGAACTGGCCGAGGAAATCCACAAGAAGATGTTTGTGTTCGAGGATATTTTGACCTTGGACGACCGTTCGATTCAAAGAGTGCTGCGTGATGTTGATAATAATGTACTGGCTGTTGCCTTAAAGGGTCAAAGTGAGGAAATTCAAAGCTTGATCTTTAAGAATCTGTCCAAACGTCTGGCGGCGATGATTAAGGAAGAAATGGAATTTATGGGTCCGGTTCGGCTCAAGGATATTGAGGAATCGCAGCAGGCCATTGTTGAAGTAATCCGCAAGCTTGAGGATGCGCAGGAGATCGTTATTTCCAGAGGCGGAGGTGACGAGATCGTTGTCTAGAATAATTAAGCAAAGCTACGCGACATTTTCTCCAGAGAAAAGAATAATTCAAAGCATGGGTGAATTTCGGCAAGCGGCGGAATGCAGACAGCCTCAGCAAGACAACGCCTTGATTCGGGTGGCGCTGGATGCGGCGGAAAACTTGAATCAGGAAGCGGAAAGGGCGGCATTGCCTTCGGCGGAGGAATGGGCGGCCGAAATGGAAGCCCGGCAGGCGGAAGCGGAACAAATTTTAGACGACGCGAATGCGGCTAAGGCTAAGATTTACGAGGACGCTTACAATACCGGAATGGAAAAGGCCAAAGAGGAGTTGGAACGGCGGCGGGCAATCCTGGAACAGGAATACGCCGAAAAAAAAGCCGGCATTGAAAAAGAACTGGGCGGGCAGTATCAGACTAAATACGCGAAGCAGCTGCGCGAGCTGGAAGGCAATATGATCCTGTGGCTAAAGGAAATGCTGGAAAAGCTGGTCGGGCAGGCCAGCCAAAAAGAAGAAACCTTGATTCATTTAGTTCGCATGGGCTTGCAGGAAATTTCTCTGCAGGGCGATCTGATTATTCGGGTGTCAGAGGAAGATTTGAACTACGTGTTGGAGCATAAAGCAGAACTAACAGAAGAATTGAGCGAAAAGCTAACGGTTGAGGTCCTTAAGGATAAAGCCTTGAAAAAAAATCAATGTATCATCGAAACGGTTATGGGCAACATTGAATGCAGTTTGGACGTTCAGCTGAAGGGAATTACCGACGAATTACAGCTAATCTATGAAAGCATTATGAAAAACGGAAACAACAGTTAGCCGGCCGAATAGGCGGTATGACTGAGAGTGAATGCAAAATGCCGATTCGGGATTCCTTCTATTTTACATCTAAGTTTATCACAAAATATTTTTTAAAATTTAACATTGGCGTATTTGACAAAGGAAACGCAGGAAATTATCTTATTTTTGCTTGTGGGGTTTCATCGGAAAGGCAAGCCGAAAATCAGAATAAAAAAAGCAAGGGGCAGGAGCATGATCGAGTTTGAAAAATATGAAAAAATGCTTCATAAAAGCTATATTGAGCATTTGGGCCGGGT
>CAUVDV010000031.1:0-18431 GCA_963550755.1 uncultured Lachnospiraceae bacterium
ATGTTCTTTATGAAATCAGCTGGGGCAAAGGAATTTATTTCTTGTTGCTGCTGGTGCCGTTTGTTAATGCGTTTATCGGTATATTGACAGTTTATAAATTGGGTCAGAACTTTGGCAAGAGTACGGGCTTCATTATTGGTATGATTCTGTTGCCAATTATCTTTATGCCGATGTTGGCGTTTGGTGATTCGACCTTTATCGGAGTTGGCGGTTATGGTGCGCCTTATGCACAGCAGGGCTATCCGCAGCAAGGTTATCCGCAGCAGGGCTATCCGCAGCAGGGTTACCCGCAGCAGGGTTATCCGCAACAGGGCGGACAGCAGAATTATTCTCAGCAGGGATATCAACAGGGCTATCCGCAGCAAGGTTACCCGCAGCAGGGTTATCCGCAGCAAGGCGGACAACAGCAGGGATACCAACAGGGTTATCCGCAGCAGGGAAATCAACAGCAAAGATAAGAAACGGGAAAGCACTGAAAGCACTGAGAACGGTGAAGGCTGTGAGGCTGTGCTATGGCGTGAGTTTTTAAAAAATTGATTTTTCTTATAGGGAGTTCCGGTTTTATGGGGCTTTTAAGTGTCGGAGGTAGAAATCTGACACTTGAAAAATGCGTCAGGCCGGAACTTTTTTGTGTGCAATATGCATAATAATAATCTTGAAAAATCATAGAAACAGAGAAAAAGTAGTTTTTATTTTTATATCATATCATTTTAGGCGGAACTATGATATAATAAAAATGATTTTTCGGAAAATTCTTAGCTATCGTTTAACTTTTCCGTATTTGCTGCGCTGCCGAGTGCCTGGGCGGGAGAGCAGAGAGTTTGATACGAGAAAGTGGGGGTGTTTTGCGCAATTTTTCTGTGATTGTTTCAACGGCTTTTAAGAACGGCGGAAAGTTTATGGCGGCCGCATAAAGGCTTGGTTTGGGGCAAAGAAAAGTTTGACAAGCGCGGTTTATCTATTTTGTAAGCCGGATGTGGCTGGTGATGTTGCGGGAAAGGAATTCGGCTGCAAAGAAATCTTGCTCAAAGGAGGGAAAGGATGTATTTGTTACTGTTTACGTCGGTTGCTCTGGCTTTGGGGTTGGCGGCGTATAATTTCTATTCCGTTAAAAAGCTTAGTCCGGGAAATAGTGTGATGCAGGAAATTGCCGAAGCGATTCAAATTGGAGCGGCGGCATTTATTAATCATGAATATAAAATGATTGCTAAAATTGCGGTGGTGATTGCCGCTGTTTTAGCGGTATTGGTTGAGTGGTATGTGGGCGTGGCTTTTTTAATCGGCGCGGTAATGAGCGCAACGGCTGGTTTTATTGGCATGAAGATTGCGACGCTGGCTAATGTCAGGGTGTCGAATCAAGCCAGAGAAACCGAGAGTTTAGGCAAGACGCTGAAGGTTGCTTTTCAGGGCGGTTCGGTGATGGGGCTGTCGGTTGGCGGCTTTGCCTTGCTGGGTCTGGGTATTGTTTATCTTGTTTTCGGCGAAATGATAGGGCAGCTTCGGCCGGAGCAGCTGGTTATTATTGATAACTGGCTGGGGATTAATTTTATTCCGTTTACGATGACGATTTCCGGTTATGCTTTGGGCTGTTCGGTCATTGCTATGTTTGATCGGGTCGGTGGCGGGATTTATACCAAGGCGGCTGATATGGGCGCGGATTTGGTCGGTAAGACAGAAGCGCATATCCCGGAGGATGACCCGCGCAATCCGGCGACGATTGCCGATAATGTTGGCGATAATGTCGGGGATGTGGCTGGTTTGGGCGCGGATCTTTTGGAGTCTTTCGTCGGCGCGCTGATTTCGGCCGGCGTGCTGGCCGGGTATTTTTATTATACCAAAAGCGGTTTATCCGGCAGCGGTTTTTCGCCGGAAACGGCTAAGACGATGATTTTATATCCGGTTGTTTTTGCGGCGGTCGGACTAATTAGCTGTGTGATTGGCGTATTGTCCTTATTGGTTCGCAATGTATCGGAGGAGGCACACCGGGAATTAAACTATGCGACTTGGATTTCGGCCGGCTTAACGGTGGCGGGCAGTGGTGTTTTAACTTATCTTTTGTTTGTCCAAACGGACATCAGTACTTTGGGTTTTCGGGCCGGAACGCTCTCGCCGTGGTATGCGGCGGTGGTGGGGATTATCGCCGGGATCGTGATTGGCTTTTTGGCGGAGTATTATACTTCCTATGATTATAAGCCAACTAAAAGAGTGGCGCAGGCTTCTTTGGAGGGAACGGCGCTGACGATTACCGAAGGCTTATCGATTGGGATGAAGTCGGCTTTTTTACCGGTGCTGGTGCTGGCGCTGGCAACTTTGGCGGCAAATGCTTTTGCAGGGCTTTACGGGGTAGCAATGGCGGCGATTGGAATGTTGTCGTTTGTGGCGGCGACGGTATCGGTCGATACTTACGGCCCGATTGCCGATAATGCCGGCGGGATCAGTGAAATGAGCCAATTAGATCCGAAGGTGCGGGAGATTACGGATAAGCTGGATTCGGTCGGCAATACAACGGCGGCTATTGGTAAGGGCTTTGCGATTGGTTCGGCGTCGCTGGCGGCCTTATCGCTTTTGGCTTCTTTTCTTTATTCGCAGAGTAATCCGGGCGATGTGCAGGGTTTTGACTTGGTTTTAAATATGATTGATACGCATACTTTAGCGGGGGCTTTGGTGGGTGCGGCACTGCCGTTTTATTTTTCTGGCCTTTTGATTGAAGCAGTGGCTAAGGCGGCCAGTAAGATGGTGGCTGAGGTGCGCCGTCAGTTTAAGGAGTTTCCCGGTATTTTAGACGGCACGCAGAAACCAGATTATAAGACTTGTATTGAGATTTCATCGGCCGGGGCGCTGCGGGAGATGAAGTATCCGGCGCTGTTGTCGGTCACGATTCCGATTATTGCCGGTTTTATTTTCGGGGCTAACTTTGTCGGGGGGCTTTTAATCGGCACGACGATGTCGGCGATTATGCTGGCGCTGTTTACGGCTAACAGCGGCGGCGCCTGGGATAACGCCAAGAAGTTAGTCGAATCGGGCGGACTGCCGGGGCATGGCAAGGGGAGCGAGGTTCATTCTTCAACGGTGGTCGGCGATACGGTCGGCGATCCGCTGAAGGATACGGTCGGCCCGTCGCTGGATATTCTGATTAAGATTATGTCGGTGATTTCCTTGATTTTGGTATCGATTTTTGGCAAGTATAATTTGTTTAGTTTTTTTAATTTTTAAGCGGAAGTGGTAAATAGCCGGTGTCAATGAGAAAATTTTATTTTGGGGCTGTTGCAAAACACAGATTTTACACAAGATATTGCTATAAATCGCAAAGATTCCCCCCAAATCTTGTGTAAAAATCTTAAAATGCAACAGTTCCATTTTTCATGTCGATTTGTGTTTGAGTAATAAAAAAGAAAGACTGGCGGTCGTGTATTATTTCAGGATTTGTTCAAAACTTGTGCCCTGACGGGCGCATCGGACAGGCAAGCTGCATCCTGAAATAATACGCCCCGGCTTGAGAGCGGTCTGCCGGTAAGATTGGCGGAGAAGTTGGAAAACGGGAAAGATAATAATAATCAGAATAAAATGAAAAAAACAAGAAAAAGAAGGCATAAGAAACCAAAAGACAGTTAAAGATATAAAAATATTTCGATATTTAAAGAATAAAAAAGTTAAAAAAGAGGAAATTCCTGAAAAGATAAAAAAATAATAAAATAAGAAAAAAGCTATTGACATTTAGAGAAGTGTGTTGTAATATACAATTAAAGAATGGATCCGGAACGTTCTTATCAAATAAATTATATAATAGGGTTTCGTGTTATATGATGATTTGAGCGTAACTATTTACAACCGACGGTAAATAAAAACCGAGCTGGAAAGGAGTGATATTTTATGAAGAAACTCCAAAGAAGGTATATAAGGGCAGTTAGTTAGTCCCTCGTTGTTACTTTCAAGAGAAACCGAGAAATATCAAGAAAGCGGCTGATCTGTTAAAGCAATAAGGAAATGTCGATGAATTATTGTACCGTTTAACTTTTGGTGTGTTTGATTGTCAATAGATATGCGAGAGAAGAAAAAAGAAGCGGATTTTTCAAGATCGCAAAAAGATGATAACGCTTAAACGAAGAGGAAATCAAAAAGAATGATTCCTACAAGCAGAAGTCACAGGAAGTAAAGTGATGGAGGTATGAGTCTTTAAATGAGAAAGATCATACAGAATTTAAGCAGAATACTTGACAATGAAACAGGAAAAAAGCTTTCAAGATATTATTATTTGCAGAACCGAGTGACGGTCTGGCAAATATCTGTTTTGAGAAAATGAACCGGAATGGTTCAGGTAGCAATGAGGAGCAGAAACGATCAATATGAAGAATGTGTAAAGGAACGTTCTGAAAGATGTGGGGCTAAATCTCAAATTAATGATAAGAAACGTGCCAAAAGGTATGAAAAATTTTCGGATACTTAGCCGGCATAGGAGAAATCCATTGATCGTTGAGAAAGTCGTCTTTATAGGAAAGGAAAGAAATGAGAAAACTGAATACGGAAATATAGCCGTCT
Organism: uncultured Lachnospiraceae bacterium; assembly: GCA_963550755.1. Lineage (GTDB taxonomy): Bacteria > Bacillota > Clostridia > Lachnospirales > Vallitaleaceae > W11650. Next base: position 4,537 of record CAUVDV010000031.1, read on the forward strand.
CGGATGTAGTGAGGCGGCTATTTCGTGTGTAAAAGATGCGCTTAGAAAAGGCGAAGCCTTTGGCGGGGAAAGCTGAGTTTTTATAAGGACGAACGACAAGCTTTGAGTTAGTGTAAAAATTAGAAAGGCAACTTTTAACATGATTAGAATTATCAGCGTCGGCGCAATAAAAGAAGAATACATTAATCAGGCCATCTTGCAGGAGGCCGGCCATATCCGGCAAAGAGAAAAATTAGAATTATTGACGGTGGAAGACGAAAAATGTCCGGAAGAATTATCGGAGAAAGAAAAAGAAATCGTTAAGCGCCGGGAAGGCCAAAAAATTTTGCGCCTGCTTCGGCCGGAGGAAAAAGTGGTTGCCCTGACCTTGGAGGGAAAAGCTTTTCAGCCGCAAAAGTTTGCGGCTATGCTGAGGGATAGACCAGTTTGTTTTTTAATCGGCGGCAGTTTGGGTTTATCGGCTGAGGTTCGGCACAGGGCGGACAGCGAGCTTTCTTTTGGCAGGATGACGTATCCGCACCAGTTAATGCGCTGGATTTTGCTGGAGCAAATTGTGCTGGCTCTGCGCTAAGAGTTTTTTGGCGTGTTTATCAGGATGGCTTGTTTGCCCGGCGTGTTCGTCAGAACAGTTTTTTTGTTTAATTCGCCGCCAGACAGAAACACGAAGAAAATTACCCCAAAAAGGGAAAATGAGAAAGTCTGAAATTTATCATTGATTTTTGCCGTGAATTTCGATATACTAATGATTAAGGGCAAAAGAATGAAAATCTGGCGCAGCTTACGGCCAAAAGATGGATCATCTTTGCTTATAGGCGTCAAAGGCTTTGATACCTATATTATTGATAGAAAAAACCGGACACAAAAGGAGAAAATCGAATGAAATTAGTGTTAGTCAGACATGGGCAAAGCGAATGGAATTTGAAAAATCTGTTTACCGGCTGGACGGATGTAGATCTGACGGAGCTGGGCGTGCAGGAAGCCAAAGAAGGCGGCCGGCTGCTGCGGGAAGGCGGATATGATTTTGACGTTTGCTATACCAGTTATTTAAAAAGAGCCATCCATACCTTAAATCATATTTTGGAGGAAATGGACAGAGAGTGGCTTCCGGTATACAAGACTTGGCGTTTAAACGAAAGGCATTACGGCGCTTTGCAGGGGCTGAATAAGTCGGAGACGGCCGCGAAATACGGCGAGGAGCAAGTGACGATTTGGCGCCGGTCCTTTGACGTTATGCCGCCGGCGCTGGATGCGGAGGATGAGAGAAATCCGCGTAACCAAGCGGCTTACCGCAATGAGGACGCCAGCCTTTTGCCGCTGACGGAAAGCTTGAAAGAAACGATTGAAAGAGCGGTGCCGTTTTTTGAGGATGTCATCAAAAAAGATATGCTGGCTGGCAAGAGAGTGCTGGTAGCGGCTCATGGCAACTCGCTGCGGGCGCTGGTTAAATATTTTGACAAGATGACGGCGGAAGAAATCATGAAGGTGAATATCCCGACCGGTGTGCCTTTAGTTGATGAGGTTGATTCTAATTTTAACGTGACGGCCAAGTATTATCTGGGCGATCAGGAAGAATTGAAGAAGAAAATGGAATCGGTCGCTAATCAAGGCAAAGCAAAATAAAAAGTGAGCAAAAGAAAAAGGGCTGTTGCCAAACGATAATGAAATCGTTTTAGCAGCGGCTCCTTTTTCTTTTGCTTTTTTCATTTTTTAGGGTCATTACGGCAAGCTTTTTGCTTTTGAACAAACCTTTAAAGTTCACATACCGGACAAGTACCGTCGGCGGCATTTGTTGATTTAATAGCAAAAATAAATACCGTCGATTTTGGTGTAAATGGTTCTGGTTTTAAATGGCCGGGTGTTAAAGAAAATACAATCGGCGATTGAATTTTCGCCCCGCAGCACCCGTTTAGCGGCCAAGACACTGGCGTAATTGGGAGTAACCGAGGAAAAGCCGGCCTTATGCGCCGGAGTATAATGCGGCGTGCCCGAAGGGGCGACGGCATAAATCACGCCCCATAAGGTGTTGGGGTATTGCGGGTGCCGGATATGATTTAAAATGACACTGGCGACGGCGTGAATAGCCGAATAGGAAGCCCCGCCGGCTTCTTTGTAAATTAACCGGGCAAAATCCTTAAGTTCCAAATGATTGTAAAAACGCGGCACTGAGGCAGCGGGGTCAAACGCCCAAACCGAGCTGTCAAGCGAAACCGTATGGAATAAGGCATCATAAGTAGTGGTTATATCCAAAAGCCCCGCTACAAAAGAAAGCGGAACCATCATCGTGCTATTTTGCCGGATGGCCGGAGCCGGCATTTCGGCCGGTGCGTCATTATCAAGATAAAGCGGAGAATTAGCCAAAAACGATAATTTCCGTTCTACCCCATTGATGGTAAAGACGGCATCTGCCCGTAAATTTTCCTGATTCCAGGTTAAGCTGGAATTAGGGATCAGGCGAATAAGGGAACGGAGCGGCGCGTAGATCGTGCCGTTAAATTCAAAAGCGTCAAGCTCATTTGTTAAATACCAATCGCCCACCAAAATGTCAACCGGCATATAAGGAGAGCTTAAAAAGCTATTTAATGCGCTTTGCAGATCGGAAGGCAATTCGGCGCTGCCTTTTAGTTCCGGCTGGGCTGGATTTTCGGCCGCGCTTTCCGTTTCGCCGTTTGCCGGAGAAACGTTGTTTTCCGGTGCTTCTGGCTGAGCCGTTTCGCTGTTTTTCGGGTTCGCTTCTTGGCTGGCTTCCGGCAAAGAAGTTTCAGCTGGCGTATTTTCAGCCGGAGCCTGCGCCTGACTGACAAACGAAAAGATAAAAAGCCAAAAAATAAAAACAGACCAGTGCAAAAACAGTAGTTTTCGACTTTGCTTTTTAATTTTTGTTAAAGTATTTTTCATCATAAATTTTCTCCTTTGATTTTGCCATTATATAGTATGAAGCCGAAAATGTAAAGGAAAAAATGAAAACAAGCGGCTAAACCGGAAAGATAAGCTTTATTTTAAAACCGGGCAAGCGGAAGCAGGAGCCTGTTTTTTGGGGGAAAACGGAGAAATTTAGAAAATACAAATAAAATACTTGAAACCAGCCGATAAATAAAGTAAAATAGAAATGATAGAATGCGAATCAAGCAGAATAATAAATGAAAAAAATGGCTAAGATAAAGTATGAAACAGACAGATCATCCGGCGGATGGAACAGCGGCCGTAGGGCTTCGGCAGCCGGGATTCATTGCATTGACGAAGTATGAGGTGTGAGATGAGTAAGATAACAGTGGAAGAAATTTTACAAAAGGTAAACGCGATCCCTGCCTTTCCGGCGACGGTTATTAAATTAATCAAAATGATGGATGATCCGAATGTTTCGGTCAGCAGTATCAAAGAAGTGATTCGAACCGATGAAGGTTTGACAGTTAAACTGCTGCGAGTGGCTAATTCCGCATTTTACCGGGGACGGCGGGAAATTAAGACAATTGAGGATGCGGTAGTCGTGCTGGGGCTTAGGACGGTCAAGTCGATGATCTTTTCCGTGACGGTCAGCCCTATTTTATCTAAGGAGCTAAGCGGTTATGATTTAGGCAAGGAAGCGCTGTGGCGGCAGTCGCAGTTATCGGCGATGACGGCGCAGACCATCGCTAAAAAATGCCGGTTTAAGGAAGTTGATCTGGCGTATACAGCCGGACTATTGAAGGACGTGGGCAAGGTTGTTTTGGATGAATATGTCAAGAACAATTTTGATGAGGTGATGAAACAGGTTGAGGAAAAAAATGTAGCTTTTATCGAGGCGGAATCGGAAGTTTTGGGCTTTACGCATGCTGAGGTAGGAGCGAAGATCGCCGAGCGCTGGAACCTGCCGCCGGAAATTGTTGAGGTGATCCGCTACCATCATGAGCCGGCCAAAGCCGAGCTGAATCCGAAGCTGGCGATGATTTGCCATTTGGCGGATGATTTGATTATGATGATGGGCGTCAATATTGGCGCTGATGGTCTGGCCTATCGCTTTGATGAGAACAGCCTGGAAGTGCTGGAGATGACGGCGAATGACGTGACGGAGATTATGGCGGATATCGCTGATTACGTGGATTCGGAGGATACTTATTTTTAAGACGGCGGCATCCGGCGGGCGGATGTGTTTTCGGGCTGCTGTTTAGTCAAAGGAAAGACCGGATGAAAAAGGATAATGTTCCGCTGCCGGTAAGGGAAAATGGATAAAAGACCGCCGCTGTTTGTCTTGCAGCGGAAAGCGGATAGAAGCAGGAAAAAGCCACAGTGGCAGGAAATGAGAAAAATGAAAGAAAAAGGATTCGTCCGTTCAGCGGCGCCGGAAGAGGAAAAGGTCAGTGATTTTGAAAAGATTCAGCGGATTTTAAAATGGATCCCGATTGTATTTTTTGCGGCGATTATCGTTTTGTTTTACTTTTTTTATTTGGTGCTGCGTTTAAATTTGCCCGTGTTTATTATTGTGGCGGTGGTAGTAATTATGCTGACCAAGGAAATCGGCACCTTGTTTTTTACCTTTCAAATGCGGCGCCGGCTCTTAGAGCCCTTGGAAAAAATGAAGGCGGCAACTGAGGAGATCGCCAAGGGCAATTACGGAGTCACCATTGATGACTTTGACGCCAATATGGTCGAGGATTTGATCGACTCTTTTAATAATATGAGCCGGGAGTTAAAAGAAGCCAATGAGTTAAAGCTCCGCTATGAAAGAAACCGCAAGCGGCTGATCGCCGGGATTTCCCATGATTTAAAAACGCCGATTACCTCAATTATCGGTTATATCGACGGGATCCAAAGCGGAGTGGCTAAGGATGAGGAAAAGAAAAAGCAGTATCTGGAGATTATTTCCAAAAACGCGCATTACACCAATGACCTGATCAATGATTTATTTCTTTTTTCTAAGCTGGATATTGACGAACAGGAATATGATTTTAAGCGGATGCTGGCCAATGAGATTTTTGCGGATTTCTTTTTGGAAAAGCAGCTGGAGCTTGAGGAGCAGGGCGTTCAGGTAACGATTGAAGATCGGCTGACCGAAAGCTGCTGGCTGATGCTGGATACAAAAATGATCACCCGGGTGTTGTCTAACCTGATCCAGAACAGTATTAAATATAACGATAAGGAAAATAAGACGCTGCTCTTTCGAATGTGGAATGATCCGCATTGGCTATGGATTCAGGTGGTTGACAACGGAATGGGAATTCAGCAAAGTGATTTGCAAACGATTTTTGATGTGTTTTACCGGGCGGATTCGGCCAGGAGTAAGGATATTGGCGGCTCAGGCCTAGGGCTTTCCATCGCTAAGCAGCTGGTCGAGGCGCATCACGGCGAGATAACGGCCCAAAGCGAGCCGGATAAAGGAACGGTCATGACAATCAAACTGCCAATTGTAGAAATGAGGGATTGAAATGGAAAACAAAAAAAGGATCTTGATTATTGAAGATGATAAAAATATCGCCAATTTGGAAAAGGACTTTTTGGAAAGCAATGATTTTGAGGTAGTGATTGAATCCGACGGCTTGCGCGGCATGAAAACGGCGCTAAAGGGTGATTTCTCGCTGATTATCATTGATATTATGCTGCCGACGGTCAGCGGCTTTGACCTGCTGATGACGATTCGGGATAAGCTGGACATTCCCTGCCTGATGGTATCGGCCAGAACCGATGATATTGATAAGATCAAGGGTCTGGGACTGGGCGCGGATGATTATATCACTAAGCCCTTTAATCCCAATGAATTGGTCGCCAGAGTAAAAAGCCAGATTTCCCGTTATGACCGTCTGCTGGGCAAGGATAAGGGGCAGGAAGTGCTGGAAGTATCGGGCTTGCGCCTGATTCCGGAGTCGCGCAAGGTATTTTTAAATGATAAGGAAGTGCAGCTGACGACAACGGAGTTTGATTTGCTTAATTTCTTTATGGAAACGCCGGATATTGTTCATTCCAAGCAAAAACTGTTTGAAAAGATTTGGGGCGAGGATGAGTTTGGCGATATTAATACGGTGGCGGTGCATATTCAAAAGCTGCGCAAAAAACTGGAAGAAAATCCAGCCAAGCCGAAGATCATTGAAACGGTCTGGGGCGCGGGCTACCGGTTTAATAAATTTTAATATGAAGCGCGCAAATACAAATGAATGCGACCGCGGAGCGGGCAGATTCATTTTGCGGCGCTGCACCGACAGAGGGAGAGCACGAAGTGCGGCAAATGCGAAACATTTGGTCTGACGGGGACAAAAGCGAATTATGATAACAAAAGAGCAAAAATTAGCGGTTTTATCCAAATTGGCCGGGGAGTTTAATAAGCAAAACATAGTATGGGCGGTGGGCGCATCTTTGCTGCTTTATTTAAAAGACTATGTAGAAGATTTTAATGATATTGATATAATGGTCGCCGATACGGACGCCGCGAAAATGGAAACGATATTAAAATCCATGGGAACCCTTCAGCCGTCAACCAAAGCGAATTATGAAACAAAGCACTTCCGGGAATTTACAGTGGATCAGGTCGATGTGGATATGATGGGGGGCTTTGCCATTGTCAAGGATGGTCAGGTATATGATTGCGATTTAAAATCATCGCAGATTATGGAATATATAGAAGTGCAGGGGCAGAAAATCCCGCTTCATTCCATTGAACTGTGGAGAAAATATTATATGCTGATGGGGCGGGATAAAAAGGCAGCCATTATTGTTCAAAAAGGAATATAGTTTGCTTCGTCTTGTCCTGTATTCCAGCTTTAGGCTGGCTGCCGGCAAAATAATTTTGTTTTTTGGCACAGGCAGCAAGCGGCGGGAATTGAGCGCTTCAGCAAAAGACGGCTAAAAAGAAGCCGGGAAAGTATGGAGCTTAAAAAAAGCTATCCGGGAAAGTGGTTGATGTTTCGCGCGCGGATAATATGCGTGGCAGCAGCAGAGAACTTATATGAAAAAAGCAAGGATTATCACAAAAGAATATGATGAAAACCGGGCAAAGCAATTGGCGAAGGAATTAAAGGTTTCTCTGCCGATTGCTAAACTTTTGCTGACCAGACAAATCGCCGATCGGGAGGCGGCCGAACGTTTTTTGCAGCCGCGGCGGGAACAGCTTCATGATCCGCTTTTGCTGGCTGATATGGAGCGGGCGGCGGAACTGATTTTAGCGGCCGTGCGAAAGCAGGACAGCATTTGTATTTACGGCGATTATGATGTCGACGGGATTACCGCGACATCGGTGCTGTATTTATTTTTACAGGCGATTGGCGCGGACGTCCGCTACTATTTGCCGGATCGGATGAAGGACGGCTACGGTCTGAATGAAGAAGCGGTCAGAAAGCTGGCCGGCCAGGGGGTGCGGCTGCTGGTTACGGTTGATACCGGTATCAGTGCCGTCAAGGAAGTGGCTCTGGCCAAAGAGTTGGGGCTGACAGTGGTGGTGACCGATCATCATGAGTGTCAGGAGCTTTTGCCGGCGGCGGACGCGGTCGTTGACCCGAAACGACCGGACGATCGGTATCCTTTTAAGCAGATTGCCGGAGCGGGCGTAGCGTTTAAGCTGATTTGCGCGCTGACGGAGCGCCTAAAAGAGAGCGCTGAGGAAAGGGCGGCAGCTGTAATTCCCGATCCGTTTGATTATATCGAATTGGCGGCGCTGGGAACAATATCGGATTTGATGCCGCTGATAGATGAAAATCGGGTTTTGGTCAAGGAAGCCTTGGAGCGGATGAAAAAAACGAAGAATGAGGGGCTGAAAGCTTTGCTGGCGGCGGCGGAAATTGAGCCGGATAAGGTCAGCAGCACGGCGGTTGCCTTTCGGATTGGGCCGCGGCTGAATGCGGCCGGCCGCATGGGCGATGCCGCCCGCGGTGTGGAGCTTTTTTTGGCGGATGATGCGGAGAAAGCGGCGGCGCTGGCGCGAGAGTTAAATGAAGAAAACAAGCGGCGGCAGGAAACGGAAAACCGGATTGTGGAGGAAGCCTTAAATAAAATTGGCGCAGGCGGCGACCAAAGTAAGATTTTAGTGGTGGCGGGCGAGGGCTGGCACCATGGCGTGATCGGGATTGTGGCTTCCCGCCTTCTGGAACGCTTTTACCGGCCGGTCATTGTGCTGGCGATTGAGGGCGAAAAAGCGGTCGGCTCGGCGCGGTCGGTGGCCGGTTTTAATTTATTTGAGGCGCTTTGCAGCTGTAAGGATTTATATAGCAAGTTTGGCGGGCATGAGATGGCGGCGGGGATGACTTTGGCGGCTCGGGACATTGACCAGTTTCGGCAAAAGCTGAATGAATATGCTGAGGATACGCTGACCGAGGAGCTTTTAACGCCCTTAGAGCCGGTTGATTTTGCCATGAAGCTGTCCGAGGTATCGCTGCCCTTGCTGGAGGAAATGGAGTTATTAGCGCCCTATGGCCAGGGCAATCCCGAACCGAAGTTTTTGGTGGAGAGCGGTTTGGCGGAAGTTCGGCAAATGGGTAAGGAAAAACAGCATTTGCGGCTGGGGCTGCGTCAGGGCCGGACGCTGGTTGACGGCGTGGCGTTTTTTGAGGGACAGGAAGCCGACAGGCTGTCGGCGGATTTTACGGTTAAGGCGGCGGGTTGTTTTCAGATTAATGAATGGAATGGGATAAAAAAGCCGCAGCTAATGGTCAGCTATTTTAGTCAGGACGAAAGTGTCGGCAGCTTCGTGCGGGAGATGTACAGGGCGCTGCGGGAGCAAGATATAGGCGCGTGGCCGTACGCGGCTTTAGGCCGGGCGGAGTATAAGCGGATTTATTTGCAGCTCCGGCAGTTAGCGACGGAAGATAAGCAGATGATTTCCTGGCGGAGTTTTCCTTTTTATTTTGGCAGGACAAAACGGGAATTAGCCGGGGCGATCGCCGGACTGGCGGTTTTTGAGGAACTGGGACTGTGCCGGCCGGAGTGGACGGAGCAGGGCTTTGCTTTTACCCTGATAGAAGGGAAAAAGACGGAGCTGGAACAGTCGGCGATTTATCAGGCGCTGCAAGGGGTAAAAGATAAAATAGCCGAATGCTATATAAGAATGAATGAGCTTAAGAAAGGAGCAGGGTCAGCGCTTGATGGTAAAAGTCAGGTGAGGAGCCGGGAAGAAAAGGGGTTATGATGAACTTAAAGGATGTAATGCGCAGTATTGAGGATTTTCCGCAAAAGGGGGTTATTTTTCGGGATATTACGCCGATTTTGCATGATCCGAAAACGCTGCGGGAGGCGGTGCGGCAAATGCAGGACGGGATTGGGACGAGTGATTTTGATTTGATTTTGGGGCCGGAGTCGAGGGGCTTTATTTTTGGCGTGCCGATTGCTTATAATCTGGAAAAGGGCTTTGTGCCGGTCAGAAAGGCCGGCAAGCTGCCGTATAAAACCGTGGCCAAAACCTATGATTTGGAATATGGACAGGCGACGATTGAAATTCATGTGGATGCGGTTCGGCCGGGGGATAAGGTGGTCATCGTCGATGATCTTTTGGCGACCGGCGGAACGACCAAGGCAATGATCGAACTGGTGGAAAGCATGGGCGGCGAGGTCGTCAAGCTGGTCTACTTGATTGAACTGGAATTTTTAAAGGGCCGGGAGCTGCTAAAGGGCTATGATATTCACTCGGTGATTCAGTATTAGGAAAAGGTTTCTCTGGCGGCGGGAAAAGTCAAATCATGCCGCAGGGAATGTTTTCCGTCTGCTCTAAGAGCAGCAAGGCGATAAAGTTTGGAGGATTTATGAAAAGAAAGCGGAGAGTTTTGGGTGCGGTTGTGGCGCTGATGATGGCTTTGACTTTGGTGGCCTGCGGCGGGCAAAAGCCGGCGCCGACAGCAGATTCGCAGGCAGACAGCGCAGCAGAAAACGGCGAAGCCGTTAAGCCGTCGGGGACAGTGGTCGTTTATTCGCCGCATGACGCGGAGCCGCTGAACGACGGGATTAAGCAATTTATGGAAAAGTATCCGGAGATTCGGGTAGAAGTGGTGGCGGCCGGAACGGGGGAACTGCTTAACCGGATTAAAATGGAAGCCGGTCAGCCGGTGGCCGATGTGCTGTGGGGCGGCGGAGCCGATAGCGTAGCGGCTTACAAGGAATATTTTGCGCCGTATCTTTCGGCCAATGACGCCGTTATTCCGGCGAATTATAAGGACGCGGAGCATATTTGGACAGGAGAAAGTCCGCTGCCGATGGTGTTTTTTTACAATAAGGAATTAATTGAAAAAGCGGGGCTGACGGCTCCGCAAAGCTGGGCAGAACTTTTACAGCCGCAGTGGCGGGGCAAAATCGCTTACTGCGCGCCGGCAAAGTCCGGATCAGCTTATACGCAGCTTTGCACCATGCTGTTTGGTCATGGCGGCTCGGAAAAGGGCTGGGAGTTTGTGCGGCAGTTTTATGCCAATTTAGACGGAAAGCTCTTGGATGCTTCTTCGCAGTGCCATAAGTTAGTGGCGGCGGGAGAATATTATGTCGGCTTAACTGTGGAAAAAGCGGCGCTGCAATATGCCGGTGATGACAAGGTCGGCTTTGTTTATCCGGCGGACGGCACCAGCGCGGTGCCGGACAGTGTGGCTTTGGTCAAGGACGCGCCGAATTCGGACAATGCCAGGCTGTTTATTGATTTTGTTACTTCGGCTGAGTGGCAGCAAAGGCAAAGCGAAAAATGGAACCGCCGGCCGGTGCGGGAGGATGTAAGCGTTCCGGCGGGCATGGTCAAGCTAAGTGAGATTAAGCTGGCGGATTATGATGTGGAATGGGCAGCCAATAATAAGGAAACTGTCTTAGAGCAGTTTGATGAAATGGCGGCGCAGGAAGAAAACGCAGAGGGGAAATAGTATTTTTGCCGGTCGGAAAAATTAATGAAGCGGGTTTGAAAAGCTGTCTTTGGGGAAAGGCGGCTTTTTTGGCAGATGCGGCTATCGACGATATTAGTGACGCTGATAAAATAAGCATGTTTCTTACCAGATGTTTGCGGCGGCCAAGGGAGATTTTCATGGGAAATAGGCTTTTTTGGCTTGAAAAAGGCAATTGGTTTAGTGTATAATAGAAAAGATAAGGAAGGCTTTGGCTGAAATTTTGGCATAGAATAAGGACAGCGGTTCGGCAGAAAAAGATCAGACGGCGGAGGGGAAAGCTTTTTAACAGAAGAAAGCCAATTGTAGATTTTGCAGGGAAAACGGGAAGGATAAATTATGTTATATTTAGTCAGGCACGGACTAACGGAGTTTAACGTGCAGGAAAGGATTCAGGGTCTGTGTGATTCGGACTTGACCGAAAAAGGCCGAGCAGAGGCCGCAAAGCTGGCGAAAGCGCTGGCGGAGATTGATTTTAAGGAGATTTACGCCTCGATGCTGGGCCGGACGATTCAAACGGCTGAGATCATTAAGGGCAGCCGCCGGCTGCCGGTTCAGTCTTTGCCGGAATTAAACGAAATGGGTTTTGGTATCTGGGAAGGTCGGACGCTGACCGAGTTAAAGGCAAATAATGCCGAGCGCTTGGAGAAGTATTGGCATGATCCGCAGAACTATGTGCCGCCGGAGGGCGGGCAGAGCTTTGCCGATGTGTTCGCGCAGGCGGAAAAGGCCGGGCGGCTGTTGTTTGACCGGGCAAAGGATCAGGATATTTTGGCGGTATCGCACGGCGCCTTTATTAAGGCATTTTGCTGTTTTTGGCAGGGGAAAAAGATCAGCGATATTTGGCAGCTGCCGGTGATTAAGAATACGGCGCTGACACTGATTGATTGCAGCGGCGAAAAGCCAAAGTTTGTGCTGGTGGGCGATACCGCGCATTTACAGGAAGGATAAGGGATTGGCAGGTACAAAAGGAAAATAGCGAGGTGGTACAGAGTGAATGACGACCCTTTTAAGGAGTATATCAAAGAGTCAGAGCCGGACAAAAGGGACAAAGAGTATGCGTGGCATACCGCCATCGGCCTGCAAGCGGTTGATGGACTAAAGACATCAGAGTATCTGGAGCATACCGCTGTCCGCAACATAGAGGGCGAGATCACTTTTGAAGAAGCAAACGCTCTATTGCAGACCTATTATGAAGAGAATCCCACTCGTGATGCCGAAGACCGTACGGAGGAAGCCGATAAGGTTTCTGCCAGAATCGCGGCGCTTTTATCTGAACGTGCTTTCAGCTTTACACCGAACGAGTATCTTTCTATCCACAGAAAGCTGTTCACTGGTATTTATTCCCATGCGGGTTGTATCCGAGATTACAACATTACGAAAAAGGAATGGGTGCTTGACGGTGCGACGGTGCTTTATGGCAGCGCCACAGAACTTAGGGCTACACTGGAGTATGATTTTTCTGAAGAGAGAAAGTTTTCCTATAAGAATCTTTCAATAAGTGAGGTTATCCGCCATTTGGCAGTATTTATTTCGAGGCTGTGGCAGATTCATGTATTTGGTGAAGGCAATACCAGAACGACAGCGGTGTTTTTTATTAAATACCTGCGGACGCTGGGTTTTGATGTAATGAACGATATTTTTGCTGATAATGCCTGGTATTTTCGGAATTCTCTTGTTCGGGCGAACTATAATGATTTGAAAAGGGGAATTCATGAAACAACGGAGTATCTGGAGTTGTTCCTAAGAAATCTTCTCTTGGATGAGCGGCATCCGCTTCAGAACCGGGCTTTGCATATCAGTATGGCATTTAAAGAAGATGTAAAACCGGATATTGAAATTACGAAACCGGACATTGATGAAATAAAACCGGACATTGGGAAAATGTTCCGGCCGAAAACGATGAATCATATTTTAAAGCTGCGCGAAGCGTTTGCAGGGAAAACTGTCTTTGGGCGCTTGGATGTGATGAATGTGATTGACATCAGACCATCCAGAGCATCAGAACTGCTGAGAGATATGGGGAAAAAAGGAGTTATTGAGCCGGTATCCGGACATGGAAAAGGAAAATACCGATTTCGTCAATAGGAGAAATGGGAGAGCAGAAGGGAGGAGCGGCAGATGAATCAGGAATTAAAAGCAATCATTGCGGGGAGCGACAATATCGTTTTTTTTGGCGGCGCCGGGGTGTCAACGGAAAGCGGGATTCCGGATTTTCGCTCGGCGACGGGACTGTATAATCAAAAGCACCAAACAACCTACGCAGTTGAGGAAATGCTGAGTCATCATTATTTTATGCGGCACTGCGAGGAATTTTATGATTATTATAAGAATCATTTGCTTTTCCCGGGGGCTAAGCCCAATCAGGCACATATTGCGCTGGCTAAGCTTGAGGCCGCCGGTAAGCTCAAGGCGGTAATTACCCAAAATATCGACGGTCTGCATCAGGCAGCCGGCTCAAAAAATGTGCTGGAGCTGCATGGCTCGGTTTATCGGAATTATTGTATGGACTGCGGCTGGAGATATGAGCTGGCTGATGTTTTAAAGCAGGACGGGGTGCCGAAGTGCGGGCATTGCGGCGGTATTATCCGGCCGGACGTGGTGCTTTACGGGGAAAGCCTTGATCAGTCGGTTATCGAGCGGGCGGTTCGCTATATTGCAGCGGCCGAGGTGCTGATAATCGGCGGTACTTCGCTGGTGGTTTATCCGGCGGCCGGGCTGATTCAGTATTTTAGGGGAAAAAGCCTAATCCTAATCAATCAGCAGGCCACGCCGCAGGACAGCCGGGCGGATTTGGTGATTCACGAGGCGATTGGGAAGGTGTTGGGGGAAGTGGTGTAGGGGAGAGGCGAGCGGAGGATGGCTGAAAAAGGGAATTGGAAAATATTATAAAGAAATATTATGGAAATTTTCTTATTGTTTCTCTGCTCTTTTATCATGCTGAATGATTTGGATTGCTTTCATGTATTTCTATTAGGGGATTGTGACCAATGTTTTTGGAGCAACTAAAATTAAGAAAAAATATTAAAAAAATAAGCTGCGAAGTAAAAGTAAGAAATTGCGAAGTAAAAAAGGAAATACTTTCGGAAATCC
>CAUVDV010000032.1:0-18194 GCA_963550755.1 uncultured Lachnospiraceae bacterium
AACGCTATGTTAAACTAAAAAAGTAAATATAAAAGCTCGATTTTCCCCTGTTCGTCAGAACAGTCTTTTTTAAAATCTGATTTCTGTTTGCGATAAGCTTTGTTTTTCGTCGGCTTTCTGCTTGTCTGGCTGCCTGCTCAGGCAGAAAGGCGAAGTTTCAGGAAGACTGATTGCTTGCGGCGGCGGGTGGGAAAGTTTTGGCGCAGTGTTTTGTGAAAAGACCGCGCTTTTGACTGATGTGCGTAACTGCGTCGGAATAGCGGGCAGGCTTGGGAGTATGTACAGAACAGAATTCGCGGGTATTTTGCCGCCGAAAAGGGGATGCTTTTGGCGCGGCTGAAATATTTGGTAAGTTTTTCATGATCAGACCGAAAAAAATGGGGGAGCAAGCGCAATGGGATTGGAAGAAATGGGAGGATATTTGGTTCTGGCGGTGCTTTCGGTTAGCGCCGGATATTTTATCCGCAAACGAATCGGCGCAAAACGCGCCAAAAAAATTGCGATTTTGCTGTATCTTATCAGTATTGTTTTTATGGCGCTTGGTTTTATGCAAAGATATCATAACCAAAAATTGGTGAAAAAATTGCTGCAGGCGCAGGAGATATGGGTGGCAGCCGAGCAGATCACCAGTGATGAGGTGGACGCGGCGGTTCTGGCGAGCATTTGGCAGGACAAGGAAGAATACGAGGCGCTGTGGATTGAAAAGGAAGCAGAAAAGGATAAAAGATTGGATAAACCCGGTCAGGCGTTGCGCAAACTTGGCGAAATTTCTTTGCACGATAAAAAGAATGCCTCAAAATCCGGTATGATTTATCAAAACTCCAGCGGCGATTATATCGTGGAAATTGAGGGGATATACTTTAAAAAGAGAAGTCGTTACCATAGCGTACTTCGTTTACCAGTGCCTGAACATCATCTTCATTGAAAACGCCTATTTCTTCGGCGACTCCGGGAAAAGCAGTCTGCGCCTTATGAATTTTATTTAATCCCAAATAAATGGCTGCGCCGGACAATAAAATAAATCAGGCCGCCAAGGATATAAAGAGCGGCGATCATGGGAATTAGTTCGGCTGAGAAATGAAAACTGAAGGCGGCGGCGGTCAGTCCCCCCAGCAGGAAAAAAACAATTTGCGATAAATTAAAAAACAGTTTCGGCAAATCCTCAATATCGCCGGCCAGAATTCGGCCAAGAGCAAAGCCGCTGTCGGTCAAGTAGCCGGTCAGATGAGTGCTACGCGCCAAAAAGGATTTGATATAAATAAACATGGCGTTTTGCGCGCCGGATAAGAAAGCAATGGTGTACAGCACCAAGTTGCCCGGCCAAAAAGAATGAACAGCCAGTAAAAAAACGCCTAAAAGTACTAACAGCAGGCCATATCTCTTTTTGGGGACTAAAACTTGCGAGTGAAACAAAAGGCCGGACAAAGCGGAGCCGGTAAAGAAGCAAAAAACAATGAGAAACAGAACCCCAAACTCCGACCAGTTTCCTTTTTGCAGAGCCAAAGCAATCCGGCTGATATTGCCGGTATGATGCGTAGTGGAATGGCTGAAAAGGATCAGACAGCAAATATTGGCAAAACCGCTGGTAAACGTCAGCAGCCAATTCCACCAGTTAGCAAACGAAAAAATAAAATCTTTCATACTATTTCCCCTTAATTTTAATAAACCTTATCTTAACCTATTTTGCTCGAAACGCGGACAATCGTCCGTTATGGCTGCCGGCAGTGTCTGACCGCTTGCAGCCGCACTTTGCCGCCTGATGGACACGCTGCTAAATAGAAATGCCGTTTAGCGGCCATTTCCTTTTTCCCGGACTTTCGATTATAAGACCATACAAATCATAAAACCATAATCAATGTGCCGGCACCAATCAAAACACAGCCGATGAAGGATTTGACGGTGAATTCTTCATGCAGAAAGACAAAGGCGAGCACCAGAGTGATGACAACGCTGAGTTTGTCGATCGGCACGACCTTTGACGCTTTGCCGATTTGCAGCGCTTTATAGTAGCAGAGCCAGGAAGCGCCGGTGGCGAGTCCGGACAGGATCAGAAAAATCCAGCTCCTGCGGCTGATGTCGGCTAAGCCGCTTTGGGCGTGCGTTAAAAAAACCATTCCCCATGCCATGACGACAACGACCATGGTTCGAATGGCGGTAGCCAGATTGGAGTTGACGCCGGTAATGCCGACCTTGGCCAGGATTGAGGTAAGCGCCGCGAATACCGCCGATAGGATAGCAAATATCATCCACATAAGTAGTTCCTCCGCTAATTTTTATCCGTTTGGTCAATATGATTATGTTCTTTCCGAAAGCTTTTTATTAAATTGCAAGTGATTTCTTTTAATTCATTTGTTGCTTTTATTATATCTATTTTCACTGCTCTAATCTCATTTTTCCAGCTCCGTTTTGGTTCCACGCGCGTTACTTTTAGCTGATCTGGTGTCTTTAATAATTATAACATTTTTATTTAACGCAAGCAATCATCATTCTTAAACTTGCTATCACCAAATTTCTAAAAGGAAAATGGAGTAAAAATTGAATAGGGTCTATATTTGTGGTATAATTTTTATTAAACACAGATAAGAAAGAAATTAAAAAGCGGATAAGGGCGTAGGAGATTCTGTGCGTGTAGTTGAAGAAAAAGACAGATAAATTTATGGAGGCGATAGATTGAAAGATAAAAAAATCATGGCTATTATTTATGCTGTTTTAGCGGCCGTTTTTTACGCTATTAACACGCCCGTATCAAAATTGTTGCTGGCCGACATTCCTTCCGCCTTGATGGCTTCTTTTTTGTATCTTGGCGCTGGGGGCGGCGTTGGAATCCTGTATCTGTTTCATTGGCAGAAAGAAAGCAAGGAGGAGCGCCTTAAAAAAAAGGATTTTCCGTATGCAGCCGGAATGATTTTGCTGGATATAGCGGCTCCTATTTTTTTAATGATTGGAATTAAACTGGGCAGCGCCTCAAACGCAGCCCTGCTGGGCAATTTTGAGATTGTGGCAACGGCCGTTATCGCTTTATTATTATTTAAAGAAAAAGTATCCGCAAAGCTTTGGACGGCAATTGTCTTGATTACGATTTCAAGTATTATTTTATCGGTTGACGGCACAGACGGCTTTAATTTTTCGTACGGTTCGATTTTTGTCCTGTTGGCCGCGCTGTGCTGGGGACTGGAAAATAATTGTACCCGCAGTATTTCGAAAAAGAGCACCTATCAGATTGTAACGCTCAAAGGTTTGGGTTCGGGACTGGGTTCTTTTGTAATTGCGATGATGATAGGAGAAAAACTGCCGGAGGTGAAATATATTTTCCTGGCCGGCCTGCTTGGCTTTATTGCCTATGGCTTGAGTATTTTTACGTATATCAGGGCGCAAAGGCATTTGGGAGCGGCCAAGACAAGCGCCTACTATGCGGTCGCGCCATTTATTGGAGCCGCCTTTGCTTTCCTTTTTTTGGGCGATACACTCACCTGGAAATATCTGATTGCTCTAATCATTATGATAATCGGGACAATCTATGTGATTTCCGATACCTTGATTCAGAGTCATAGCCATATGCACAGCCATATTATTTCTCACACGCATGACGGTTATATGCATACCCACCTGGTATGGCATGAGCACTGGCATAAGCATATCGGTGATTCCGAAAGGCATGAGCATGGATATAAGGATTACGAATATAGTGAGGAACATCGGCGGGCGCATCAAAATAAGCAGTTAACTTCTAATGGGCGGAAATGATAATTTTATGATAAATGCGAACCGGATGGCTTAAAAAATAAAAAGCTTAAAAACTCGCGGCTGGTTTTTGAGTACGGCAGAAAAAACAGGCTGACAGCTGCGGTAAATAACAGTAAAGCGAGGGAATGGATTGAAGTCTTTAATTATAGCAGAAAAACCGTCAGTGGCCGCTGATATCGCCAGAGTTTTAGGCGTCAGACAGAGAAGAAATGGTTATATCGAGGGCGATGCGTATGTCATTACTTGGGCGGTCGGGCATTTGATTAATTTAAAAGAACCGGAGGACTATGATTCCCGCTATAAAAAATGGCAGTATTCCGATTTGCCGATTTTGCCGGCGGAAATGGGGTTAAAGCCTTATCCGCAAACCGAAGCCCAGCTTAATATCCTACGTGCTTTGGCCGAGCGGGCGGATATCGGCGAACTGATTTGCGCCACCGATAGCGGGCGGGAGGGCGAACTGATTTTTCGCTATATTTATCAGTATATCAACTGTCAAAAGCCGGTCAAGCGGCTGTGGATTTCCTCGATGACCGATGAGGCCATTTCCGAGGGCTTTCAAAAATTAAAAGACAGCCGGGAATACAATAACCTTTACTATTCGGCCAAGTGCCGGTCAGAGGCCGATTGGCTGGTCGGCATTAACGCCACCAGAGCCTATACCACGCTGTATTCGGATTTATTCAGCGTCGGCCGGGTGCAGACGCCGACGCTGGCGTTGATTGTTGACCGCGAGGAAGAACTGACGAACTTTGTGCCAAAGGATTATTTTGAAGTGGCGGCGGACTTTGACAGTTCATCCGGCCGTTATGAGGGCATTTGGTTTGAGGAGCAGATCTCGGAAACCAAGATTATGACGGCGGAAAAAGCCGAAGCGCTGGCCGCTAAGGTCAAGGGAAAAAGCGGGAAAATCATCGAAGTGGAAAAAAAGAACCAAAAGCAAAAGCCGCCGCTTTTATATGATTTAACCGAGCTCCAGCGCCAAGCGAATAAAGAGTTTGGCCTGACCGCACAGGAGGTGCTGGACATTGCCCAGAGCCTTTATGAAAAGCATAAGCTGCTGACTTATCCGCGGACGGACAGCCGTTACCTGAGTGAAGATATGAAGCAGACCGTGTATGACACGATGCGCCGCCTTGACGTACCGCCGTTTCAGGGGGCAATTGCTAAGTTAAAGGAGGGCGGCGAGCTAAAGCTGAGTTTTAGCAAAAGAATTATTGATAATAAAAAAATTACCGATCACCATGCCATTATTCCAACAAAAAAAACGCCGGCGCTGAAAAACCTAAGTGAAAAAGAACGCCGAATTTATCAAATGGTGGTCAAGCGTTTTTTAGCGGTTTTTTATCCGGACTATGAATTTCAGGCGATTAAGGTGATTACGCTGATTGAGGGGGAAACCTTTGTTTCCAAGGGGAAAATTGTAAAAAACGAGGGCTGGAAATGGCTTTACCAAAAGCCGGCAAACAAGGCGAAACCGGAAACGGCTGCGGAGGTTAGGCCGGCGCCGGATAGGACGAAGGAAGCGGAGAGCAGTGAAGAGGGCGAAGCGGAAGAGGCGGCCGGCAATCTGCCGCCGCTGCGGAAAGGGCAAGCCGCTGCTGCCGCGGACTGCCGGATCTTAAAAAAACAAACGACACCGCCCAAACCCTATACGGAAGCGACTTTACTTAGTGCTATGGAAAATGCCGGCCGGTTTGTGGAGGATGAAGAATTAAAGGAGCAGCTGAAAGAATCCAGCTTCGGCACGCCGGCGACCAGAGCCGGAATTATTGAACGGCTTTTAAAGGTCGGCTATATTCAGCGTCAGGGCAAAACGCTGCGGCCGACGGAAAAAGGCAAAATCCTGATCCGAATGGTGCCGAAATCGCTCCGCTCGCCGGAAACCACCGGCAAATGGGAACGAGGATTAAGCAAAATCAATAACGGCGAATTAAAGCCGGAGATTTTTATGCAGACCATTCAAAAGTTCGCGGCCTATCTGGTTAAAAACGCCAAAAGAGCGGGCTTTTCGCCAAAGTAAAAACGAGCGCGGCCGGTTTTTAACCATGACGGTGCTTGGTGGAAGCGGGAAAAGACAGGGAAAAGCTTAAAGTTTTTTAAAATTCTCTTTTCAATTGGCGGAAGGTATGGTACAATAATAATTAGGGGGATTGTAAACTTTTATAGATGGGAGTTTTCCGCGGATATTGAAGTTTTACGGTTCGCACAATGCGTAGAAAGTCAACGAAAGAAAAAAGTGAGGTTTAGTTATGGACGAGATGAAGAACTCAATGCAGGAAACAGTAACGGAAAATGTAACAGAGGCTAAGGCTGAGGAGCCGACGGAAACCATGGCGGATTATGAAGCGGAGATTAACGCATCTTTGAAAAAAATTAAGAACGGCGATTTGGTCGAAGGTGAGATTATCGGCATCAATGACAAAGAAGCTTTGGTTAATTTCGGGTATGCTTCCGATGGTATCGTTCCTGCAAGTGAAATGCCTTTGGAGCCGGAGCAAAAGCCCAATGAAAAGTATAAAGTCGGCGATAAAGTCAAAGCGGAGATTTTAAGAACCGATGACGGCACCGGCAATGTTGAGTTGTCGATTACTAAGGCATCGGCACTGGAGGGCTGGCAGCTGATTGAAAAGGCATTTACCGATAAACAGCCGATTGAGATTACGGTAGCGCAGGCTATTAAAGGCGGCGTGCTTTGTGATTTTATGGGTGTAAAGGGCTTTATGCCGGCATCGTTGGCATCTGCGTTTTATATTGAAGATTTAAATGAACTGGTTGGCAAAGTATTTGACGTATTGGTGCTGGAACTGGATAAGAGAGGAAATCGCGCTGTCTTTACCCGCAAAGAACTGGAAAGAGAAAAAATTCAAGCCGAAAGAGCCAAGATGTTTGAAACCGTAAGCCCGAACGATGAGTTTAAGGGCGTGGTGAAAAAAATTATGGACTTTGGTGTGTTTGTCAATATCGGTCCGGTTGACGGATTGGTGCGGCTGGAAGATCTGAGCTGGGATCGGGTCACTAAGGCGGAGGAAGTAGTTAAGGAAGGCCAGGAAGTATCGGTTTATGTGATTGAAGTGGATCGGCCCAAAAAGAAGATTCGCTTGGGTATGAAAGACCGGTCGCAGGATCCGTGGAATTCCGTGGAGAAGGATTATATTGCGGGCGAAACCTATGAAGGCAAAGTCATGCGGATTAAAGATTTTGGCGCATTTGTAGCCTTACCGACCGGAGTGGAAGGCTTGATTCATTTGTCCCAGATTTCGGATAAGCATATCAAATCGCCGGAT
This sequence comes from uncultured Lachnospiraceae bacterium, assembly GCA_963550755.1. GTDB lineage: Bacteria > Bacillota > Clostridia > Lachnospirales > Vallitaleaceae > W11650. The sequence continues at coordinate 7,032 of CAUVDV010000032.1, forward strand.
GAAGTGCTAAAAGTAGGCGATACGGTCAATGTACGGGTGCTGGAAGTCAATAAGCCGGAAAAACGGATTCGTTTGACGATGAAGAGTTCGGAAAGTTCTGCCCCCAGACAGCCGAGAGAACCGCGCCGCAGCCATGCGCCGCAAAAGAAAGAAGCGGAAATACCGGCAGCATCCAGTACGGAAGCAATGACTTCCTTGGAGTCAGCTTTTGGCGGCATTGATTTAAAAGACTTTAAATAAAGCTTAAAGCATTTGGGAAAAGTTATACGCGTCGGCCGTTTAAGGCTGTCGGCGACATGCTTTCTGTGAAATTGCCGCAAAGAACAGTTTTAACTGAGAAAGCGGAAAAACAAAGGGAAAAGACGTTCTTGTCAGCAAAGGTATTTGTTCGGATAAACGAAGAAATATGGCCGTTTTCAGCGGTTTGGAGAATTCTCCAAACCGCTGAAAACAAGGGAAAGCTGGCGGCAAGGGCGTCTTCTTTATAAAAAATAAAAAGAAAATAGGAGTACAGAATGAACGAACAAAATCAAAATAATAACGGATGGGATATGAATACAGGGAATGGGCAGCCGAATATGCCGCAGGGGCAGATGCCGAACGCGACGCCGGGATATTCGCAGCCTTATCCGTCGCAGCCGGGACAAACTGCACCAACGGAAGGATCCTATCAAAATTACAATAATCAGCCGCATGAGCCGTATGGGCAGCCTTTGCCCTTTCAGCCGCAGCAGCCGACGCCCAAGAAAAAGACGGGATTATGGGTTGCTTTGGGAGTGGGCGGCGTAGTGATTGTGGCGGCCTTAGTTGTTGGAATCCTTTTTGCCGCCGGCGTGATCAGCAATAAGACCAAGGCAGAAAAATTGTGGTCGGCGATTCTTAAAAGTAGTGAAGTGACGAAGGCGGAAACCTATCAGGAATGGGTTTTAGATGAATTAAAGGTAAATGAGGAAAACGAGGAGCAGGCAGCGATCTATACGCAGTTTCTGAATCAGGCGGGTATAAAGCTCCATAACAAGGTGGATGAGACGGAAAATAAAATAGAAGCGGATCTGCGGATTTACTTAAAAAATATGGAACTGCTTGATATTACTTATCAGCAGCAAAATCAGGATCAGATTCTTTCTGTTCCAAAACTGCTTAGCAAAGCGGTTTACCTGTCAAAAGAGGGTTTAAATAATTTGCTGGAAGAAAATGGCATGGCTGACGGCGAAACCACCAAGGCCGCAACCGATATTTTTACTCTGGATAATGTGCAAAAGTCGATGAAATATTTACGGACGGCTTTGGATCCGAAGACTTTACCGGAGTTTAAGAAGCTGGATCAAAAGAAGTACTTAAAACGCGTCTGGGATTATTATGACGCTAAGATTACGGCGGAAAAAGGCAGTCGTAAGCTGATGATTGGTGAGGAAGAAAAGGAGTTTAAAGGTGAAGTTTACGAAATTAAGGAAAACCTTGGGGAAGCGGCTGAGTTTTATGTACAGCTGGCTAAGGATTTGCTGGCGGATGAAAACTTCAGGCCTTTTGTGGAAGCTTACCTGGAGAGGCTGATTGCGGAAATTGAAAAAAATCAGGACTTGTTGGTGTATAATTATCTTCAAATAGTCAGCGGTTCGTACCATTTAAAATCAGCTTGGGATGATGAAGTAAAATCAGAACTGGTTTATATCAAGGAAGTGATTTTAGACGGTTTGGATAAGGCCGCCGAAGAGCTGGCCAAGCCTCATACGGACGCGGAAAGCGCACCGATTTTATCTGCTTTAAAAGAGTCGGGAGCAGATTTAGACTTAATCTTTGTCGTCGATAAGAAGCAAGTTACCTATTCTTATGCCGAGATTAAACTGGATCTGCAAAAAATAGCGCAGGCTGCGGGTGATATGGGCACGCCTTTGCAGTCGATAACATATCATCTGGCTGCCGGTGTGCTGGCTACCGGGGATGAGGTGAAGTTTGCGCCTTTTGAGCCAGAAAAAGCATGGGATTACGCTCAGGCGACCCCGAAAGATATGAATGAGCTGATGCAGGAATTGCAGACGAATGCCCTGCAAATTATTTCTTCTTTAGGTCTTTTTTAAAGCGGGAAAGCCTCAAAAGACTGTGAAAAATTGAGTTAAAAATGAAAAGGAAAGGAATTGCAATGAGAAACGTCGGACTCCTCATGAAATATGGTTTAATCTTTCATGTCAAAGCGGTCTGGAGGGTCAAATGGCAGTTCCTTTTGCTTTTGGCGGTGATGACGGCAGTCGTGGCGGCGGCAGTCAGTCAGCCGCCAAAGCTTTTGACTATGACTTATTATAATGCCGATGGCTCCTATGCCTCTAAGCTGGCGATTGATAACTTTACGCAGGCGTTAAAAGGAATCGCGGAATTAGAGGAAGTTAAGACGCTGCCGGCGCATCCGGCGGGCGATGTGTTTGTTTATTTTCCTAAGGGATTTGCCGACAAATGGCAATATTTTGAATCCCTGCCGGTTGAGGTTTATATCCTGATGCCGCAGCCGCTTTATCGGGCGCTGCTGCGCGAAAGTTTTCAGGCCTATGAGGAGATCATGCTGGGGTCGGAAGCGGTAATTTCCGTTTATAATCAGGAGTTGGTTGATTTAGGTTTAAGCCGTGAAGCGGCAACGGCGGAAAATATCAGGATTTCGGTTGATTTTTTAAGTTTAGCTTTTCAGCGCCTGCGCTTATATGCGTCAGAACCGGTAACCGGTTTGCCGGGCGCATTGACCAAGAGTTATTATTTTTTTAGTTTAAGCTTTTTTTTCGGCCTTTTGCTGGGGATTTATTGGAGCGGCATGGCGATTGAAAAAAGACGGCGCTATCGGCGGCTGTTTTTAAGCGGGATTTCGGCGGCTAATTATCTGGTCAGCGAGTTTTTACTGACGGCGGTGATCGGCGCCGGATATGCCGCCGGCAGCTGGCTGTTGGGAAAATTCGTTTTAAATTTAACTATCGGCGGCAGTTATTTTGGCTGTTTTACTTTATTGCTGCTGGCGATTTATTGGCTGCTTGGCTTAAGCACTTACGCTTTTCGCAGTTTGGGCGGTTATTATGCGGCGGGACTGACGCTTTTCTTTTTTGCTGCTTTGTTTGGCGGCGCTTTTTTACCGCTTTCTTTTTTACCGGCTAAATGGCTGATGCTGACAGAGTGGTCGCCGTTTTATCACGGCTTTTTGTTTTTGCTGCGTTTAGCGGGCGGAGAGATTTCGGCTGCGGCCGGCGGTGTGCTGGCAGCGGTTATTACTCTGGCCGTCGGCGGTCATTGCCTTTGCCTCAGGAGAATACGTTATGACTAAGACTTTGTTGCTTTGGCAAATCAAGCAGAAAATTTTATATCGGGATAAAAAAGCAATATGTCTGCTTTTATTGGTGTGGGCAGCTGTCCTTTTTTTGTTTGTTTCCGCGCTATTTAATAAGGAAGAAAAAGTTCGGATTTTTTTAGATGATCAGGATCATTCGTCTTTAGGGCAGGCTTTTCGGCAAACGGCCAGTCAAAAAATAAGCGTTGAGCCCGGAGAAACGGCCGAAGCGCTGGCGGCCGTCAAAAACTATCAGGCCGAGCTTTTGCTGGTAATTCCGGACGGAGCCGAGAAGCGGCTGTTAGCGGGCGAAACGGACGGAATTTTTCAGCTTTATTATTTAAAGGATAATGCTTTGGCCCAGCTTCTATCTGACCGACTGATTAGTTCGGCTTTGGCTGAAGTTTACCGGCTGCGGGGCGAATATTTGGCCGGTGATTTGTATGAAAAATATGTTTTGGCACGGCCGGTATCGCCGGTTCAGCCAACCGGCAAGGCTGAGTGGCTGGCTGTATTTCGCCGGGAGATTAAGGAAATGCAGCAGAAAATGCGGCCGGGTTATTATTTTTCCATTATGGATGAATGGTCACCGGAAAAATCACAGCCGGAAACGGAGCAGTCAGCCGCCGAAAAAATTCACAAAGCCGAACAGGAGAACCAAGCCGCAAAGCCAAGGGCAGCGGCAGAGGAAACGGGCTTAGAGAAAACCGGCGAATTAGAGAAAAAGAAGATAGAAGAAGCAGAGAAAATAGGAGAAACAGGGAATTTATCGGCAGTACAGGAAAATATGGACAAGAAAAACAGCCAAAACTGGAATGAGGCGGTTACCGCTTGGGCGATTTTATTAGTTACCGGCGGGGTTAATTTTGTATTTTTACTTTATTTTGGCTTAAAATTATTGTATCTGCGGGATAAAAATGATAAAATGAAAGCGGCAGGGTTTGAGCTGAGGCACCAGCTATTCAGTGATTTGGGCGTTCTGCTGTGGCCGGAAGCGCTTCTTTTGGCGGTGCTGTGGCCGGTTGCTTATGTTTTCGGCGGACTGGCGCTGTGGCTGGGACTGGCGCTTTTGGCGGCGGCAGCTATCGGATTTAATTTGCTGCTTATTCGCATTGTTAAGGAAAAACAAATGTATTTTCCAATTGGGATTGGGGCTTATATTCTGGCCGCGCTAACTGGCATTGCCGTTTTTTTGCAATAATTCGATTGCCGGTAATATGCTGAAATTTATTGATGGAAAGCATGCGATTGTATGTTGCTGCTTATTTTTGATTTTTTATGTTTGCTGGAATTATTTTTTTATTTGCTGGCTGATAAAAAGCCGGGTTTTTGTTTAAGGAAAGGTGCTTTGTTTGGCGGAGAGCGCGCCTGATGGTACTTATTTCGGGCAGGAAAACAGTGCTTTTAGGGGAGAGTAAAACAAAATGCGGTTTAAAGTCTTGTGCTGTTTAGACGGATGTATTAGGAAACAGAGAAGTCTTTCGGGATTTACAGCACACTATCGTGTTTTGGGCAGATAGAGAGCATGTCTGCGCGGCATGTGAAAAATTTGATATATTGTACTTTTCCTTAAGAAAAAGGATTTTTACGGATAGATATTTAGCGGAGGAAGCAAATGACGCTGGTTTTTACAATTTTATTATGGATTTTAAAATTGGCCGGTATTTTGCTGGCGGCAGTGCTGGGGCTTATCTTGCTGATTTTGCTCTTGGTTTTATGCGTGCCGATTCGCTATCAGGCGGATCTGGAAAAGAGGGCAGAATTGATTTGGGGCGGTCAGGTCAGCTGGCTGTTTCGGCTGTTTCACTTCCGCTTCCGCTATACGCCGACGGAAAGTACTAAGGAATTGCGGCTGTTTGGCTTTTCCTTAATGAATGAAACCGAAGAAGAAGCTCCCGAACCGCAAGAGAAAGCGGCCGCCGCGGAAGAGGATTTGTGGCAGACCGACTGGCAGACGATTGAAGAAGAAGAGTTTAAGCGCAAACTTTTCGATTATTTATCAACCGAGGGGAGCGAACGGGCGGGAGAGTCCGCAGCGGATAAGCCAAGCCAAGCAGCAAAATTAGCCGAAACTGGCGACATCAAAGAAATAGCAGAAAAAACAGCGGCAGCCATTCAAACGGAAAGCCGGCCGGCGGCGGATGAAAAAATGCAACCAACAGAAGCCGGTGATGTTAAAGGAATGGCGGGAGAAACAGCGGCAGCTGTGCAGGCGGAGAGTTCGCCGGTGATGAAAGGGAAAACCGAATCGGCTGAGGCCGGCGAAACAAAAGGAACAGGGGCAATCATTCAGGCAGAAAGGCCGGCCAAAACCGGTGATATCCAAGGAGTGACGGGAGAAACAGCGGAAAAAGCAATTGCCGATAAGGAAGAAGCGGCGACAGAAAAGAGATTGCCGGAGAAAAAGGATAGCCGGTTAGAGAGCGAAACCGAAGAAGACAGTGATATTTGGGCGGAGTTTGAAGCAGAAGAAAGCGCTGTGCAGGAAAAACACCGCCGAACCCAAAAAGCAAACTGGGCGGGCCGGAAAAAGGCCGGAAATGCGGAGAAAAAGGATAGTAGGTTAGAGAGCGAAACCGAAGAGGACAGCGATATTTGGGCCGGTTTTGAAGCGGCGCAGGAAACAGAGGGGGATAAGAAACCAGCTGAAAATAAAAAGCAGAGCAAGGGCAAACAAGCGGCGGTTGAAACTATTTGGTGGATCTTTCAAAAACTGCGGGCTTATTTTCAGAAAAATCACGGCGTTATTCTGCATGCGCTGCGCTGGCCATGGCGGATGCTGCGCTCGGTTCTGCCAAGGAGAGCGGACGGGCAGATTGCCTTTGGCTTGGGCGATCCGGCGCATACCGGTTATGTTTTGTCCTTATTTTATTTGTTTTATCCGGAAAATCATGGTACAATGGAAATAATACCGGATTTTGAAAAAATGATGTTTGCCGGTCAGGCGGAGATTAAGGGGCGGATCCTTTTAATTGAAATTGTTTATTACGCCCTGCGGCTGATGATTGACATTCGGATTATTCGGCTGCTTTTCCTGATCAAAACATTAAAAGCCGGGAAAGCGGCGGAAGAAGAAAAGCTTAGAAAAAAGAAAAAACGAGAAAAAATTCAAGACAGTGAAGAAACCGTCTTATCCGCGTCGGCGGAGGGATAAAAATAGGAGGATATTATGGCGGAGAACGGGAAAAACAATGCAGCAGCTTTAATTTCAAGCATGAGTCAATTTTTAAATACCAAAACCGTAGTCGGAGAGCCGATTTTAATTAAAGATACGACCATCATTCCGCTGATGGACGTAACGTTCGGCTCGGCGGTTAATGGCTCCGGCGGCGGCATGGGGGCGAAAATCAGTCCCAAGGCGATTTTGGTGATTAAGGATGGGCATACCAGATTAGTCAATATCAACAGTCGGGATAATATCAGTAAGATCCTTGACTTGGTGCCGGATATGATGGATCGCTTTGTGCCGGCGGCGCCGAAAAAGGAAGAAAAGGAATGATCTTTGGTTTGGAGATATTGACCAAAATTCGCTTGTTTTCCGGTATGACGCCGGAAGAAGTAGAGGCGGTCATCAGCAACGGCCATTACCGCAGTTACCAAAAGGGAGAATGTGTCGTGCGCGAGGGCGAACCGTGCCGGGCTTTTGGTATTGTGGCCGGCGGCAGTATTGTGCTGCGCAAGGAAAGCGCGGCCGGAGAAAGTCAGGTAGTAGCTAAGATGGCAGCCGGGCAGCTTTTTGGTGAAGCACTGGTGTATTCCACGGCTAAAAAATGGCCGGTCACGATTTGGGCGACCGAAAACAGCGGTATTTATTTTTTGGATCTGACCGGCATCAGGAAAGCGCAGACTTATTTCCCTGAAAGCTACGACCGGCTGCTGCAAAACTTTTTGCGGGAGTTGTCGGATAAGACCCTGCACCTGAATCAAAAGCTGGAATATTTGGCGCTGAAAAAAATGCGCGGCAAGCTGGCTAAATATTTATTGGCGGCGGCTCGCCAGCAAGGGAGCGACTATTTTCAAATTCCTTTAAACCGCAATGAACTAGCGGATTTTTTGGCGGTTGCCCGCACGTCAATGTCCCGTGAATTGGCGAAAATGAAAGCCGACGGGCTGCTGGACTATCATAAGAACCAGTTTAAAATCTTAGACCCGATAGCCTTGGAAAAAGCAGTGGAATAAGGCGTTAGCTTCTTGACTTTGGGTCAATCCTTGATTTTGGCTGAGGGCAAGGACAGAAAAATGGAAATAAAATTTTAATTTAAAAAGTAGCAATAGCTACTTTTCTTTTTGACTTTTTTTGCTATACTATCAGAAATGAGAGGGTTTTTCATTTTTAAATTAATCACTCTGACCGAAAATGCCGGAAGTTTTGTTTTTGGTGTGTGGCCGGTCTGAAAAGCATAGACTTTTCGCAAGATATGCAGCCGTATGCAAAGTACAGCTTGCCGAAAATGCCGGAAGTTTTGCGGTCTGCGCAGATGTGCGGCGGCTTGGAAAGACGATTTGGCGGAGTGGGAAAGCGGAGTTAATATTTTACAGAAACGGGCAGAGCTATTTTAAGCGGCAAAGAAATAGCGGTTTTGGGTCACTTAAAAGCAAAGGGGTTTAGTTTAGCGAAAAAAGCAAAGGAGCGGTGAATGGATATTTTAAATAAAACTCTATATGATTTGATTCAGGAAAATAAGGAAATTGCTGATTTCCTTTATGACCGTCAGGTTATTAAGGCCGATGAAAATATGTTAAATACCATCGGCAAGCGGCTGACACTGGGAACGGCTTTGCAGGCCAAAAAAATAAATAAGGAACTTTTTTTAAAGGAATTGGAGGCGTATTTGGCCGTGCCGGAAATTGATTTGACACTGCGCCAAGTAAAAGAGGAAGATAAGGAACTAAAGGTCAAGGGCGTTTTGCCGTGCCCGGTGCGGATTCAAATTTTAGAAAAAGTTGAGGAATTCCGGCAAAGCCATGACTGCGACAATGTTTCGATTGAACTGCAGGCAGCTTCGATGGGGCTGAATTGGTTAAAAGACAGTGTGAAAGAAGCGCGTCAGGCGGACGATATGGCTGATCTTTTTCTGTCGGCCGGTTTTGAACTCTTTTTTGATAAGGATTTAATCGGCAAGTTTCGGGGGCAGGAGATTTTTAAGGATTACACCGGAATCAGCCGTTATAATTCAGATTTTGAAAATGACCGGATTTCGCTGCGCGATCCGGCCGGAATGTATTCGGTAATAGCGGTTGTGCCGGCTGTTTTTCTGGTCAATGAAGAAGAACTAAATGGCCGGACGGCGCCCACTTCATGGGAGGAACTGCTTTTGCCGGAATGGGCGGGCAGCGTTAGTATTCCGGCGGGGGATTTCGACTTATTTAACGCTATTTTACTTAATATTTATCAATTGTTCGGTGAAGAAGGCATAAAAAAGCTGGCGCGCAGCTTTCATCGTTCGCTTCACCCGGCGGAAATGGTGCTATCCAACCGCAAAGCCAATAAACCGGCGGTTAGCGTTATGCCGTTCTTTTTCAGCAAAATGGCCAAAGCACCGCTGCGGGTAGTTTGGCCCAAGGAAGGAGCAATCATTTCTCCGATTTTTATGCTGTCGAAACAAGATAAAAAAGAGCAGCTTCAGCCTTTGGTTGATTTAATGTCGGGCAAGGAGATTGGTGAAATTTTAAGTCATCAGGGCAGGTTCCTATCAACCAATCCCGAAGTGGATAATCAACTGCCGGCCGGTTCTGAATTTGTTTGGGTGGGCTGGGATATGCTGCATCATCAGGATATTGGCCGCCTGTTAGCGGAATGCAAGGAAATGTTTGAGCAAAACAGCAAGGCAGGGTTACAGGTCAAAGTCAAAGAAAGCTGACAACAGATAATTCCGTAATAAAGCGCAAGTTCTGTATATATAAAGAAGCTGTTCGCTTGGGAAATGACATAGCGCGAGAAAAAAGAAAAGAGGAAAAGATGAATTTGATTACATTTTCGGGGCCGCCGTCGTCGGGCAAAACCTCGGTTATTTTAAAAACAACCAAAGCCTTGCGGGAAAGGGGCTTAAAAACCGCCGTAGTAAAGTTTGACTGCTTATATACCGAGGATGACGAGCTTTATCAAAAGCAGGGGATTCCGGTCAAAAAAGGACTTTCCGGCGGGCTGTGTCCGGATCATTATTTTGTGGCCAATATTGAGGAAGTGGCGCGCTGGGGCTTGGAGCAAAAGGCCGATGTGCTGATTAGCGAAAGCGCCGGTTTATGCAACCGCTGTTCGCCCTATATTGAAGATATTTTAGCGGTGTGCGTAATTGATAATTTAAGCGGTATCAATACGCCGAAAAAGATTGGTCCGATGCTGCGTTCAGCCGATATTGTGGTGATTACCAAGGGCGACATTGTTTCCCAGGCGGAACGAGAGGTGTTTGCCTCCCGGGTACGGTCGGTTAATCCCAAAGCGATTACCATGAATATCAACGGCCTGACCGGACAGGGCGCCTATGAGTTAAGCACCTTATTATATGAAGAAAAAAAATCAATCGACAGCTTAAAAGGACGAAAGCTCCGTTTTTCCATGCCGGCGGCGCTGTGCTCGTATTGCTTGGGTGAACGCCGGATTGGCAGCGATTATCAGTTGGGCAATGTCCGTAAGATTAATCTGGAGGATAAATGAAAAAAATAAAAAAAGAAAGGCTGCTGAACCGGCCGCTGCCGGAGGTTTTGGCGGAATGTCCCTTTTTGGCGGATTTTTTAAGTGAAAATCATTTGCAGGAACGGCTGCGGGCAAATGAGAGCTTTAGTCAGCTGCTGGGCGCTGTCAGCGAAGAAGAACGGGAAGAATGGGCGATTGATCCGGAGCGTTTGCAGGATGCGTTTTATGAATATTTTCTAAGTATGCTTGCGTTTTTAGGGCTGGACGAGGAAACGGCAGTCGAGGAAATGACGATTTTGCCAGGCTTTGATAAATCAGGACAAGCCGAGGGCTTCACCGGTTTAACGCTAAAGCCGGGGCAGATTGTGGCTATTGTCGGGCCGACCGGTTCCGGCAAAAGCCGACTGCTGGCGGATATTGAATGGACGGCTGACGGCGATACGCCGACCAAGCGCCGGATTTTAATTAACGGCCAGCCGGCGGATAAAAAATGGCGGCTTTCAACCAGCAACAACTTAGTGGCGCAGCTATCGCAAAATATGAACTTTGTTATGGATCTAAGCGTTCAGGAGTTTATTGAACTGCACGCTGCCAGCCGAATGGCGGAAAATACGGCGGAACTGACCCAAAGGATTTTTACCAAGGCCAATGAATTAGCAGGCGAAAAGTTTGCCGTTGATACACCGGTAACGGGTCTGTCCGGCGGACAGTCGCGGGCGCTGATGATTGCCGATACGGCTATTTTATCGCAGTCGCCAATTGTGTTAATTGACGAAATTGAAAACGCCGGTATTGACCGCAAAAAAGCGCTGGAACTGTTGGTGGGTGAAGAAAAAATTGTTTTGATGGCGACGCATGATCCGATTTTGGCGCTGATGGCCGATAAACGGGTAATCATTTCCAATGGCGGCATTGCTGGAATTTTGGATACCGATCCGGCGGAAAAAGCATTGCTGGCTAAGCTGCAAAAGCTGGATCAGCTGATTTTCAGTAAACGCGAGGAATTGCGCTACGGCAGGCGCTTGCAGGATTTTGAGATATAAATAGGCCCCCCCTTTCCGCTGTGGTCTGGGGAATGGCGACAAATACAGTATATTGTCATAAAGTGCTTTTTATAAAGCGGGATTTAACCGTTATAGTGTTTCGGTTAGAATAGGTTAGAAAAGATAATATTTTCTAACCATATTTTAATACACGGTATCTTGCATTATAAGATAGCGTGTGATAA
>CAUVDV010000033.1:0-18175 GCA_963550755.1 uncultured Lachnospiraceae bacterium
GAACAGTTGAATTGCGTGTAAAAACTATAAACTCTGGCGAGAGAGAAAAAATAGAAAGAGAAAAAGCGAGGGAAGAAGGAAAAAAGAAAAAGAAAAAAAGAAAAGAGCGAGCATTAGGGGTAAGCATCAGGACGAGATGCTGAAATAAAAGCGGGATATGGATAGGTAGCGGAGAATAGTGGGAAAAGGAGAAGGTTTATGTATTTAAGGTACGGCAAAAGGGCGGTGGATTTTAGTCTGGCGCTGGCGGGGCTGATTGGCTTGGGCTGGCTGCTGGCGGGGGTGGCGCTGTTGGTGCGGCTGACATCGCCGGGGCCGGCGCTGTTTCGGCAAAGGCGAATGGGTCGTAATCAGAAGGAGTTTGAGATTTTAAAGTTTCGGACGATGCGCGTGGATACGCCGCGGGATATGCCGACGCATTTGCTGGCTGACCCGGAACGCTATGTTACGCCGCTGGGGCGGTGGCTGCGGCGGACCAGTCTGGATGAGCTGCCACAGCTGTTTAATATTTTAAAGGGCGAGATGGCCTTGATTGGCCCGCGGCCGGCGCTGTGGAATCAGTATGACTTGATTGCCGGCCGGGAGCTTTACGGCGTCAACCGGCTGCGGCCGGGACTGACCGGTTGGGCGCAGGTCAATGGTCGGGATGAGATCCCGCTGGCCAAAAAGATCCGCCTGGACGCGGAATATGCCAGACGAATCAGCTGGCGATTTGATTTAAAGATTTTTTTTATGACGGTCGGCAAAGTCATAACCGGGGAAGGAATTAAGGGATAAAGCCATGAAAAAAATTTTGATTGTTGGGAAAAATAGTTATATTGGTAAAAACTTGAAAAAGTTTTTAGAATTATCGCAGGAAGCTGCCGGCAGTCCGGAAAGCGACAATGAATTAAAGCCAAAGTCTGTTGTTCAAAAAACGAACAGAGAAAAGGAATATTGGCTGGGGCAAAATAAGGCGGCGGATCCGGCGCAAGCCAAGTTTTGCTGTTCAGAGAAAGGCTTATGGATGGTTGACAGCGTCAGCGGTCAGAGCGGCGAGTGGCGGAACATGGATTTCAGCGGTTATGATACGGTGATTGTTTGTTCGGCGCTGGTGCATAAAAATGAGAAAAAAATAGGCTGGCCGGCCTATTTGCAGGCCAACGCCGTCTTGCCGGTGCAGATCGCGCAAAAAGCCAAGGCCGCCGGGGTGCGTCATTATATTTTTTTAAGCAGTCTGGCTGTTTACGGGCGCGGCCAGGAACAAATCAAGATTGGGCAAAGGCCGCGGCCGGAAACCTATTACGGCCATTCCAAATATTTGGCGGAGCAAAGTTTGCTGCCGATGGCTGATGATGGCTTTACGGTGACGATCGTTCGTCCACCGATGGTATACGGGGCAAAGGCCAAGGGAAGCTACCGACAGCTGCAAAGGCTGGCGGCGGTGTTTCCGCTGTTTCCCGCGATCCAGAATCAAAAGAGCGTCATTTCCCTGCAAAGCCTGTGCCGGTTTTTGCGCCGGGCGATTCTTGCCCGTCTGGGCGGGATTTGGCATCCGCAGGATAGCGTTTATCGCTCCACCAGCGAGTTAATGCAAATGGCGGCGGCTGAGCGGCGGAAAAAAATATGGCTCCTTCCTGTTCCGGCGGCGCTGAATCGGTGGCTTTTGGAGAAAAGCCGGCTGTGGCGCAAGGCTTTCGGCAACTTAACGGTGGAAAGACAGGACTTTTAATGGGAAAATGGAGCAAAAACGATAGCCAGACTGGCAGGACAGCTGAAAAAATGAGAATGAACTTGAATTTATTGAAAAACAGCCGATACTATAAAAGATTTGATTAGATGAGGAGTTTAACTTTTCCCGGTCCGCAGCCCAAAAGATTATGGGAAAGTTGAGCCGGATAAGCCGCCGAAAGGAAAAAAACATGCTATCTATTTATAATAAAGCATTGATTAAAGAATTAAACGTGCCCTTGCTGGAGCAGCTGGAAAAACTGGAAAAAGAGGGCTTAAGCCGCACCCGGATAGAGGAGGCCCGAAATGGGCAAAAGATTTTGGTGCTGACGCAGGATGACCGGGAATATTATCTGACATCACGCTATGACCCGGAGTATGAGGCGAAAAAACTGGTGGATTCCTATTCGGATTTGGATGATGAGGGCGGCGTTATTTTTTTTGGTGTGGGGTTAGGCTACCATATCAAAGAGGTTTTGCGCCGCTATCCGGGGATTAAGTATTTTTTGGTGGAGCCGGATGCCGAGATATTGTATCGCTTTTTGGAGCAAAATGAGCTGAAAGATATGCAGCTTAAAAACTTAAGCGGTATCGAAACCGACTACCGGAGCATGGAAAAAGCGCTGACTGATTTTGGCCGCAAGTTTAACCGGCGCAATACCCTCTTTTTTTTAAAGGGCTATGTTCATTTCTTTAAGGAGAAACGGCAGGAATTTAATGAGAGATATGTGCTGAGCTATAAAAAGGAGAAGGATTCGGCGATTGGCGGAAGGGTATTGAGCGAACCAACCATTCAATCCATTATGATTAATATGAAGCCGATTTTGTCAGGCACCAATTTATTTTGGCAGGATTTAACGCAATTTGCCGGGAAAACAGCGATTTTGGTAGCGGCCGGACCGTCGCTGGATGAAGAGATTGAAAACCTGCGGATCATTAAGGCCAAGAAAATGGCTGGTATTTTCGCAGTCGGCAGTGCCATTAACGCATTGCTGGCCAAGGATATTTATCCGGACGCAGTTTTTTCCTATGACCCAACACCGGCCAACCAAAAGGTATTGCAGCAAATTAAAGACCGCAAGATTACGGAGATCCCTTTGCTTTACGGAACGGAGATCGGCTATCAGTCGCTGCAGGGCTATCCGGGTAAAACATTCGCTATCTTGTCTTTAGGCTCAACCCAACAGAATTATTTCTTGATCGGCAAAAAACCATTGCCGGGGATAGGCGTGGGCCGAACCATTTCGGTTTTGGCGCTGGATACGCTGCGGCATTTGGGATTTGGGCGGATTATTTTGGTCGGTCAAAACTTGGGTATCAAAGGCAATAAGAGCTATAGTTCCGGGATTGATTATATTGACAGCAGCAAGATTGATGAGCAGTATTCCGTCGAAGATAAAGATGTTTATGGCAACACCATGCGGACGGCCTCGATTTATGTGACGATGAAGGAAGATATTGAACTGATGATCGAGGGTTGGGCGAAAGACGAGACAGTAGTTTATAACGCAACTAAGGGTGGAATCGCAATTAAGGGAACTGAGTTTAAAGAATTGTCCGAGCTGATGAAGACTATGCCGGAAAATTCCGTTCATTTTCTTTGGGATGAGCATGCAAAAGGCGAATACGACCGGCAGCATATGGCTCAAAAAATCAAAGATGTAGCGGCAGACAGAGATATTTTGGAGCGCTATATCGGCAACTACAAAACAATTCTCAAAGAAATTGAAAAGGAGCGAAAATTAGGGCATTACGACCGGCTGCGCAAAAGCTATGTCAAATTGAACCTGGCTTTGAAGCGCTTGGAGGAGAACCTGTTCAGCAGTTTGTTTGTGATCCCGATGAGGGGCGTGGAATATAATAATCTGATAAAAAGGATTGAGTATTTTAATGAAATTGCTGACCCAGAGAAGCAGGCCAAGACGATTTGGCAGGAGTTTGATAATTTTTTAACCGAGTATGAATCGACTTATAAAAAACTGGCAGAAGAGTACAAACCAATGGAAGAAGCCATGCAGGATTATGTGCGGGAAGGGGAAAAGAAATGAAGCTATCCATCGGGCAGATCGAAAAAGAATATTTAGACTGGACGGCCGAGGCGGTTTGGCGGGAGATTGAAGCCGAGCTGGAGAAGCAAGGGCTCCTGCTGAATTATATCGTGGCGGATGGCGAGGAGGTTTGGGAAAACTTTTCCGAGTATTTACAGGCACATCAGGGACAGCTGCAAACGGTGCAGGTGATGGTGCTGACGCTGGCGGAATATACTGCCTTTGCGGCAGGGGAACTGGCGAGCGGCGCTCGGGAGCAAGCGGAAGAGGCGCACAGTTTAAGCGATTCCTTTTACGGCGAACAGGAACAAGGCGAAGACTGGTCGGGACTGAGCGCTTTATTTGGAAAGGTTTCCGCCGGGTTTGAAACGATCGGGCTGTTGCTTTCACTTCTTCAGGCGCAGCCAGAAAGAGCTGGACAAGCGGCGGCGGTAACGGAACTTTTTGCTAAACTGCAAACGGATTTAAAATCGTTTCAAAAGCCCTTAGCGGAGGAGGATATCATTTATATTGCGGATTTGCTGCATTTTGAACTGGAGCGCGACCTGCGCGAACTGGCTCATTGCGGCGAAACGATTCAGGCCTAAGCATTTTTCGTAGGTAGCAAAACAGTTTTTAAACAAAACCCTAACTTTCCGGCTGAGCGGGCGTACCCAAGCGAAAAACACGCTTTTGTTTGCCGGCTGCTGGTAAAAACAAGCCTTGAGTCAAAGGAAAGTTAAACGAATAAAAATCAGGAAGGAAATCATTATGGCTAAAGTATTGGTGACGGGGGCGGACGGTTTTATCGGCAGTCATTTGACCGAGGAACTGGTCAGAGCCGGTCAGGAAGTAAAAGCATTTGTGTATTATAATTCATTTAATTCCTGGGGATGGTTAGACAGCCTGCCGGCGGAGATTTTAAAAGAGATTGAAATCTTTGCCGGCGATATCCGCGACCCGAACGGCGTGCGGACGGCGATGCAGGGGCGGGAGGTGATTTATCATTTGGCGGCGTTGATTGCCATTCCTTTCAGCTATCATTCACCGGACGCGTATGTCGATACCAATATCAAGGGCACCTTAAATGTTTTGCAGGCGGCTCGTGATCATCAGCCGGAGCGGGTGCTGATCACGTCTACTTCCGAGGTTTACGGCACGGCGCAGTATGTGCCGATTGATGAAAAACATCCCTATCAGGGGCAATCGCCTTATTCAGCGACCAAGATTGGGGCGGATCGGCTGGCCGAGTCGTTTTACCGCAGCTTTCAGCTGCCGGTTACTATTGTTCGGCCGTTTAATACCTATGGGCCGCGCCAGTCGCTGCGGGCGGTGATTCCGACCATTATTACCCAGCTGCTCGGCGGCTGTCAGACGATTAAGCTGGGAGCGCTGACGCCGACCAGAGACTTTAATTATGTTAAGGACACGGTCGCTGGCTTTATGGCGATTGCCGCCGCTGAAAAAGCGATCGGCGAGGAAATCAATATTGCCACCGGACAGGAAATCAGCATCGGGGAGCTGGCGGCGGAACTGATCCGGCAAATCAATCCGCAGGCAACCATTGCCTGTGATGAAGAAAGGCTGCGGCCGGAAAAAAGCGAGGTTAACCGGCTGCTGGGATCGAATCAAAAAATCAAAGCGATGACCGATTGGCGGCCGCGCTATGATCTGGCGGCGGGACTGGCCGAAACAATTGAATTTTTCCGGCATCATCTCGACCGCGATAAGGCGAATATTTATAATATTTAATGATATAAGTGCAAAAAGCAAGAAAAGCCGAGCGGACTTGTCCCGGAGAGGATTTTTCATTTTTTGACGCGCCAACAACAGGAGGAAGCAGCCGTTTTTTACGAAAAAACTGGCGGATCACGAATATTGCGGCCAGGATTGGCAAAAGTGCCAGCCGAAGCAATCCTGCGGCGCGGCTGGTGAAAGCTTTTGACAGCCGCATCATTTCATAGATAGGAAGGAAAAAATATGGAGCAAACATGGATTCCCTTATCCGTCCCCAATTTAAAAGGAAATGAATTAAACTATGTCAGCGCTGCCGTGGCCGGCGAATGGGTATCAACGGCCGGAGCGTATGTTAGCGATTTTGAACAGAAAATGGCGGAATATTTGGGCGTTGGCGGAGCGGTGGCTTGTCAAAGCGGCACGGCCGGTCTGCATATCGCTTTGCAGCTTTGCGGCGTGGGGCCGGGTGATGCCGTCATTGTGTCAACTCTGACCTTTATCGCGGCGGTTAACCCGGTGAAATATTTGGGCGCGGAGCCGATTTTTATGGACTGCGACGATAGTTTGTGCATGGATATGGACAAACTGGAACGTTTTTGTCGGGAGGAATGTGAGTTTAAAGGCGGCCGTTTGATCGAGCGAGTAAGCGGCCGGCCGGTAAAAGCGGTCGTACCGGTGCATGTGTTTGGCAATTTGGCGGATCTGGATAAGCTAATGCCGCTGGCGGAAAAATATGGCTTAAAGGTAGTGGAGGACGCGACCGAAGCGCTGGGCAGCCGGTTTTTAGCCGGTTCTTACGCCGGCCGCTATGCCGGGACGATTGGTGATTTTGGGGTGTATTCGTTTAACGGCAATAAAATCATTACTACCGGCGGCGGCGGGATGATCGTGGCTCGGGCGGAAGCAGACCGGCAGCATGCCAAGCATTTGACTCAGCAGGCCAAATCCGATGAGGTGCGGTTTGAACATGATGAAATCGGCTATAACTATCGGCTGACCAATTTGCAGGCGGCGCTGGGACTGGCGCAGTTAGAGCAGTTGGAAGGCTTTATCCGGCATAAGCAGGAAAATTATGAGCGCTATCAAACAGCCATTGGGGAACTGCCGGGCTTAAAGCTCCTGGACTTCCGGCCGGATATCAGGCCGAATTATTGGTTTTATTCGCTGTATCTGACCGATGACTTTCCGCTTGACCGGGAAAGCCTGATGCAGTATCTGCTGGCGCAAAAAATTCAAACCCGGCCGATTTGGGGGCTGATTCATCAGCAAAAACCCTACCGGAGCAGCCGGGCATATCAAGTCGAAAAGGCCGGCCAGTACCGCGACCACGTGTTAAACCTGCCGTGCAGCACGAACCTGACCGGGGCAGATGTTGACCGCGTGATCGCTGCTTTGCGGACGGCCATGTCCAGTAAATGAAACATCTGGGAAAGTACAAAAGTGCAGAAAAGTCTTGATCAAAGGCGGCGCTGGGGAGAGGGGCTGTTGGCGGACAGGCGGTTTCATTGCCGGAGCAAGCGGCAGTATGAAGGGTTACTTGCGGATATTTTGATGACAGCGAGGCGCGCAGGAATTGACCTGTCTGATTAGGAGCAGCAGCAAAGCGAGAATGGGACTTGCCGGCGGAGAGATGCTGCCATTTGCGGGATAAGGGATAGTCCGCAACGGGGCAAATCATGAATACTCTGGTGACTGGTGAAGAGGAACGCAACCGGCTTTCTGATGGGGAAAGCGGCGATATGGAGAGGCGTGAACGAGTGGAAAAGCGCTGCCGTTGGCGGAGGAAGGAACAGGGGGCAGCCGCCCCGCGAAGGGGTTTGCAGCCGGCTTTTGGATGGGTGAAGCAGCGGCTGATGACAGGAGGGAATATGGAAATAAAGGATTTTTTAATCCCGGAAAGCTTTCGGGTCATTGACGTCATGCAAAGACTGGATACTTTGGGCAAGAAAACTTTATTTGTGGCTGAAAACGGCCGGCTTTTGGCGGCGGTAACCGACGGCGACATTCGCCGCTGGATTTTAAAGGACGGGGATTTGCAAAGACCGGTTAAAGAAGTAGCCAATTATCAGCCTAAGTGGCTCCCGTCTACGGAAAGAAAGCAGGCTTACCGCAAGCTGAAGGAGTGGGGTGTTGACGCCATTCCGCTGCTGACCGGCGACCGGCAGATTATCAGTATTTTTCTGTGGAATAATGAGGAAATCCGCTCGGGTAAGAAGCTGACGCTGCCAACGGTCATTATGGCGGGCGGCTTTGGTACTCGGCTCTATCCCTATACCAAGATATTGCCCAAGCCGCTGATTCCGATTGGCGAGATCCCGATTGCCGAACATATTATTAACCGTTTTCACAGTTTTGGCGTGAATCGTTTTTATCTGGTAGTTAACCATAAGAAAAACATGATCAAGGCTTATTTCAGCGAAACGAATAAGAATTATCAAATTTATTATACCGATGAGGAAAAACCGCTGGGCACGGGCGGCGGACTCCAGCTTTTAGCCGGTGAGATTCGGGAAACGTTTTTCCTGACCAATTGCGATATTTTGGTGGAAGCGGATTATGAGCAGATTTACCGTACCCATCAGGAGGCGGGCAATCAAATTACCATGGTCTGCGCCCGGCAAAACATGAAAATCCCTTATGGCGTGGTCGAGGCCGGTGAGCGGGGCGAGCTTGTGGCAATGAAAGAAAAACCGGAACTGTCATTTTTAACCAACACCGGTTTTTACGTGGTGGAACCGGCGGTGATCGAGCGGCTGGAAAAGGATGTGCCGGTTAGCTTTCCGGAGATCATAGAGGTTTGCCGAAAAAACGGAGAAAGAGTTGGCGTCTATACGGTTGAGGAAGATCAGTGGCTGGATATGGGGCAGATTGAGGAAATGGAAAAGATGGAAAAAAGGCTGACCGGACTGGAGATGGAAGAATGAAGTGGCAAGGCCTGCCGGTGGTGATTTTGGGAACGGGCGATGTTTCCCGGGAGCTTATTTATTTAATAGAAGAAATTAATCTGGCCTGCCGCCAGCCGGTCTATCAGGTACAGGCACTGGCGGCGGAAAATGAGGAAGCGGCCGAGAGGTGGACAGGCGATTTGCCGGTTATGACCGAAGCGGAACTGGCAGCCTTTGCCGAGCGTTTTCCCCTGCTCGGGGCAGCGATCCCGATGGGCAATCCTTTTGTTAAAAAAAAGATTTACGAAAAAATAAAGTCCATTCCTAATTTGGCTTATCCCAACTTTATTCATCCTTCCGTTAATCTCCGCGATATTCAGCTGGGCATGGGCAATATTATTCAGGAAAATGTAAGTATTTCCATCGGCGTGAAAGCGGGCGATTTTAATTTGCTTAATTACGGCAGCTTTCTGGGGCATGATGTAAGATTGGCGGATTTTACGGTGATCAATCCTCAGGCCAAGATTTGCGGCCGGGTTCAAGTCGGCGCGGAAAGCCTGATTGGCGTTGGGGCAACGGTGCTGCAAGGCCTGACGATTGGTTCGCAGACAGTAGTTGGAGCCGGCGCCGTTGTGACTGCTAATGTAGATCAGGAGCAAACGGTAATCGGCGTGCCGGCTCGGCCAAAATAGGATGACCAGCCAACAGGCGGAGCGGTTTGAGATATTGTTTGGTGAAGCGGAAAAAGAAAGCGCGGAGGAAAGATTGAATAGAAGGAGGCGGTGCAATGCAGCAAAAAGTATTTATTATTGCCGAAGCGGGTGTTAATCATAACGGTGAACTGGCACTGGCCAAGGAGCTGGCGGACAAGGCCAAACAAGCGGGGGCTGACGCGGTTAAGTTCCAAACCTTTCGGACGGACAAGCTGGTGGCTGCCGGGACAGCTCAGGCTGCTTATCAGACGGTCAACATCGGCAAGGAAGAAAGCCAGGCCCAAATGCTGCGCCGTTTGGAGCTGTCCTATGCGGATTTTCGGGATTTGCAGGCCTATTGCCGGAAAATCGGCATTTTATTTTTATCAACCGCCTTTGATTTGGAAAGCATTGATTTTTTGGCATCGCTTAATTTGCCGGTGTGGAAAATTCCCTCCGGCGAGATTACCAATCTTCCTTATTTGGAAAAAATTGCCGCTTTGGATAAGCCCATGATTTTATCAACTGGCATGGCGGAAATGGATGAGATCAAAGCGGCGCTTGCAGTTTTGGAAAATGGGCGGGAGATTACGGTGCTGCACTGCACGACGGAATATCCGGCGCCGGATAACAGCGTTAATCTGCGGGCGATGCTGACCATGAAGGAAGAACTGGGGCGGCCGGTCGGCTACTCCGATCACACCGAGGGCATCGTGGTGCCGATCGCGGCGGCGGCCATGGGAGCGGTTGTGCTGGAAAAACATTTTACTTTGGATAAAACGATGGCTGGACCGGATCACAAAGCCAGTTTGGAACCGGCCGAGCTGGCGGAAATGGTTAAGGCGGTGCGCCGGGTCGAGCTGTGCCTAGGGAGCAGCCAGAAAAAGCCAAGCGCTGCCGAACTGGAAAACCGGCGGGCGGCCCGTAAGTGTATCGTGGCGGCCAGGGCGATTGTGGCCGGTGAAACTTTCAGCCCAGAAAATATTACGGTTAAAAGAGCCGGCGAGGGGATCAGCCCAATGCGCTGGTATGATGTTTTGGGGCGGAAAGCGGAGCGGGATTTTGCCGCGGATGAAAGGATCTGTCTGGAAGTAAAAATATATTGTGCCGATTCCCGGGCAAAAGACCGATAACCATGATTTGTAAAGTTTTCAAAGGAATTAGAAAATGAAAAAGAAAATTTGTTTTATTACGGCGACCAGAGCGGAATATGGCTTACTGAAGCCAGTCATGGCAAAGGCGGCGGCGGATCCGGAGCTGGAACTGCAGATTTTGGTGCTGGGAATGCACTTGTCGCCGGAATTTGGCTTTACCTACCGGGAAATTGAAAAGGATGGTTTTGTGATCAGCAAAAAAACAGAAACTCTGCTCAGCAGCGACACGCCGGCCGGAATTAGCAAAAGTATGGGATTAACCATGATTTCGGTAACGGACGCTTTGCTGGAGCTGGCTCCGGATATGGCGGTGGTTCTGGGCGATCGCTATGAGATCTTTGCAGCGGTCAGCGCCGCCTATACCCTGCGGATCTCGGTGGCGCATTTAGCGGGCGGCGAGATCACAGCCGGCGCGCTGGATGAGGGCTTTCGGCACAGCATTTCCAAAATGAGCCGACTGCATTTTACCGCTAACGAGGCCTACCGCCGACGGGTGATCCAGCTGGGCGAAGCGCCGGAAACCGTGTTTGCGGCGGGCGATACCGGGGCGGAAAATATTCGCCGCCAGACGTTGCTTGGCCGGGCGGAGATAGAGGCGGAGCTGGGAATAAAACCGGACGAACCTTATTTTTTAATTACCTATCATCCGGTTACCTTGGGGCAGGGCGATGCGGCTGCGGAGGTGGCTGCGCTCATATCAGCCTGTGCGGCTTTTCCGGATATTCGGCTGGTAGTTACGGCGGCTAATGCCGATGCTGCCGGCCGCCAAATTAATCAAAAGTGGAAAGAATACCAAGCTACTGAACCAGAGCGGATTCGGCTGTTTTCCTCGCTGGGCCAGCTCCGGTACTTAAGCGCCATGAAATATTGCCGGGCGGTGCTGGGAAATTCTTCCAGCGGTATATTAGAAGCCCCAACCATGGGGCGGCCGTCGGTCAATATCGGCAGTCGTCAGGAAGGGCGGCTGCGGGCCGAGTCGGTGATTGACTGCCCGCCGGAAACGAAAGCGATTCAGGCGGCGATTGACAAAGCGCTTTCCCCGGAATATCAAAGCGGCAGCCGCTTTCAGAATACGCCCTACGGGCAGGGAGAGGAAACATCCGAGCGGATTATTCGGGAAATCAAGCGTTTCCTGGCGCAGCCGCAACAGCCGGGCAAGCGGTTCTATGACTTATCGGAATGACGGGCAAGCGGTACGCTTGCCGGCGCAAGGTGATACCGGCCGGATAAAGAAATAGGAAAGGGCGTGGCCGGGGAAAACGGTGCGGCGCCAGCAAATATTGCCGTTGACGGCGAGCGTGTCATTGGCTTTGCGGCAGCGGAAAAAAATGGCAGACCGTCAGGCTAATTACTGGTAGCGCTATGGGGCAGGAAAAAGAATGGTCGGCCGGAAGTGGAAAAAGGGCGCAGCTTTTGCGAAAGGACTTAGGATGAGAAACATAGCGATTATCCCGGCCCGCAGCGGCTCCAAGGGATTAAAAGATAAAAACATCAAATTGCTGGCCGGCAAACCGCTGCTGGCCTATACGATTGAAGCGGCTGTCGCCTCGGGCTGTTTTGCCGAGATTCATGTCAGCACCGATTCGCCGGAATATGCCAAGGTGGCGGAAAGCTTTGGCGCGGCGGTTCCTTTTTTACGGGATAAGAGTTTAGCGGGCGATACGACCGGCAGCTGGGAAGTGGTGAAGGCGATTTTGGATCGATACGAGCGGGAGGGGCAGGTGTTTGATACGATCTCCTTATTGCAGCCGACTTCGCCTTTGCGGACGGCTGCCGATATTCAGAGCGGTTATGCGCTGCTGACGGAAAAGCAAGCCGATATGGTGGTGGCGGTCTGCGCCGCTGAGCATAGTCCGCTGTGGATGAATACGCTGCCGGACAGCCGGTCGATGGACGGTTTTCTGGATTTGAACCGGCTGGCCGCTAACCGGCAGGCGCTGCCGGAATATTACCGGATTAACGGAGCGCTGTATATCGGCCGGACAGAATTTATCCGGCGGCAGACCAATTATTATCAGGCCGGAACATACGCCTATATTATGGAAAAAAACGCCTCGGTCGATATCGATGACGCGCAGGATTTTGAATGGGCGGAATATTTGCTGACCAAGTAAAAGCAGCGCTTTGGCGCGCGCTAAACCGCCATTGCAAATTACGGTGCTTGGACGGGCTTTGCCATTTAGCCCGAAGGGGGAATTTTCCGCCGGATGAGGCAGAGCTTACCGTTATTAGGATCCAGATTTTTAGCGGGGAAAGTTGAGAAAAAAAGTTAAGATTTTTTATCGGCCGGCCGATAATAATATAGACGCTCAACAAGGACGAGCAAGCAAAATATCCAAGGAGGAAAAAAACATGAGAATTGAAGGAAGTATGGACGCGTTCACGCTGCCTAAAATTGCTTCCAGCGTTCAGGCGGAAGCTCCGGCAGCGGAGGAAAGGCATGTTTCGGCGGAGCCGTCATCGGTTGAAAAGATGAAGGTAGAGCATGAAAAGGCGGCTCAAACCCAGGAAGCCCGCCGGGAGATGTCGGAGGATGAGATTTTTAAACAAGTTAAAGATGCCAATCAAAAATTAAAGGTGTATGATCGCCGATTGGAATTTTCCATTCACGATGTGACCAAGCGGATCATGGTCAAGGTGATCAACACCAATGATGACAGTGTGATCCGGGAAATCCCGTCCGAGAAAGCTTTGGACATGCTGGCCTATGTTTGGAAGCTGACCGGCATTTTACTGGACGAGAAGAGATAGGAGGAAGACAAAATGGCAGTATCAACAAGAATGACGCTGGGAGGACTGGCCTCGGGCATGGATACCGACAGCATGATTGAAAAGCTGATGTCGGTGCAGCGCTACCGGGTCGATCGCTACAAGAAGAGAAATATCAGTAATGATTACCGGCGTGACGAATGGAAGAAGATGAATACCAAAATCTATTCCTTCTTCAACAAAGAACTGACGGCGATGCGCTTTAAGAACAACCTGATTAAGAACAAAGTCAGCAGTTCCAACACGGCGGTCGCGGATGTACAGGCTGACGCCAATGCACCCAAAGGCACGCATGAGCTGGATGTTGTGCAGCTGGCTAAGACGGCGGCAACCGCCAGCGGGCAGCTGACTACGCCAAGCGGTGATCCGCTGACGGAGTCGACTACTTTCGGCGCGGGAATGGCCGGGCAGACGTTTGATATTACTTATAAGGATGAGCATGGCGTGCAGCAAACCATCAGCATAACAGCCGAAGCGGATGACACGCTGAAAAGCTTTGCGGAAAAGATTAAAAGAGAAACCAAGGGCAAGCTTGATTTGGAAGCCAATGCCGATATTAAAAACGGCCGGCTTTTCCTGTCAACCAAGAAAACCGGAGAAAAGCAAAGCTTTACGCTTAGCGGCGCAGTTGCTTCTGCTTTCGGTTTTACTACGGCCGAGGTCAAGGGACAGGATGCCAAGTACCGCTACAACGGTATGGACTTTACCAATGACAGCAATAATATCGAGGTCAACGGCCTGAAAGCAACCTTAAAATCAGTTGGTCAGACCACTGTTTCCGTGACCAAAGATACGGATGCCGCTTATAAGCAGATCATTGAGTTCTTTAAGAAGTACAACGCTTTGGTCAATGAAATGCAGGAAAAAGTTAATATTTCCGTGCCCAGAAGCCAAAGAGACATGGAGCCGTTGGTTGACACCGAAAAGAAAGGCATGTCCGAGGCGGATATTAAAAAATGGGAAGAAACCCTGCGCGGCCGTGTTTTTAAAGGCGATAAAGACTTGAAAAACATTTTAGGCGATTTCCGGACATCTTTTGCCATGGCTTCGATCAGCGGCAACGGCAAATATAATGCTTTAAGCAGCCTGGGTATTTCGACCGGCGAATACAAGCAGGGAACCGGGGCCCTGATGTTTGTGGACGGCGACAGCGAACTGGGCGGCAAACGGGCGGATATGCCCAATAAGCTGAAGAGGGCTTTGGAAGAAGACCCGGAAGCGGTAGCCGAGCTGCTTTCCGCGGTAGCTAAGGATTTGAGCGATAAGCTGTCGAATCGGATGAAATCAACCACCCTGCGCAGCTATATGAGTTTTTATGACGATAAAGCTCTTCAGGAAGACTACCGGCAAATGGAAAGAAAAATCCAGACTATGGAAGATAAGCTGATTGATATCGAAGAAAGATATCGGAAACAGTTCGCGGCTATGGAAAAAGCGCTGGCTCAATCAAACAGCACCTCTAACTGGCTGACACAGCAGCTGGGCGGCAGACGTTAGCGATAAGCCAGCCGGAAAAGCCGGCGCGGAGAAACGAAGGACAAGCATAGGCGGCTCATGAGACCGCGAAAGGAAAGAAATATGGATAACTGGTCAAGGCTTTTTGCGCTGCTGACGGAAGAAGCCGCTTTATGGCGGGAAAGTCAGAATAAAACGGAGCAGCAGTTGTCCGCGTGGCGCTTAAAAGAAGTGACAGAGGAAGAAGCGGAAGGCTATCTGGCGGAGCAGGAACGCCTGCAGGCGCTGATTTTACAAAAACAGGCGGCCGAAGAAGAGTTGCAGGCAGCGATTGACGCAGCGGCGGAAAAACCTTCGGCCCAGCAGCAGGAGCAGCTGAAGGCGGCCGTTCAGGCCAGGGAAGAACTGCGAAAATTGCAGGAAAAGCTAACTGCCCAGGTAAAAGAAGTACAAGCGGGACTGCGCAGTTTCGGTGAAAAACAGCGCGGCTTGATCAAAGCGGGGCGCAGCCGGCAGGCAGTGCAGCAAAGCTATCAAACGGTTCCGGTTTTGGAAGAGTCGGCGCTGCTTGATCAAAAAAAATAAATTTTATTTATCGGTTAAGCACTGGCGAAAGATAGCCGATAAATAAAATTGTAGGGGCTTTAAAAAATAAAAAGCCAAGTTAATATCAGACGACAGGAAGTCGCCATACATATTTAAAATCCAAGGAGGAAGAAACAATGAGAATTAATGCAAACATTATGGCAATCAACAGCCACCGTCAATTAGGTACTTTGAACAGCCAGCAGGCTAAGTCGACCGAGAAATTATCGTCCGGTTTCAGGGTCAATCGGGCAGCTGATGATGCAGCAGGCCTAGCTATCTCCGAAAAGATGAGAGCTCAGATCCGCGGTATGAATCAGGCTTCCCGCAACGCTCAGGATGGTATCTCGGTAGTCCAGACTGCAGAAGGCGCAATGGATGAGATCCATGCTATGCTGCAGAGAATGAAGGAATTGTCGGTTCAATCGGCTAACGATTCCAATCAGGATGCTGACCGGGCTTTGATCCAAAAAGAAGTGGATCAGCTGGTAGCGGAAATTGACGCAATTTCGGAAAAGACTCAGTTCAATAAGATGAAATTATTGAATGGCAGCTTTAAGGGTAAGGATTTCCAAGTTGGCGCCAACAAGAGCGACGCTGAGAAAATTACAGTTACCATCAGCGCCGTTAATGCTAAGGGCTTGTCAATCAGCGGCTTGAAGATTTCAAACAAGGCAAAAGCGCAGTCGGCCATGGAAAAGGTAGAAAAGTCGATTGTTCGGCTGGCAGAACGTCGGGCTACTTTGGGTGCGATCCAAAACCGTTTGGAACACACCATTAAGAACTTGGACAACTCGGCTGAGAATCTGACCGCTTCCGAGTCCCGGATCCGTCATACCGATATGGCTAAGGAAATGATGGAGTTCACCAGAGTTAACATCTTAACTCAGGCTGCTCAATCGATGCTGGCGCAGGCCAATCAATTGCCGCAGGGCGTACTGCAGCTGCTTCGTTAATTTTAAAGCGGCTTGATCAAGAAAATACTTGGCTTTTGCTGACAGTCAGCTGCGGTGAAAGCGGAGACGATGAAAAGTGAAAAAAAGGCTAAAGGATTTTAAAAAGTGTCCGAT
Source organism: uncultured Lachnospiraceae bacterium (assembly GCA_963550755.1). Taxonomy (GTDB): domain Bacteria; phylum Bacillota; class Clostridia; order Lachnospirales; family Vallitaleaceae; genus W11650. The sequence continues at coordinate 16,085 of CAUVDV010000033.1, forward strand.
ATAATATATAACGGCGCTTAGTTAGCCGAAAAAACCAACTATCATTTTGGCGACAGGAAGTCGCTGTGATTTAACAATCCAAGGAGGAAAAAAACAATGAGAATTAACGCAAACATTATGGCCATCAACAGCCACAGACAATTAGGTACCTTAAACAGCCAACAGGCCAAGTCGACTGAGAAATTATCATCCGGTTTCCGGGTCAACCGGGCAGCCGATGATGCAGCCGGTCTTGCTATCTCCGAAAAAATGAGAGCCCAGATCCGCGGTATGAATCAGGCTTCGCGGAACGCTCAGGACGGTATTTCGGTGGTTCAGACGGCGGAAGGCGCAATGGATGAGATCCATGCTATGCTGCAGAGAATGAAGGAATTGTCGGTTCAGGCGGCCAATGACTCCAATCAGGATGCTGACCGGAAATTAATTCAAAAAGAAGTAGAACAATTAGGCAACGAAATTGACGCTATTTCCAAGAAAACTCAGTTCAATAAGATGACGCTGTTAGACGGCACATTTATCAACAAGGATTTTCAGGTCGGCGCCAATAAGAGCGATGCTGAAAAGATAACGATTGCGATCGCTTCGACCAATACCGCAGGCTTGGGTGTCAGCAAAGCTAAAGTAGCAGTTAGTACTAAGGCGCAGGCTTTGGCTGCGATCAGCAATGTAGAGGTTGGTATTATTAAATTGGCAGAACGTCGGGCAACCTTGGGTGCGATCCAAAACCGTTTGGAACACACCATTAAGAACTTGGATAACTCGGCTGAGAACCTGACTGCTTCCGAGTCTCGGATCCGTCATACTGACATGGCTAAGGAAATGATGGAGTTCACCAGAGTTAATATCTTAACTCAGGCTGCTCAATCGATGCTGGCTCAGGCTAACCAATTGCCGCAGGGCGTATTGCAGCTGCTTCGTTAATTTCACTTAGCGCAGTATAGAAAATAAAAGTAAGATAAACGGTTAAGGAATTAGGAGAAGCGTCCGATGTAATTAAAGCGGGCGCTTTTCACAGTCGCAGAAAATGAACTGATAAAAACGAAAAGCCAAGAGCAACAGGAAGTTGCAGTAATCTTTTAAATCCAAGGAGGAAAAAAACAATGAGAATTAACGCAAACATTATGGCCATCAACAGCCACAGACAATTAGGTACCTTAAACAGCCAACAGGCCAAGTCGACTGAGAAATTATCATCCGGTTTCCGGGTCAACCGGGCAGCCGATGATGCAGCCGGTCTTGCTATCTCCGAAAAAATGAGAGCCCAGATCCGCGGTATGAATCAGGCTTCGCGGAACGCTCAGGACGGTATTTCGGTGGTTCAGACGGCGGAAGGCGCAATGGATGAGATCCATGCTATGCTGCAGAGAATGAAGGAATTGTCGGTTCAGGCCGCCAATGACTCCAATCAGGATACTGACCGGGATTTGATCCAAAAAGAGGTGGATCAGCTGTTAGCGGAAATTGATGCGATTTCGGAAAAAACCCAGTTCAACAAAATGAAGTTGTTGGATGGTACCTTTTCTAAGAAAGATTTTCAGGTTGGCGCCAACAAGAGCGACGCTGAAAAGATCACTATCAATATCAGTTCGGTTAAAGCTACCGGCTTAAAGGTCAGCAAGCTGAGCGTAGCAAAGAAATCCAAAGCGCAGCTGGCGATTAGTATCGTAGAAGGCGGTATTATTAACTTGGCGACAAGACGGGCAACCTTGGGTGCGATCCAAAACCGTTTGGAACATACCATCCGCAACCTTGATAACTCGGCTGAGAACCTGACTGCTTCCGAGTCTCGGATCCGTCATACCGATATGGCTAAGGAAATGATGGAGTTCACCAGAGTTAATATCTTAACTCAGGCTGCTCAATCCATGTTGGCTCAGGCTAACCAATTGCCGCAGGGCGTATTGCAGTTATTAAGATAATTTTTATTAACTGCGCTTTGAGGAAAAGTTTGGTTTTTGTCGCTAGGCAGTTATAAATGATAAGTGTCTGGCTAAAAAATTAAAAACAAGAAAAGCTCGGTATTTTACCGGGCTTTTTTGCTTGTGCGCCCGGCGGCGCACGTTTCTAACGGGTGAAAGACCCGAATCCGCC
>CAUVDV010000034.1:0-17488 GCA_963550755.1 uncultured Lachnospiraceae bacterium
TTTCTTATCCTTTCAGCGCTCCGAAACCGCTGCGCAGCGCGGCGCGCCGGGTAAATGAATGATACATCCCCCAAGCTTTCATATTTCTAAGAAAAATATTCCTTTTCAGCGGCCGGCAGGCGGCGGTGTATTGGCCGGCAAAGTTTTCGAGCCCGCGGGCCTTGATAGCTTCAGCCAAGGCTGCGGCCGAGCGAAAAGCATAGCTGAAGCCTTCGGCTGAGCTGGGGCTGATAAAACCGCCCGCTTCGCCAAGCAGCGCAATCTTGCGGTTACCGGTCAGAAGCTGGTTGTTCACCGGCCGCAGCAGCTCGCAGCCTTCCCGGCGAAGTCTGGCGCCAAAGGACAGCCCCCTCGCCTCCAATCTTTCTTTCAGCCTTAAAAAACAGTCGCTGGGACTCCCCAGCATTTGATCCTGGCGAAAAGCCCCGCCCAAAACGATCGCGTTTTCCTTGGGAATCAGCCATGAATAAAAATCGCTGACCCGCTCATCGACAATCGCCGCATAATAATCAATCCCGCCCGTATTTTCATACCATTCCTGAATCGACACATAGCGCGGACAATCCCAATTTTTATAAAGCTTCCGCCGAAAAACCGAACCGGCTCCGTCGGCGGCCGCTACCATTCGGCTGCGGATTCTTTTTTCCCCGCCGCCGGCCCGATTTTTAATGACCAGTTCAACCCCCTGCGGGCAGCGGTGAAAGTTCTTCACATCATAGCCGCCTTTCTTTTCTACTTTAGGCGGCACCAAACTGACCAACCATTGCTCAAACCTTCCCCGATCCATATTATAATAGCGCTTTTGATAACTGCGTTCCAGCGGGTAATTTAAGTCCATCACCCGCAAGGCAAATGTCTGCGGGTGGATCAAAACCTCGGTCGGCAGATTTAAATTCATCTCCGCCATGGCTTTTTGCGCACTTTCTGACAACAGTCCGCCGCAGCATTTCATTGACCACCCCGCCTCGGTGATCGGCTTTTTATCCAGCAGCAGCACCCGGTAAGAATCCGGCAGCAGCCGGGCCAAAGTCGCTCCGGCCGGCCCCGCCCCGACAATAACAATATCATAATCCAAGTCTTTTTTCATATTTACTCCACTTTCTTATGGTAAACCTGACGATCCTTTGCATTTAAATATTTTCGTTATCCTGTATGCGCTCTGCCAGTCCCAGCAGCACTGTATTTAAAATTCCGCCGTTTAAAAAATATTCGATCTCGATTTCATTATCCAGCCGGCTTTTGACCGTAAAGCTTTGACAACTCCCGGCCTTAACCGCCTCAACTTGCAGCAGCGCGTTCGGCTGCCAGCCGCCGGTCAGCCGCAGCGTATATTCTTCCGTGCCGTCCAGGCCAAGCCCCGCCGCCGATTCTCCTTCTAAAAATTCCAGCGGCAAAATCCCCATGCCCAATAAATTGCTGCGGTGAATCCGTTCAAAGCTTTCGGCAATAACCGCCTTGATCCCCAAAAGAAGCGGACCCTTCGCCGCCCAATCGCGGCTGCTGCCGGTGCCGTACTCTTTACCAGCCAGCATGACCAGCGGTCTGGCCGCTTGCCGATACTCAACCGCCGCATCATAAATCGTCAACAGCCGCCCGTCCTTCTTAGTATAGCCGCCGACCTTACCGCCCGCCATTTGGTTGCGCAGACGGATATTGGCAAAGGTTCCCCGCATCATGACCTCATGATTGCCGCGCCGCGAGCCGTAGGAGTTAAAGTCAGCCGACGCTACGCCATGCTCGGTCAAATAGCGGGCAGCCGGACTATCCGGCGCAATACTGCCGGCCGGAGAAATATGGTCGGTCGTCACCGAATCGCCCAGCACCCCCAAAGCCCTGGCCTTTGACAAAAAGCAAAGCGCTTGTTCCGGTCGACCGCTTACTATCTGCTCTGTGGTTTTATTCCCGCCAGCCGACCGCTCGCCGCTGCCGGCCGGCTTTGCTGTTTGCTCCCCATTGACCGCCGCCTCGCCCGCAGACATTGCCTTTAGCGCTCCGGCCGTTTCGCCGGCTGTTTCCTTCTTTCCGGCCGTTTCCGTCAGTTTCTCCCACAGGCCGGCAAAAAAATCCGGCCGCCGAACATAGGTTGAGCTCGGCTCCCACGGATAAAGCGGCGTCCTTTTTCCCGATAAGGCCCGCCATTTTTCGGTAAACGCGCTGATATTCTCCCGGAAAAACTCCGGCAAAACCGCCGCCTGGATGGTTTCCTCCATTTCCTGCCGGCTGGGACAAATATCTTGCCAGTAAACAGCTTTATGTTCCGGGGTAAAGCCCAGCGGCTCGCTTGTTAAATCAATATCAATTCGGCCGGCCAAAGCAAAAGCCACCACTAAAAGGGGCGATGCCAAATAATTCGCCGGGATCAGCGGATGAATCCGGCCCTCAAAGTTCCGGTTGCCGCTTAAAATCCCCACCACCTGCAAATCACCGGCTTTGATTTGACGGCTGACCTCTTCCGATAACGGCCCGCTGTTGCCGATGCAGGTGGCGCAGCCGTATCCGGCCACGGCAAAGCCCAGTTTTTCCAAATACGGCAGCAGACCCGCTTTTTGCAAGTATCGGGTAACCGCCAAAGAGCCCGGCGCAAAACTGGTTTTAACATAAACCGGCACCCGCAGGCCCGCTTCAACCGCTTTTTTCGCCACCAGCCCCGCCCCCAAAACAACCTGCGGATTGGAGGTATTGGTGCAGCTGGTAATCGCCGCCAAGACAATATCGCCGTTGGCTAAATGAAATTCGCCGCTTGCTTCTTTCCCCGCGTTGCTTGTCTTTTCCCGCTCTGTCCGCAGCGGATAAGCAGCGGCAAAGCTGGCCTTTGTGTCCGGCAGCGGCACCAAATCCTGCGGCCTTTTCGGCCCGGCTAAAGCCGGCCGGACAGTGCTTAAATCAACCGTTACAACTTGCGTATACTTTGGCGGCCGGCTGCCTTTTTCCCGGAAAAGCTGATTTTTGCGGCAATAGTTCTCGACCAGCCGAATCTGCTCCGGTGTGCGGCCGGTCAGGCGCAAATAATCCAGGGTTTTCTCGTCTACCGGAAAATAGCCCATGGTCGCTCCGTATTCCGGCGACATATTGGCAACGGTCGCCCGGTCGGTAACGCTTAAACGCTCCGCCCCTTCGCCAAAATACTCAACAAACTTCCCCACCACCTTGACCTGACGCAGCAAATGTGTCAGGTATAAAACTAAATCAGTAGCCGTTACGCCGTCTGACAGCCGGCCGTTTAATTCTACGCCTACTACTTCGGGATTGAGCAAATAAATCGGCTGCCCGAGCATGGCCGCTTCCGCCTCAATCCCGCCGACTCCCCAGCCAAGTACCCCTAAGCCGTTAATCATCGTGGTATGACTGTCGGTGCCAACCACCGTATCGGGATAGCACAAATCGCCGCCTTCCAGCACCACCCCGGCAATCTGTTCCAGATTGACCTGATGGCAGATCCCCTGTCCGGGCGCATGCACCCGAAAGCCCGGCAAAGCGTTTTCCGCCCACTTCAAAAAACGATAGCGCTCGGCGTTGCGCCGAAACTCCAAGTCCACGTTTTGCGCCAGCGCTTCGGGCGTACCGGTATAATCCATAGAAACGGAATGATCGATCACCAAATCCACCGGAATCCGCGGATAAATAGCGGCCGGATCCATTCCCATGGCGGCCGCCTCATCCCGCATCGCCGCCAAGTCAACCACCGCCGGTACGCCGGTTAAATCCTGCAATAAAATCCGGCCCGGCAAAAAAGGAATTTCCTTGGCCTCATAGCGCTCGCTCCAGCGTCCAATCCGCTGCAAATACTCATCCGTAAAATATTTGCCGTCATAATGGCGCAAATTGTTTTCTACTAATAACCGAATCGAAAACGGCAAGTCCGCTATTTCAATCTTATGCGCCGCGCACCAAGCGGCAATGTCAAAATAGCGTTTTCCGTTTTCTAATCTTGCTTGATACTTCTCCAACATTCCCAATTAACCTCTTTCTGATTTTTATATCAACTTCGCTTTCCCCGTCAATAATGCAGCTTTAGGGGCTGCGCTTTTTATCGTACCTGCGCCCAAACGCAAGCCTTTGCCCTTAACGGCGCGTCAAAGACAGCGTTTTTCCGCCCTTAAGGCGCAGCTCCGTTTGCCGCCGCCGACTATCTTTTCGCCAGTTCCGTATATTCTTTGCGCTCACCCACCATTTTGTAGGCCGGACGAATGATTTTACTTTGATTGACCGACTCCTCCAGCCGGTGCGCGCACCAGCCGGCAATCCGCGCCACGGCAAAAAGCGGCGTCAGCAACTCCTGCGGAACGCCCAGCATATCATAAATCAAGCCGCTGTAAAAATCAATATTAACCGCTACCGGCGTTTTTAGTCCCTTTTGCTGCATCACCAGCCGCGGCGCGATCCGCTCAACCATTTGATATAGGCGAAATTCCTCCTCCCGGCCTTTTTCTGCCGCCAAATCAGCCGCATATTTTTTGAGCAGTACTTCCCTGGGATCGGATAAGGTATAAACGGCATGCCCGACGCCATAAATCAGCCCCTGCCGGTCAAAGGCTTTCTTGTCCAGCACTGCCTGCAGATAAGCCGTCAGCTCCGCTTCATCCGTTAAATCTTTAACATTTTGTTTTAAATCCGCGATCATTTGCGGCGTTTTGCTGTTCGCTCCGCCGTGCTTCGTCCCTTTCAGCGCGCCCAGCGCCGCCGCTATGACCGAATAAGTATCGGTGCCGGCGGAGGATACGACATGCACGGTAAAGGTGGAGTTATTGCCGCCGCCATGCTCGGCATGCAGCACCAGCAAAATGTCTAAGAGCCGCGCTTCGGTCTTAGTGAACTGATTGTCCTTGCGCAGCATGTGCAAAAAGTTTTCAGCGGTTGAATAACCGGCCTGCGGCGCGTGGATCACTAAGCTTTTCCCCTTGTGATAATGCTCCGCCGCGTAATAACTGTAAACCGCCAGCATCGGAAAAATCGCAATCAGACGAATACATTGCCTCAGCACTTTTTCCGGCTCGCTGCTTTCCGCATCCGGGTCAAGGCTGTGAAGGGAAAGCACGCTTCTGGCAAAGCTGTTCATCAGCGAATGGCTGGGCATATTCAAAATAATGCCGCGGGTAAAATCCTCCGGAAACTTTTGCCGCCAGCCGCTTAATTCCTGCTGAAAAGCCGCCAGCTCCGCCTGATCCGGGAGTCTGCCCATTAACAGCAAATAGACGATTTCCTCAAAACCAAACCGCTTTTCCCGAACAAAGCCGTCAACCAACTGGCGGATATCATAGCCCCGATAAAAAAGTTCGCCGTCCACCGGCACGATTTCGCCCTCGTCCACATAATAAGAATGAATCCCGCCGATATTGGTCAGCCCCGCCAAAACACCTTTGCCGTTGCTGTCCCGCAGTCCTCTTTTGACATCGAATCGGGAATACAGCTCATTGGGAATCTTGGTATTCACTTCGGCCGCCGCCGCCCATTTTTCTATATTTTTACCTGTATCTTTCGCACTTTCCTTATCCATTGCCGCTTCCTTCCTGTACACTGTCAAATTTTTCTAAACCTTTAAACTTGCCATTTACCTAAACGGCGGCTGCCAACTCTTTTTAACTCAACTTTCCCATAGTCTTTTTGGGCTCTATCCCGCTCAGAGAGCGGGTGCATGGACTCCACTTTCGGCAATTTGCTCCGCAATTTGCCTATCGTTCCCGCCATGCAACGAGCCTAAAAAAGACTGTTCTGACGAACATGGGAAAGTTGAGTTTTTAATATTCCTTGCTTTTGCAGCTTAGGCAGCAAGCGTTTCATTGTCCCTATGGAAATCTCCGACCTTCCGCCTCTCTCCGGTATAAATTTATCCGAAAATCACTTCCCAAATCAATCAGTTCCGGCTCGCGAAGTCCATATTGCTTCGCTTCACGAAACATTTTAGGAATACCGCTGATGAAAACTGTGGCATCATTCTCCTCATACCAAGATTATAAGCACGCCCCGACTAAATGTCAAACCAAATCCGATAGATTTCTTTTTTCTAGCCCTTGTGACCGTACTACTATTAAATCTATTTTAATTTCATTCTTCAAAATCAGCCCGGATTTTTTCCCGCTTTCAGCCGCTGTTTTCCTCCGTTTAAAAATGCCGGTCATAGAGAACAGTCCTTCATTCGTAATGAGCAGCTTACCTGAGCGGTCATATCTTTAAATAAAAAACTTAAAATTGGTTTTAATTGACAATTTCGGTAAAAATCCTTAAAATAAAAATACAGAATTCTACTATGGTCAGGGAACTGATTGAGACATTTTTCATTTTTAAAGCCTAAGAAGTACTATTGTAAATTTTTCAACAAACGGTCTTGTTTATTGATATTATCGGAGCACGATTTGCTTTCTCCTAGGAGGATCTTATGAAACCATTTTTTCTTATTTCCGCTTTTTTTTCTGGAGATAAACAAGCGATTTTAGAATATTTCGCTAAGCTGGGCGGACATCTTGTGCTGGCGGGGCTCACTTTGGCGGTTGGACTGTTTTTGATCGCCCGCGCCGGCGGCCTGATCCGAACGGCCTTTCGCCGGGCCAAAATGGAGCCGACCGCGGCCGGCTTTCTGGAGTCCTTTATTGTCATTGCCTTAAAAGGACTGCTGGTGATCACCGTTGTTTTGCAGCTGGGCGTTAAGGAAAGCTCTATCATCGCCCTGCTCGGCACAATCGGACTGGCCGTTGGCATGGCGCTGCAAGGCTCGCTCTCTAATTTTGCCGGCGGCGTTTTGATTTTGATTTTAAAGCCCTTTAAAGTCGGCGACTTTATTGAAGTGCAAAGTTTTTCCGGCAAAATTGAAAAAATTCAGGTTTTTCATTCCTGCCTGCTGACGCCCGACAACAAAACCGTCATCATCCCCAACGGCACGTTAATCAACTCGATCGTCATCAATCACTCTGTCAAATCAACCCGCCGGGTGGAACTGACCTTGCAGGTGGGTTATGGCAGCGATATTAATGAAGTAAAATCGCTCCTGATGAGTCTATTAACTGCTCATCCCAAGGTCTTAAAAGAGCCCGCACCTTTTCTGCGGCTGACGGCACAGGCTACCAGCTCTCTGAACTTTACCGCCCGCGTCTGGGTCAAAAGCGAGGATTACTGGGAGGTTACCTATGATCTCTTAGAAAGCTCCAAACAGCTCCTGGATCAGGCTGGCATTGAAATCCCCTATAATAAACTGGATGTTAATCTATATTCTCAGCCACCTCATCTTCAATAATACTGTTTAATTGGGGCGATGCCCTTCTGCAGAGCCTTCTGCCGGTAACAGTCGGCAATATTATTGGCTGGGCGCTGCCAATTGGCGGGATTTATTTTCCGCTGCATTTATTTAACGTCAAATCCCCGGCGGGTATTTACGACGAAAATTCATGTCTTTCGGCAGCAAAATAAAAGGCGATTTGCGTCGCCGCAAGGAAACGCAGCGCCTCAATAAAGCGCGCCGTCAAAATCAAAGCCTCGGCAGTTTGCAGCGAAAGTTTACGCTTTCCGGCGGCGATACAGCCAAATGCGATTTGCCCGAAAAGAGGCGTAAAGGCGTAACGCCTAACTAAAACGCGCCCCCAATCAAAGCTTCCCATAATCAGGCTGCCGGCTCCAGGCCGGATAAAAGATCTGCACTCGGGGTTAGCTCCCGCTAACTTGCCTTTAATAAGGAAGAAACTGCTTTTTTAATCCATCATTTTTTGGTTTTGGCAAAAAGACTATATTTTTATGTATAAAACTTTCAAAAAAGTTGATTTTGTCAATTCGTCTTTTCTTTATCAATAATAGTACCAGAATTTTCCATCTTTAAAAATTGATTTTTATTGTTCTTTCCCATATTTGCAAGAAATGAAAAATAAAATTGCAATCCTCGTTTTTGTGTGGTATAATGTTTCAAATATTTTCTATATTCTATTTTTATACATCAATTTACCGACAAAAGCCGCGTGACAAATACAGCCATGGCAAGACGGTACTAATGCAAAAGCCGCCGGTTTCAGTAAATACGGCGGCTTTTGCCTATCATTCGTCATGAAAGCACAAAGAAAAGGCAAAGCAAACGGCAGTTTTCTTCGCAGAAACGAAAGGAGCTATCTATTATGTATCGTTATATTTTAAAAAGAATCGCCATGACCTTCCTTACTCTTTTCATAATTATATTGCTCACTTTTATTTTTATGCACGCAGTGCCCGGCGGGCCCTTTACTCGGGAAAAACAATTGCCGCCAAAAGTGCAGGAAGCCCTCAATCAAAAATATCATTTGGACGATCCTCTGCCAAAACAGTTTTTTGATTATCTGAAAGGCTTGGCGCGCCTAGATCTTGGTCCTTCTTTTAAATATCAGGGCAAAAGCGTCAATGATTTTATCAGCGAGGGTTTTCCGGTTTCGGCTAAGCTTGGACTGATTACCTTGGTTTTTATTGTGCTGATCGCTCTGCCGCTAGGGATTTTAGCGGCGATCAAAAACGGCAAATGGCAGGACGTTTTCGTGATGACGCTGGCTACTTTGGGCGTAACGATTCCTTCCTTTGTTATCGCCACCGCCCTGATTTATGTTTTCAGCTTTCGCCTGGAGCTCCTCCCGACCTTTGGTCTGGATTCATGGCAGGGCTATATTTTGCCGATAATCGCTCTTGGCGGCTACTCCATTTCCTTTATCGCCCGGCTGATGCGCTCCAGTCTTTTGGAAGTCATGAAGCAGGACTATATCCGAACCGCCCGAATGAAGGGACAAACCGAATTTAAGGTGATCACCCGTCACGCTTTGCGCAACGCCCTGATTCCGGTTATCACCATTTTGGGGCCAACAGTAGCGGGGCTTTTAACCGGTTCTTTTGTCATTGAAAAAATCTTTGCCATTCCCGGCATGGGCGTTTACTTTGTTGACAGCGTGGCGCAGCGGGATTACACGGCGATCATGGGCATGACTATTTTTTACGCTACTTTCTTAATTGTCATGATTTTTTTAGTGGATATGTTTTACATGATGATTGACCCGCGGATCAAATATGAATAGACCTTTTCCTTGGAAAGCGAACAGGTTAGAAAACGCTTTCGCCAAAAACAACGAACGGACGCAAGCACCGCCGGCAAAAGCCGTCGGCAGAAAGGATAAATTATGGATAAGAATTTAATCATTCCCGATTCGGATTGGGAGCTTTTGGGTGAGGAAAATGAACTGCGGGAAAAATTATGGAGCAAGCAGCGCACCTTTTTTGAGGATGTTTGGTTTCGGTTTTGCCATAAAAAATCGGCTTTTATCGGCCTCCTGATTATCGTGCTGCTGATGCTGTTTGCTTTTATCGGACCGTATTTTACGCCTTACTCCTTTGACACGCAAGCGCTGGACTTTACCAATATCCCGCCGCTTTTGGAGGTAACCAATATTGACGGCGACCTGTTTTATATTACGCCGAACCTGAAAGTCTTAAATGTCAGCCCCAGCGGTAAGCTCCTGTCCGCCTTAGACAAAAAACACGATAACCCGGCCGAGAAAGTTACTTATTTTACCTTTAAAGGCAAAGAAATCGTCCTCAGCTACGCGAAAAAGCCGGCGGCTTTATTAAATAAGGAAGGAAAACGTCTGGCCAAGGATAATCGGGTGTGGAACACCACTTTCCTTTTGGGAACGGACGGTCTGGGCCGGGATTTGCTGACCCGGCTGATGTACGGCACCAAGATTTCGCTGATTGTCGCTTTTATCGCGACTTTGGTCAATATGACCATCGGTATGATTTACGGCGGTATTTCCGCTTACGCCGGCGGCAATATTGACGCCGTCATGATGCGGGTAGTCGATATTATCAGTACCGTACCGCTGACGCTCTATGTAATTTTAATCATGGTAGTTTTATCCGACGGATTTTTAAGTATTATTATTGCGCTCTCCAGTGTTTACTGGGTAACCATGGCGCGGGTGGTGCGCGGACAGATCTTTTCCCTAAAAGAAAATGAGTTTGTTTACGCCGCTAAAACAATCGGTTCCAGCCAATCCACGATTTTGTTCCGGCATCTTTTGCCCAATGCGATGGGGCCGATTTTAGTAACCGCTACTATGATGATTCCGTCCGCTATTTTTATGGAAGCTTTTCTCGGCTTTATCGGTATCGGTATTGCCGCCCCGATGGCCAGCCTGGGAACAATGTGCAACGACTCGATTCAAATGCTGCGCACCAACCCCTATCAGCTGCTGATGCCTTCGCTGATGATTTGTTTGATTATGTTTGCTTTTAACTATGTGGGCGACGGCTTACGGGATGCACTTGACCCGAAACTGAAAAAATAGTTGCTGCTTTCCCTCATCAGGAGAAATGTAAAATAATTTAGTTACCGTTAGACAAGCCCTTCGCAATTCTTTAACTTACAAAAGAGGGCGTTAAACAAATGGATATTTATGTTGATACCTCTGGAGAGCGGGCTCTCCCCGACCAGTAAATATCTGCTTGCCTAAGCGGCAACCACGAAAGGATACGCTATGACACAGGCTTTATTACAAATTGAAAATTTGAAAACTTCTTTTTACACCCAAAACGGAGAAGTTCAGGCGCTGCGCGGGATGAACCTGTCTCTGGCGGCCGGCGAAGCGCTGGGCGTAGTCGGCGAATCAGGGAGCGGCAAAAGCGTCATGAGTATGTCGGTTCTGCAGCTTTTGGCAGAAAATGCCAGGATTAAAGAAGGAACTGTCAACTTTAACGGCAAAATCATTTCGGCTATGTCCAAAAATGAAATTCGGGTAATTCGCGGCAAGGAGATTGCCATGATTTTCCAGGACCCGATGTCTTCCTTAAACCCGCTGATTTCGGTCGGCGAACAAGTGGCTGAAATGATTCGGATCCATTATCCGAAGGTCGGCAAGGAAGAAATGAAAACGCGGGTGTTGGAGCTTTTTCGGCTGGTCAAGATTCCCGAACCGGAAAAGCGCTACAAAAGCCTGCCCCACGAGTTTTCCGGCGGTATGCGGCAGCGGGTCATGATCGCGCTGGCGCTGGCCTGCAAGCCCGATGTGTTGATTGCCGACGAGCCGACTACCGCGCTGGACGTTACCATTCAAGCGCAGATTTTAAAGCTTTTGGCCTCACTGCAAAAAGAACTGGGCATGAGCATTTTATTTATTACCCACGACCTGGGTGTGGTTATGCAGCTGTGCAGCCGGGCAATCGTTATGTACGGCGGCATGAAAATGGAAGAAGGACTGATGGAGGATTTATTTTTAAATCCCAAACATCCCTATACCATGGGGCTCATTCAGTCAATCCCAAAAATCGGTCAGGATAAATCCGTCCCCTTGCAGCCGATCCTCGGCTCGCCGCCGGATATGCTGAACCCCCCGGCCGGCTGCCCCTTTGCGCCGCGCTGCCGCTATGCCCGCAAGATTTGCGCCAAACAAATGGCGCCCTATACCCAAATCAGCGAGCAGCATTATTCCGGCTGTTGGCTGATTACCGAAAACGCACCGGCCGAGCACAACCCCTTTGCGCAGAAATAAACGAAAGTGGAGGAAAAAGATATGAAACTGCTGGAGATTAAAAACTTAGTCATGCATTTTCCGGTAAAAAATTATAAAGACCAAGTCGTCCATGCCGTTGATGACGTCAGCTTCCATATCAACGAGGGAGAAACCCTGGGTCTGGTTGGCGAGTCCGGCTGCGGCAAATCCACCTGCGCCCGGACAATTATTCGGATTTATGACCCGACCAGCGGTCAAATTATTTTTGACGGTCAAAATATTGCGGAATTGTCGCAAAAACAACTCAAACCGATCCGTAAAAATATACAAATGATTTTTCAGGATCCTTATACTTCGCTCAACGGCCGAATGACAGTGCGCGATATCATTGCCGAACCGCTGGAAGCCCATCAGATCGGCAGCAGCAAGGCAGAACGGAATGAAATGGTCAATGAAATTTTAAAGCAAGTCGGCTTAAACGCTGAACACAGCACCCGCTATGCCCATGAGTTTTCCGGCGGGCAGCGACAGCGGATTGGAATTGCCCGGGCTCTGATTTTACGGCCGAAACTGGTCATTTGCGACGAGCCGATCTCGGCGCTGGACGTTTCCATTCAGGCGCAGATTATTAACTTGCTGACCGATTTCCAGAAAAAAGAAAAACTGACCTACTTATTTATCGCCCATGACTTATCGGTGGTTGAGTATATTTCTGACCATGTCGGCGTCATGTATTTGGGAAAATTAGTAGAACTAAGCGAAGCCAAAGAATTGTATAAAAATCCTTTGCATCCTTATACCAAAGGGCTGCTGGCCAGTATTCCCAGTCTTGACGTGCGGGCGGCCAAGCTAAGCAGTCAGGCGGAAATGAGCGGCGATATTCCCAGCCCCATTTCTTTACCGCCGGGTTGCCGCTTTTACAGCCGCTGCCCCTATGCCAAAAAGATTTGTCAGGAAGCCGACCCGACCATGAAAGAAGTCGCGCCCGGCCATCAGGTCGCCTGCCACTTGTATTAGCGTTCCGGCTTTCTCTTGCCCGCTAAAGACGGCCAGCCGCTAAAACCATTGCGGCCCCGCCAGTCATAAAGAAAAATCCGCGGTCAGAGAGAAAGGAAGGATTCGATAAAAAGCTGCTCGCCTTTTCGTTATCGGTTTGACCAATGTTTCCGGGCAGACCATCGGCGGAAAAGCGATAGCCTCAGCTTTCTCCTGTCGGCCAAAGACCGTGAACCGGCTTAAAAGCGGCTCCTTTCCGTAGCCGCCTACACTTTTTCACCGCCAAACTTTAAGCCGCCTTTCTCGCCGAAGCAGGAAAGTTTTTTCCGTTCCCGGGCAGGGCACAGCGAAGAAAGCTGAATGATAGAGTAACCGCAAAATAAAAGAAAGAGAGGTAATTTTATGAAACGATTTTTAACGATGGGCTTAAGTTTGCTGCTGGTTTTATCCATGCTGACCGGCTGCGGCGGCAATACTGCCAGCAAAACCGAAGATGACACCACGACGACTACTGATCAAACCGCTAAAGACAGCGGTAAAGAAACTTCAACTCCTGCTACCGACACCCCTGCCGCCGAGCAAAAGATTATTTTTGCTCTGCATGATATGCCAGACGGATTGGATCCGACCATTACCAACAATTCCTTTGCTATGCCGTTTTTAGACAATTGCTTTGAGGGCTTGGTTTCCTCCAACGCCAACAATGAGCTGGTTCCGGCACTGGCGGAAAGCTGGACCGTTTCCGAGGACGGCAAAACCTATACCCTTACCTTAAAGAACGGCTTAAAATGGAGCGACGGTTCGCCCCTGACCGCGGCCGATTTTATGTACAGCTTTGAGCGGACGCTGAAGCCGGAAACCGCTTCGCAAAACGTCAATATGATTACCGATTATGTCCTAAACGCGCAGGAATGCTATGAGGGCAAGGTTGCCTTTGATCAAGTCGGCTTTAAAGCGCCGGATGAAAAAACGCTTGTTATTGAGCTGATTAGCCCGACTTCTTTCTTCATTGATTTGCTGGCGCTTCATGTTTACGCGCCGCTAAACAAAGCGACCGTGGAAGCCAATGGCGACAAATGGACCCTGTCGGCCGATACCTATGTCGTCAACGGCCCGTTTAAGATTACCAAGCTGAACTTAAACGAAGCGACCGTTTTGACCAAAAACGAAAATTACTGGGACGCCGATAACGTGACCTTAGAAGAAATTACTTTCCGCATGATTAAAGACCAAGCCACCGCTCTGATTGCCTTTGACAGCAATGAAATCGACGGTATGCGCTCGGTGCCGATGGCCGACTTTGCCCGGCTGAAGGCGGAAAGCGATGATCTGCATATCATGCCGACCTACGCTACTAGCTACTATTTAATCAATACCCAAAAAGCGCCTTATGATAATGTCCTGGTGAGAAAAGCGCTGAATCTGGCGATTGACCGGAAATCCCTAATTGAAAACGTTTTGCAAAGCTCGGATTTGCCGGCGCACGCCTTGCTTGGTCCCGGCTATGTGGTTGACGGTAAGGATTATACCGAGGGCCGTTCCGATTACGGTATTACCGATACTGCCAATGTCGAGGAGGCCAGAAAAGCCTTGGCCGAGGCCGGTTATCCAGACGGCAAAGGCTTTCCCACCTTACAGCTGTCTTATTACACCAGTCCGCAGGTCAAGCTGATTGCCGAGGCATTGGCGCAAATGTTCAAGGAAAACCTGAACATCAATGTTGAAATCAGCAATTCTGAATGGGCGGTTTATTATGCCGATGTTCAGGCGATGAAATATGAAGTGGCCGCTATGGGCGCAGGCGCGGACTTTATGCACCCAATGACCTTCCTGCCGTCGTTTGTAACCGGCGATTACCTCAATCACAGCGCTTACAGCAATCCGGCTTATGACGCCAAGGTGAATGAAATCAAGACCGAACTGGATCCGGTCAAGGCACTGACCCTGATTCGGGAAGCCGAGGATATCTTGATGGCTGATTATCCCTTCCTGCCGCTGTACCATAGAGCCAGCAGCCTGATGATGAAGGACTATGTCAAGGGCTGGAGTTTGTCGCCGCTTAGTCAGCTTTCCTTTAAGTACGCTAAAGTGGTAAAATAAAGGTTTAAGTTCACCCCTGTCGGAACGCTCTTTTTAAACGGCCTTTGGCTTTGTCTTTCGGCAAAGGGCTGAAGCAAAAACTAAAACAGCATAAAAACAATCGCCGGTAACTTAAACTGTCACCGGCGATTGTTTTTTTCGCCTTTCATTGCCTGCCGATTAGCGCTACAAAGACAAGCCTGATATTTAATGCTCACACCAGCAATCCATCAAAATTTAGCTGCGCCAAGCCGTCTATTCCGTATTTCAGGAAATCATGACTTACCCAGCGTTTTGGTTGTATGACCATTTTAAAACAGCCATTAAAACAGCCAGCGCAGACCCTTGGGCGCCGCCACGATGACCCTTTTTAACTCCCCGCTGGTCAGGTCTAACACCGCATAGCTGGGACTCCCGCCGCCCCGCGGCAGAGTAGGCGAACCGGGGTTAATCAGCCGAACGCCGTCAATTTCCTCATCTCTGAAAATATGGGTATGCCCGTACAAAGCCAGTTTGGCTCCTTTTTGCAGAGCCGCCTCGGCCAGCTGCTCCCGGCCATAGTGTACGCCGTAGCGATGCCCATGCGTCATAAAAATCGGTATATGTTCTAAGATTAAAAACAATTCCTCTTTTTCCTTAGTTCCGTAATCATTATTACCGGCCACCGCCAAAACCGGCAGCTCCAGTTCCCGCTTCAGCCGATGCGCTTCCTCCACCCCGTCACCCATATGCAGGATATAGTCTGCCTGCTGCTCTTTTATACTGCCTGCCAGGCCTTCATAATAGCCATGGGTATCGCTGATCAGCACTATTTTCATAATCGCCCTCTTTTCACTAACCCAGCTTGCCTTCCGAACGGAGCTGCCAATAGTCCGCCAGCGCCTGCCGAATAATCTCTTTGGCCGTTTCCTTGCCCTCCACGCTGCCAATAGCGGTTGCTTTGCCTTCCAGTGTTTTATATACCTCAAAGAAATGCAGGAGCTCTTTCATAATATGAGCCGGTAAATCCTCAATCTTTTGGAAACTGCTGTAAGTCGGGTCGGTAAAGGGAATAGCAATGATTTTCTCATCCCGGTAGCCCTCATCCTCCATGATCACCACCCCAATCGGATAGCACTCGACCATTGACATCGGTACAAAATTAACCGAAGCCAGCACCAGCACGTCCAGCGGGTCTTTGTCATTGGCGTAGGTCAGCGGCAAAAATCCATAATTGGCCGGATAGTGGGTCGCCGTATACAGCACCCGGTCCATCCGCAAAAGGCCGGTTGCTTTATCCATTTCATATTTCACCTTACTGCCGCCGCTGATTTCAACTACGGCGATAAACTTGTCCGGTGTAACCCGTTCCGGTTTAATATCATGCCAGATATTCATAAATTTTTCCTCCCTTTAAAAACCAATTTTTCCCTACCTGCTCCGTATAGCCGAAATCATTCGGCCGCTTATAATTTTATTATAGCAAATCGGACGAAAAAACACCAGTTCATTTCTGATAAAATATATTGTATTTTATGGGCTGTTTTTTGTTTTAAGTCTTTTAAAAAACGGGGCTGTTGCAAAATACAGATCTTACACAAGATATTGCGATCAATCGCAAAGGTTTTTCCTAAATCTTGCGTAAAAATCTTAAAATACAACAGCCTCGTTTTAGCCGCGCTGGCGGCGAAGTTTTTCTGTTTTAAAATCGCTTTTTCACCTTTAAAACGAATAATGAATTTGCTGCCGGAAACGCTCGAACAATTCCTGATTTTTTTCGGCGCCGCCGTCTAAGTTGGCGCTGTAAAAAACCGGCGCCGGAATTTTCTTATTTTTTTGAATCCGCTCGACCGCTTCCACCATCATCGCGTTGACCATCAGACAGCCGATCACGGTCGAGGATGCCCCCACCTTGACCGGCAGCCCTTCGACCGGGCAGCAGGCGTCGCCGATTTCACCATGATTATCCAAAATCAAATCGCACAAATCCATTAATTTTTTACCGCTGGAATGACGGGAAGAGACCGAAGCGCTGTACGCGCGGCTAGTAATGCCAATCAGCCGGACGCCCTTTTCCTTGGCTGCCAGCGCCAAATCAATCGCCACCGGATTGCGGCCCGACACCGAATGAATCAAAAGAATGTCCCCGGCCGCCAGCGGATAACTATCCGCCAAAATCCGGCCATAGCCTTCTAATTTTTCCATTTGGCTGGTTTTCGTCACCGGCGCGGTATCTAACATAATCTCCCGGCCAAAAATCGGTGTCACCGGCAGCAAACCACCGGCCCGGTAAAAAAGCTCCTGACTTAAAATAGAGGCGTGGCTGGCGCCAAATGCATAAATGGCATGGCCGTTTTCCAAGGCATCCGTCACCCAGCCGGCCGCCTGCCGGATATGATCCGTTTCCTCCGCTTCCACCTGGTCAACCAGTTCTTTTATTTTAGCGATATAACTCAGCATAATTATACCGCCATTCCAAACAGGCTGGCAATCAGCCGCGCCAATGCCCCAAAGACTGAAAAATCATTGCCGCCGAAAATCAAAATCCAGTTTTGAATGGTGCCGGCATAAAGCAGGGCCGATACGCCCATAAAGACGACCATGCAGATCGACGCCACCGACGTTCCGATCACGCAGCCGCGCAGGCCCCCCTGTCCCTCGGCAATGACCGCCGCCGTACCGCATTCAAAGAAAGATGTAATAACCAGCGGAATCAGAATAATGCCAAATAAATTAAGGCTGTTGGCAATTACAATCATCACCGTCGACACGATCATGGCAAAGAGAAAACCAATTAAAACGGCATTGGGCTTATAATTAAATAAAATCGGACAGTCAAACGCCGGGATCGCGTTCGGCACCAGCTTTTCGGAAATGCCCTGAAAGGCCGGTACGATTTGACTGATCAGCATTCTGACGCCATACAGCAAAATCAAAAGGCCGGCCGCAAAATTAAGCCCCTGCGCGAAGGAAAACATGACGATGTTTTCTCCTTC